>JBDNIH010000017.1:0-44807 GCA_041688385.1 Bacteroidia bacterium
ATCTATGAACAACTGCTAAAATGAGTTTACAAAGACGCTTATTTTATGCCATCCCTCCTGATCTTCGTTTTTGGGTAAGACGACTCTGGTATTTCCCTCACGATTTGGTATTTCACTACCTTAATCCAAGCCGCAGTTTAATGCCACCCAAAGGACTAATATTTGTTGGTTCAGGGGATTTTATAGGGCAAGGGGAACGTTTTTTGGAGCATTTCATTCAGTTGGGAGGCCTACAGCCAGAACATCAGGTGCTCGACATAGGTTGCGGGATCGGACGAATGGCCATCCCGCTCACACGCTATTTGGATCCAGCTTCTGGACGCTATGAAGGCTTCGATATCATGCCGGTAGGTATAAATTGGTGCCAACAGCATATTTCAGCTAATCACGCCAATTTCCGTTTTCGCTTGGTGTCATTGTACAACGACTTATATAAAACCGATGCGGCTGAAGACGGTCGAAACTTTCGCTTTCCATACAACAGCAATCAGTTTAATTTTTCATTTCTCACATCTGTTTTTACACATATGTTACCGGAAGAAACTGAAAACTACCTGAAAGAAATTTCACGTGTTTCTAAAAAAGGTGGCCATTGTTTTGTCACTTTTTTTGTCTTAGATGCCGCTGCAGAAAAACAAATTAAAGAGAACAAGGCCTCTTTCGATTTCAGCTATGACATGGGTGATTATCGTTTGCTCGACTTACATGCCAAGGCAGGTAATGTAGCCTATAAGATAGATTGGTTGCAACAACGCCTGCAGCTAGCTGGACTTGAAGTCAAGGCATTTTATCCTGGTTCCTGGCGTGGAACACCAGATTCGGTCGATTTTCAGGACATATTTGTACTCGAAAAAGTATAAGTATGTTAACCATCCAAAACTTGTTGGCTACTAATCATTCCAAAGCCAATACAGATAGGATTATCCACACTATCGGCTCAGATGTGATTCTTTTCGAGGATCTTATCAAAATTATTTTAGGCAAAAACACTGAACTTGCAAGGCGAGCTGCCTGGGTATTTAGTGAAATAGCACCGGATTTTCCTCAAATTTGTTATTTGCATTGGTCAGCGCTTTTGACCTTAGTTGGTCAAACCAACACCCACGATGCGATTAAAAGAGGATTTTTCAGCGCATTACAACAATTAAACGCGCCTCAAGAACATTTAGGCGAAACCGTTCAGTTGTGTTTTGAGCATCTCACAAATCGACAGGCTGCTATTGCTATCCGGGTAAATGCCATGACCAGCTTGGTGAATATGGCTCAGGTGCTATCTGAACTTAAACCAGAAATTCGTTTAATACTCGAAGATGAATTGACCTTCGGCTCAGCCGGATTTGTATCCCGAGCGAGGCGAGAAATGCGCCGCTTGTAGTTATTATTTCAGTTTAGTTGAAAAAGCCTTGCGAAATTTATCCAATTTAGGTTGAATAACATACTGACAATAAGACTCTTCCCCATTTTGCTTATAGTAATTTTGATGGTATTCCTCAGCTACGTAAAAGGTGGGTAAAGGACTTATTTCAGTCACAATCGGTCTGGAAAAAGCCCCAGAAGCATCTAATTCGGCTTTATAAAACGCAGCCTCTTCTTTCTGTTTTTCGTTGTGATAGTAAACCACCGAGCGGTATTGCGTACCTACATCCGCACCTTGGCGGTTTAAAGACGTCGGGTCATGCGTTTGCCAGAATACCTCTAACAACTCCTTAAAGCTGATGACATTCGGATCGTAAGTGATACGGGCCACCTCGGCATGACCTGTAAGTCCAGAGCAAACCTCCCGGTAGGTTGGATTGGCTATTTTACCTCCTGCGTAACCTGAAATAACCGTATCTACCCCGTTTAATTGCTGAAAAACAGCTTCTATACACCAAAAACAGCCAGCGCCAAATGTGGCAGATTCTTTTCCCATGGTTAATGTTGAAGTTAATACCGGACTTAAATTAGTTTCTTTAGCTGGCTTCTGACCACAAGCCGTTGTGGTCGTCAAACACAATAATAGGAAAGTAAGTATCCGGTTCATGTACACACTAACGTATGAATGACAAAAAAAGATCGAATTGCTGAAAATTATTTTACCAATGCGGCTAGTTGTGCTGGAGAATAGGCTACTGACTTCATGGTTTTATGGTCTCCATCACGATAAACCAAAAATTTCCCGTCTACCTCTCGGATGTAGCAACTTTCGCTCTTTTTCTCGGCATAATAAGCTACCGTAGCTTCAGCCTCTGCAAGTGTAGTGCAAGCCTTACTCATGTTCGAGCGTTGAACTTCGTTAAACAAAGTCGCAAAACGATCGGCTAAACCAAATTCAAGTACAGCACCCGAAAGCACGTATTGGATATCGCAAAGTGCGTCTGCAATTTCTACAAGATCGCCAGCAGCTATGGCTTCTTGGAGCTCTTTTACCTCTTCTGCCAAGAGGTTTACCCGCAAATTACAGCGATCGGCTGCAGGAATTCCTGGCGCATCAACAATGGGGTGTTTGAAGGTGCGGTGAAATTCAGCCACTTGATTGAGTGCGTCTATTTTATCGTATGCCATGCTAAATTACAGTACTATTGAGGGGCTTCATTATCGTTTTCTTCGTCCAATTTATCGAATTGTTCAAAATCGTAATCTGGCATCAATTCAGTTTTAACATGGTCGATGGTAGTGCTCAAGCCAGCCATAAACTTGTTGAAGTCCTCTTTATACAGGAATATCTTATGTTTCACAAATTGACCATCATCAAAACCCCGTTTGCTTTCTGTAATGATGAGGTAATAATCATTGCCTCTGGTGGCTTTTACGTCAAAAAAGTAGGTGCGTTTGCCTGCTCTGATTTTTTTCGAAAAAACTTCATCCCGTTGTCTGCGATCAGACCTGTTATCGTACTCCTCCATGACTTCTAGTTTATGGAATAAAAATAGCCGAATCTTGGCGTAAACTACATCGCTTTGTTTTCCACCATGTCAGGCGAAGGATTGTGGAATATGCGGCTCAGTCAATAGGTAGCGACTGTCCATCTCGTTCTGCTTGCTGTTGTTTTTGGTAGATGTCGTTGTAAAAGCCCCCTTCACGTAACAATTCGTCATGGGTGCCGCTGGCCACTAAAACGCCGTGGTCGAGTACCAAGATTTGATCAGCATGCATTACAGAAGAAATTCGGTGACTAATAATGATGGTCGTAGTATCCCGGGTAAGCTGGTGGATGTTACTTAAAATTTCTTTTTCTGTTTGGGTATCAAGTGCGCTCAAACAGTCGTCGATGACATACACCTTAGGTTTGCGAATAAGTGCCCTAGCGATAGCCAATCGTTGTTTTTGCCCACCGGATAAGGTTACGCCTCTTTCTCCCAATAAGGTTTTATAACCATCGGGTAAGGCAGCGAGCGTTGGTGTTAATGCAGCTTGTTGTGCAGCCCGTTCTATTTGGTCTTCGCTGAAATTGTCTAACCCAAAGCTGATATTGTTGGAGATGCTATCAGAAAATAGAAAAACTTCTTGAGGCACGTAGCCCATTTGCCGACGTAAATCACCAGGATTAAGGCTAGTAATATCTTCACCATCGATAAAAATTTTACCTTCAGTAGGGTCATATAACCGGCTCATGAGGTTTGCTAATGTAGATTTACCTGCACCTGTCCTACCGATAATACCGAGGGTTTGACCCGGTTTTAAGTTGAAACTTATATTTTGTAATGCTTGTATACCCGACTGCTTATAAGTAAACCCTACTTTATCCCAACGGATATCGCCCTGCAACAGAATGGATTTGCCTACATTATTATCTATGTCGCTTTTTTGGTGCAATACGGCATCTATACGTTGCTGTGAAGCGGCGGCTTGTTGCATGATGGAGGCTACCCAGCCTACGGAAGTGACAGGCCAGGTGAGCATATTTACATAAATCACAAATTCCGCTATGTTACCCGCCGTAATAGCGCCGGCCGCAACTTGTAAGCCACCCATATAAACAGTGATGATGGTGCTCAAACCGATCAATAGCGTAGTTAAGGGAAAATACAAAGCTTCTACCTTCACCAAACGCATTGCTTTACCCTTTAAGTCTTCGAGTTCGTGGGTGAAGAGTTTTGAAAATGACTGCTCTCGACCATAGGATTTAATTACGCGTATACCGGAATAGGCTTCTTGACTGAATGAGGTAAGTTGACCCAATTGTTGCTGGATAGCAGTTGAGCGACTTAATATGAGGTTGTTGACATAATATATGCCCCACGCAAGCACCGGCAAAGGCATCAATACATAAAAGGTAAGCTCAGGATTTACCTTAACCATCACAGTTATTACAAACACAAAAAGTGCGATGAGGTTGATGCCATACATCACCGCAGGGCCAACGTACATCCGCACCTTTGAAACGTCCTCACTTATACGCGCCATTAAGTCGCCGGTATTATTTTTTCGATAAAATGAAAGCGACAGGGCCTGGTACTTATCGTATAGTTCGTTTTTGAGATCATATTCAATCCAGCGCGACATAACAATGATGGTCTGCCGCATAAAATACATAAACAGCCCTTTTAACACCGATAATATCAATACCAGTACCGCAAATAGCAGTAAAAAGCCAGTAAACGCACCATAAAAAGCCTCCTGCAAAAAACTTCCGTCAAACATGCGATACGTATCGATTGAGATCACAATTAAATCGATGGCATGACGAATGATTTGGGGTGGCAAAACTCCGAACCAATTGGAAATGAGCACAAACAAAATGCCCAACCCGAATCGAACGCGGTATTTGGAAAAAAATCGATTAAGAGATGCCAGTTTACCCATTTGGAAAGCCAAAGGTACGATGGGAAAAACGAAATTAATCGGCTACCTTTGCCCTGTTTCCTTAAAAAACGTTCCTTCACATGACAGCAGTCGCCGACAAAAAGTCCACCGATGTGATCTTCAACCAGATTGCTTCTATGGGGCACGAGCAGGTAGTTTTCTGCCACGACGAAAAGACTGGCCTTCGCGCCATCATAGCCATTCACAACACTGTATTGGGCCCCGCATTGGGCGGAACGCGCATGTGGCAGTATGCGAGTGATCTCGATGCGTTGACTGATGCCCTCCGTTTGTCGGAAGGCATGACCTACAAAGCGGCGGTTGCCGGTTTGAATTTAGGTGGTGGTAAAGCCGTAATCCTAGGTGATTCGCGCAAAGATAAATCAGAAGCCTATTTCCGTCGTTATGGCAAATTCGTGGACAGCTTGGGTGGAAAATACATCACTGCTGAAGATGTGGGTACAAGCAAGCAGGATATGGAATGGATAGCCATGGAGACCAAAAGTGTGAGCGGGCTGCCTGAACACAAAGGTGGCAGCGGCGACCCGTCTCCTGTAACTGCTTATGGCGTATATATGGGCGTAAAAGCCTCCGCAAAACAGGTATACGGCAACGACAGCCTTCAGGGCAAAAAAGTAATGGTACAAGGTGCTGGTAATGTTGGCCGATATCTAATAGATAACCTGATCAAAGAAGGTGCTGTAGTTTATGTCAGCGATATTTTCGAAGACCAGTTGCAGAAAATTACTAGCGTACATGGTGGAGTTAAAGTAATCGCCCCAGAAGACGTTTACGACGTAAACATGGACATTTACGCCCCCTGTGCCCTAGGCGCAACCTTAAACGACGATACTATTGCTAGATTAAAGTGTGCCATCGTTGCGGGTGGAGCCAACAACCAGTTGAAAGACACCGCAAAGCATATGAAAATGCTCATGGACCGCAATATCCTTTATGCACCTGATTTTGTGATTAATGCAGGTGGTTTAATCAATGTATACAGCGAATTGGAGGGTTATAACCGTCAAAATGCAATGTCGAAGACTGAAAATATCTACAACCAGACTTTAGCCATTTTTGAAACGGCGCGCGCCGAAGGCATTTCTACGCTTGTAGCAGCGCAAAAATTGGCTGAACGTCGTATCGAAGCTATGGCTAACCTTAAAACTCGTCGCTAAGACCCGATGCTAAACAGACGACATATCCGACTCAAAACCTTACAATCTATGTACGCATGGTACAGCTCGGAAGTAAGGGATCTTGAGAAAGGCGAAAAAGAATTATACCGCAACATCGACAAGATGACGGAGGCCTATGTGCTTTCGTTGAAGTTGCTCGACGATTTGGTGCATTACAGTCATTTGTATGCTGATGATCAGGACGCCAAAATGATGGCTACTATTCAAAACCGCAAAGAAACCCGGAAGTTTGGGGGCAATCTATATGCGATTTATCTCTGTGAAAACAACGAATACAACCAATTATTGAAGCGGTTTAAGATTAAAAATCAGTTGTTAGAACCCGATATGCTGCGTAAAGTCTACGGTGAACTGGTTAAAACAGAAGAATATCAAAAATACATTGGCTCACCGGAACACCAGCTCACTGAAGATATGGACATGATGTTATATCTCTACAAACAGTTGGTTCAGAAAAGCGAGTATGTTTCCTCTTTTATGGAAGAAAAAAGTATGTATTGGGAATCGGACCAGGATTTGGTAGGCTCTGCGGTAATTAAAACCATCAAGGAGATTTTTAAATCTAAGGACCAATTTCGTTTGATCAGCATTTCAAAAGACTGGGATGAAGACTGGCATTTTGCCCTAACCCTCTTCCGCAAGTCTATTGTAAACGACGAACAATACAGCGCTATGATACAAGAACGCACCAGCCATTGGGATGTTGATCGTATTGCCCAAGTGGACATATTGTTAATCAAAATGGCCATAGCCGAATTGGCGCATGCTGAGAGTATTCCGGTTAAAGTCACCATCAATGAATACATTGAGTTGGCCAAGGACTACAGTACACCAAAAAGTAATATTTTTGTTAACGGATTGCTCGATTCTATCAGCAAAGAGATGATGGAGAAAGGCATGATTCAAAAAGCCGGAAGGGGATTATTAGAATGAAAATTAAATTTTTAGCCATTGGTTTAGCAGCTTTTATATTTATGAGCTGCGGTGAAAAGGAAGCATCAGAAACCATTGATAGCGCCGTTATTTCCAATCCAATCTCAGCAGATAATGCTGAAGAGGTGAATCCAGACAAACTTCCACAGATGACGTTTGATAAAGATTTTCACGACTTCGGCAAAATTACGTCCGGTGAAAAAGTGACGTATTCCTTCAAATTCACGAACACAGGTAAATCTGATCTCATAATCAGTACCGCCGCAGGATCCTGTGGTTGTACCGTTCCTGAATTCCCAAAAGAGCCTATTAAACCTGGAAAAACCGGTTATATCAAAGTCCAATTCAATAGCGAAGGTCGTTCTGGCATACAGGAAAAGCAAGTTACCATTGTAGCCAACACGATTCCGAATACCAATGAATTGAAAATCAAATCAGAAGTCATTACAAACTAATATTATGTTATACAATTTTCTCGTTCTCATGGCCCCTCAGGCTGAAGGCGCTTCTTCCAATCCTTGGACTGCCCTCCTACCTTGGTTACTCATCTTTGTGGTGATATATTTTTTCATGATTCGTCCGCAAAGTAAAAAAGCGAAAGACCAAAAATCGTTTCGTGAAAACATCAATAAAGGCGACAAAGTAGTTACCATTGGTGGTATTCACGCCAAAGTGGTTGAAGTTAACGACACCACAATAATTGTTGAAGTTGAGGGTCAGAATCGTTTGAAAATCGAAAAATCTGCGATCTCTCCTGAAAACACCCTTTCTGCCTACCCGGTTGAAAAAGTAGTCGCTAAAAAATAAGATCATCGGTGCTTTGACCGATAAACTCGTCAAATTCTGGCGTAATCAAGCCAGGCAACAGAAAAGCATTGTCTTTCTGTTAGCCTGGCTTGTTTCGTTGTTGTTGTGGTTTCTAACCGCCATCAATGCCCCCTATTCTCATACCTTTAGTTTGCGTGTGGTTGCACGACCCATGTTAGAAGACATCGAACTGAGCGGAGATTCCGTGCGTACGCTTGAAATAGAGCTATACGGCAGAGGTTTAGAATTGATACAACAGTATCAAAGGCTCAAAAAGTTTGAATTAAGCGCTTATCCTGGGCAATTCGATGATAGCAGCTTGGTCAACGTTCAAAATATGCATCCAGTTTTCGCTGCACAGGTTTTACCTAAGTTACAACTCATTCGTTTTCATCCTGACACTTTTCATTTTCGTTATCGCAAACTTTATGGTCGAAATATTGCCATCAAGCCCAATTTGAAGCTACATTTTTCACCGGGCTACGGACAAACGGCCCCACTAAAATTTTTGCCTGATTCCATCCGGATTTTTAGCTATCGACCGCTCAGAAATCCCCCCAATGAACTGCATTTAGAAGCCGCACACCACGAGAACCTAAAAGCCACTTTGCGTTTTGCAAACAATTTGTTGCCACCATCGGATACCTTACTTTTTGTCCGCAAAAACCAGGTGCTGGTTGAAGTCCCAGTTCATCGTATTACTGAAGGCAAACTAACGCTCCCCATTCAACTGGTTCCGGAAATTCCTGGCATACGCTTGGTTCCTGCCACTATAGAAGTAAGTTTTGAAGCAGCTTTACACCATTTCAAAAATATAGGTGCCAGCGATTTCAAAGTGAATTGTTACTGGGAAAATCGAACTGCGTCAGGTCATCTTGCTGTTATTGTGAGCTGTAGTCAACCGGAAGTTTTACGTTTCAAAGTGTTTCCAAAACAGATTGATTATATTCTGCCATGATACAAGTAGGCATAACGGGCGGTATTGGCAGCGGGAAAACAACTGTTTGTCTCCTTTTTCAGACATTAGGCATACCTATTTATGATGCTGATGCTGCTGCTAAACGTTTGATGACCAAAGATCCTGAATTGAAAAAGCAGATTACAGTTATGTTTGGTGAAGAAGCCTATGTTGACGCAGAACTCAATCGCGTTTTGATTTCAAAACTGGTTTTTGGGAATAAACATTTATTAGATCAACTCAATAATTTGGTTCATCCAGCGGTAGCACAGGATACGGAAAAATGGATCATAGGTCAAAAAGCGCCTTATGTAATTAAGGAAGCTGCATTATTAATCGAGAGCGGTTCTTACAACAAACTCGACAAACTCATCGTCATCAGTGCACCGGAGGAATTGCGCATACAGCGGGTTATGGACCGGAATCAGATTACTAGAGCCGAGGTGCAAGCCCGTATTCAAAACCAGCTTCCTGAGGCGAAAAAGCTTGAAATGGCAGATTATATCATTCTTAATGATGGCGAAAATACCCTTCTCCCACAGGTATTAACCATTCACAGGGCGCTGCTTAAGCTGGCAGCGACATCCTGATGTACCAGGCATGTGGGTAGCCGTTGCGCCTTTCATCGGGTACTTGTTGAACCCAGCTTAAACAAAACAATTCTAAGTTACCATCTGCCAGCCTAGCTCAGTCTGTCGGATGTAAAACGGTAATTGCGATAAATACCGGCGAGCCTCCTCTATAGCTAGTTCGATTTTTGGAACATCGGTAATTTCTGGCGACAGAACAGCTGCATCATGATCTGGTTTAAACACCGAGCCTTGCCATTTACCTAAACGAACACCTGCTTTCAGCAATTCAAATAATAACCACGACCTGCCCCTGGCTCGCTTTCACCCAAAGGCAGATTAATTGCCCCTGTTCTATTGAGATTCAGACGTACACTTACAGGCGGTTGCCCTTGCTAATTTTTTTTGAATTAATGCAGCTGCCTCGTTTGGCAATTCGGCATCCAAACGGTTGACAAAGTTTTCAGGCAAAAGCATGACACAAAAAAAGCTGTCTTCGGTGAGAAAGACAGCTTTTTCTAAATTTTTAATGCTTACTTGAGCGCTTCGCGTTTCTTTTTCATTTCCACAGACTTTTCGGTCATATTCAATTGACCATACATCTGTTGTAATGAAATCATTGTATTGAGATCTTTGGGGTCTAAAACATGTGCTTTTTCTAAATACGGCTGGGCCAATTTAAACTCGGCTACAGCTTTGGCTTTAGCGGCTTCAAATTTTTTCTGCTCGTTGAAAGGGATTTTATTGGCTTCATTCAACATCTCAGCAGCACGGTTAAAATACAATGCACCTAAGTTGTAAGAAGCATCAAAATAGTCTGGCTTAAGTTCTATGGCCTTAAGATAATTTGGCACTGCTTTATCGAGCTGTTTGGTTTGGTCGTAGGCTGTACCCAAAGCAAAAAAGAGGCTTTGATTTTTCGGATCTAGCTTGATTGCATCTTGAAGATTTTTAATGGCTTCTACTTGACGATTTTGCAATAAATAAATATTGAGTTCGTCAATCACTAGGCCAATTTCATTTGGAAACTCCTTACGCCCCGCTGCCAAATATTCTATGGCTTTTGCAGTGTCTTTTTCTGCTTTTGCCAATTGCGCTAAAGTTTGGTAGATGGCGGGTTTGCGGTAGTTATTTTCCAATAGCTGATTAAAGTACATCTTCGCTTTTTCGCTGTTTTTGATTTTTTCAGCAGCCAATGCGGCATTAAAAATGACCGAAGTGTCATTCGGAATTTCAGTTAGCAGCACCTCAAATGTAGTCAGGGCTTTATCGAACTTCTTTTGCATAAACTCCTCAACACCTCGGTTATATAAATTACCGGTTACCAAACGCAGTTTGGTTTTGTTGATGTCATCGGAATAATCGTTTTTGGTATCGTAGGCCAAACAGTTTTTGTAACTCTCCAGTGCTACCTTCAAAGCGTCGTCGGTAAGATTTCCGTACTTTTCATTGTTATGTAGCGATAAATAAATATCACCACGATAAAACCAAGCTTTGGCGTCTTTGCTT
The DNA here is from genome assembly GCA_041688385.1 of Bacteroidia bacterium. GTDB lineage: Bacteria > Bacteroidota > Bacteroidia > UBA7662 > UBA7662 > UBA7662. Next base: position 10,761 of record JBDNIH010000017.1, read on the forward strand.
GTTTTGGGGTGGACTACAGCCTCATCAATCGCGGCTTTGGCTTTGTCGAGTTCGCCATATCGTTGTGAAATGATGGCGGTTTGTACTTTCTGACTTTGCGCATACAGTGCAACACCCGTAATAAGCATCAGGGCAGTTAAGAGATACTTTTTCATACTCCTTTTTTGATTATACTTAAGATTGGTTTACGCTTCGGTTTCAGGGGTTGCTTCGCCACCTGTTTCGTCAGCTGAATTATTTATATCAATGTCCGTGCCGTCATTTTCGATTCCATCTTCGGTGGCTGCATTTTCATCTTCCTCTTCCCTACCCACTTTGGCAATTGACGCGATGGTATCGCTTTCTTTAAGTTTGATCAAACGGACACCTTGGGTTGCACGACCCATTACCCTTAATTCGTCTACTGAAAGGCGAATGGTTACACCGGTTTTGTTGATGATCATTAAGTCATCTTTGTCGGTTACGTCCATGATGCCTACCAATGAGCCTGTTTTTTCGGTGATGTTAAGCGTTTTCACGCCTTTACCTCCTCGATTGGTAATACGGTATTCGTCAAGGTCTGAACGTTTGCCATAGCCCTTCTCGGAAACAACCAATATTGTGCTTTCTGCATCGTCGACGCACACCATGCCAATTACTTCGTCAACATCGTTGTCGAGGCTTATGCCGCGCACACCCGTTGCTGTACGGCCCATGCTGCGCACGGTTTTTTCATTAAAACGAATTGCGCGCCCACTCTTCACGGCCAGCAATACTTCTGTATTTCCGGTAGTGAGTCTAGCTTCGAGCAATTGATCCCCTTCATTAATACTGATGGCATTAATACCCGATTGCCTTGGACGGCTGTAAGCCTTGAGGCTAGTTTTTTTGATAACCCCTTGTTTAGTACAAAAGATGATAAAGGTTTTGTTTAGGTATTCCTCATCGCTGAGCGTTTTTACGTTAATATAGGCCCTGATTTTATCATCATTCGGGATGGCTAGCATATTCTGCACTGCCCTTCCCTTGGTGTTTTTACCACCTTCCGGTATTTCGTAAACACGCATCCAGAAACAACGTCCTTGCTCAGTAAAGAAGAGCATATAGTTATGGGTGGTTGCGGTAAATATGTGTTCGATGAAATCGGCATCGCGGGTAGCGCCACCCATCATACCTCGACCACCGCGATTTTGTACGCGATATTCGCTCAATGCAGTGCGTTTCATATAGCCGAGGTGCGAAATAGTAATGACTACTTCTTCGTCAGCAATCATGTCTTCCATTCGGAAATCACCAGCAGCATATTCAATTACCGACCGGCGATCATCGCCATAACGTTCACGGATTTCGGCCAACTCAGCTTTGATGATTTGCATGCGTGCACCTTCATCGGAGAGAATGGCTTCCAAACGCGAGATAAGGGCCATGATTTCTTCATACTCCTTCTTGATTTTATCCATTTCCATGCCGGTGAGGCGCTGTAAACGGAGTTCAAGTATAGCTTTTGCTTGGATATCGCTCAGACCAAAATTGGCAATGAGCCCATCTTTCGCATCATCTGGTGTCCGGGATTCGCGTATGAGCTTGATAACAGCATCTAGATTATCAAGTGCAATCAGATAACCTTGTAGGATGTGTGCCTTTTTCTGGGCTTCGCGGAGTTCATATTCGGTACGGCGGACAATGACTTCATGGCGGTGGTCCACAAAATGTACCATCAGATCCTTGACATTCAAGGCTACTGGGCGACCATGCACCAGGGCGATATTATTGACCGAAAAAGAACTTTGCAGGCTGGTGTAGCGGTAAAGGTGGTTCAAAACCACACTTGCCATTGCATCGCGTTTGATTTCGTAGACGATACGCATACCATCGCGGTCCGATTCGTCTCGGAGATCGCTGATACCTTCGATTTTCTTTTCATTGATGAGGTCAGCCGTTTTCTGAAGCATATCGGCTTTGTTCACCATGAAGGGTATCTCTGTAATGATGATGCGTTCCCGGCCGTTATCGAGTACTTCAATATTGGCTTTGGCACGAATGACAACGCGTCCACGACCAGTCAACAAACCTTCTCTCACCCCATCGTAGCCGTAAATAATGCCTCCGGTAGGGAAATCGGGTGCTTTGACGTATTTAATCAGTTCTTCAGCTGTGATTTCACGATTGTCGATGTACGCAACGATGCCATCGACTACCTCCCGTAAATTGTGAGGTGCCATGTTAGTCGCCATACCCACAGCAATACCTGAAGCACCATTCACCAACAAATTGGGGAATTTGCCAGGTAATACCGTAGGTTCCTCTAGCGAATCGTCAAAGTTGAGTTGAAAGTTGACCGTTTCCTTTTCAATATCTGCCAACAATTCATCGGCAATACGGGTAAAACGAGCTTCAGTATAACGCATCGCGGCAGGACTGTCGCCATCTATAGAACCAAAGTTACCTTGTCCATCTACCAACATGTAACGCATGCTCCATTCTTGGGCCATGCGCACCATAGCGTCGTAAACAGAGGAGTCGCCATGCGGGTGATATTTACCCAAAACTTCCCCGACGATACGTGCTGATTTTTTATATGGTTTGTTGTAGCCAACACCCAGATCGTGCATACCATACAGCACACGACGGTGTACTGGCTTTAATCCATCGCGAACATCCGGAAGTGCCCGGGAAACGATAACCGACATCGAATAATCGATGTAAGCTGACTTCATTTCATCCTCAATGTTGATAGGTATGATTTTTTCGCCTTCTGCCATTCAATTTAGGGTTTTTGCTAATAAATATAATGGAACGAAAATAAGCAAAATAGGGCTAAAAAGGCGTTTTTTAGTTGTTCTGTACGCATTGTTTATTAGTGAATTTACCAGAATATGCCCAAACGGCTGAAAAACAAAGTTTTAGCACAAATAAAAACTATCAACATATACGCCCGATGTTTCCACAATTGTGCCTTCTGCGCTACCAGTTACTAATTTTACCGACGTTACACTATTCACTTCGTACCCATCGTTAAAGACCAATTACTTATTTATGTCACTTCTCCTTCAAATTACCCAGCAAGCACTGCCGATTGACATGCCTACTGAAGAAAAGCTTAACCTCTTGAGTCTGATGACCAAAGGCGGTTACTTTATGATCCCGTTGGTGATTTTGTCCATTATTGCGGTCTATATTTTCATCGAACGCTACCAAAAAATACGTAAAGCACGCAAAGAAGATCCTGCCTTTATGAACCAATTGCGCGACCATGTGATGAGCGGCAATATTCATTCGGCCCAGGACCTCTGTAAAAACACCGACCATCCGCTAGCTCGTATGCTTTCCAAAGGCGTTTTACGTATTGGACGTCCGTTAAAAGACATTGAAGCTTCAGTCGAAAACGTGGGTAAAATCGAAATAGGAAAACTCGAAACTAATATGTCAGCTTTAGCTACAATAGCGGGTGCTGCACCAATGATTGGTTTTTTAGGTACAGTAACAGGCATGATTAAAGCATTCTACAATATGTCGAAAGCGGGAAACAACATTGATCCTGCGCTTTTATCTGGTGGTATTTATGAAGCTATGGTTACTACGGCTGCCGGGTTGATTGTAGGCATTATGGCCTATGTGGGTTACAATATTTTGGTTGCGATGATTGAAAAAGTGATTTACACACTCGAAACACGCTCGATTGAGTTTATCGATTTACTGCAGGAACCTTCTAAATAAGCAGCTATGAGCCTCAAAAGCCGCAATAAAAGGAGCGTAGAATTCAGTATGTCGTCGATGACGGATATTGTGTTTTTGCTGCTCATCTTTTTTATGCTCACCTCCACACTTGTCTCCCCCAACGCACTGAAACTGCTTTTGCCAAAAAGTTCAGGTCAAACTTTGGCGAAACAAACGAGCTCAGTTAGTATAGATGAAAATTTACAATATTACTTTGACAATGAGCCTGTTGAGTTCGGTCAGCTCGAGTCATTAATAAGCAGCGCTATGTCGGGTGATCCCGAGGGTACCCTAGTGTTAAATACCGATAAAAGTGTACCCATAGACAATGTTGTTCAAGTAATGGGCATTGCCAATAAGCTGAAAGTTAAAATGATATTAGCGACCAATCCGGAATAAGATGGAAGCACAAAACGACAAACGAAACAGCCGCAACGCATTTATCGGCACTGCCTTTTTTCATGCAGTGGTTTTGGTGCTGTTTATGATTTTTGGTTTTAGCACCCCCCTTCCCTTGCCAGTTGAGTCGGGTATAGCCATTAATTTTGGTTTCGATGAAACGGGCACAGGTGATACCGAACCCACCGAAGTAGGGTCTGATGCCCAACAGCAAAGCTCCGCTTCTCCTTCGAGCAGTAGCAGCTCCGAAACTGCTGATTTAAACAGCCAGACCCAAGATGTGGAAGAAGCCGCCGCAATCAAGCCCGTAACACGACCAAAACCAACTACAGACCCCGTCAAACCCGTCGATAAACCTGCCGATAAGCCCGTAGAGGAGCCTAAACCTACCGTTAATCCCAAGGCACTTTACCCAGGCAAAGGTTCGGGTAGCTCAGGTGGTAGCCAAGGAACTGCCGGAGGAACAGGCAATCAAGGAAGTCCTGATGGAGATCCAAATAATCCTCGCCAAGGTGCAGGTGGACAGGGTGGAGAAATTGGCAGTCCCGATTACAATTTGGTAGGCCGTGCCTTTACCAAACGCCCCAGCCTCAGCGATAGAAGTCAGTTTGCCGGCAAAGTAATTGTTTTTATTTGGGTCGATCCAGATGGGAATGTGACCCGCGTAAAAGCTGGCGGCAAGGGCACTACGCTTATGAATGCCGATTTATGGGAAAAATGTGAAGAAGCGGCCATGAAAGCCCGCTTTTCGACTGCTGAAAATGCACCGGCCGAACAACAAGGCACCCTTACCTTCATCTTTAGCTTAAAATGACCAATCCCGCCTACCGGGAGACCCTTGATTTTTTATATGAACAGCTCCCCATGTTCCAACGCATGGGTGCCGCTGCATTTAAAAAAGACTTGACCAATACCCTCGCATTATGCAAACTTTTGGGTAATCCGCAGAAACAGTTTAAAAGTATTCATGTGGCCGGAACGAACGGGAAAGGTTCTGTTTCGCATATGTTGGCTGCTATTTTGCAAGAAGCGGGTTATAAAACTGGCTTGTACACTTCTCCTCATTTACAGGATTTTAGAGAAAGAATCCGCATTAACGGCGAAATGATTAGCGAAAGTGATGTGGTGGAGTTTACACAGCGAACTAAAGCACAATTACTCAATATTCAGCCTTCGTTTTTCGAATGGACCGTTGCCATGGCTTTCGATTATTTTACTCGTAAAAAGGTGGATATTGCGATTATAGAAACCGGTTTGGGTGGTCGACTCGACTCCACCAATGTCATTACACCTATTTTATCGGTCATCACCAATATAGGTTGGGATCACATGGATTTGTTGGGCGATACTTTGACCTTAATTGCCACCGAAAAGGCAGGCATAATCAAAGCAGATGTGCCCGTAATTGTGGGTCAGCGACAAGAAGAGTTGGCCCCTGTTTTTGAACGCATTGCCAACGAAAAGCGGGCTTTGCTAAAGTTCGCCGATCAACGTTTTCAAGTTAGTCACAAAAAATATGCTGGAGTTGGTGCTGTTTATGAAGTTAAAGCTGCTCAAAAGGTACGATTTGCAGAGTTATTTGTCGATTTGGCGGGTAACTACCAGGCTTACAACATTGCTACTGTTTTGGCAGCGGTGGAAGTACTACAACGCAATGGCTGGGACATTGAAGACGAAAACCTAATAGCCGCTTTTGGAAAAGTACGTTCATTGACAGGTTTTGCCGGTCGCTGGACCGTATTGGGGCAAAAACCCCTAATTATTGCCGATACAGCTCATAACAGCGATGGCCTGCAATTGGTAATGGAACAACTGGCTAATCTACCTCGCAAAGAAAGCCGCATTGTTCTTGGTGTGGTGAATGATAAAGATTTGTCTCAAATATTACCTATTTTTCCAAAATCGGCTATATATTACTTTTGTAAATCTAGTATACCAAGAGCTTTAAATGAAGTGATATTGGCTGAAAAAGCGGCTACTTTTGGCTTATTGGGGCGTTCGTTTATCGATGTAAAAACGGCACTTGCAACGGCTGTCGCCGAAAGTCATGCCGATGATCTTATTTATGTGGGTGGATCCACTTTCACTGTAGCCGAAATTATTACATGGCCCTAATTCATATTTACACCGATGGCGCAGCACGGGGCAATCCAGGTAAAGGAGGTTGCGGCGTTGTAATGCTCAGTGGAAGTCACCGCAAAGAGTTGGCGCTAGCTTTTCGCTTCACCACCAACAACCGCATGGAATTGTTGGCGGTGATTGTTGCGCTCGAAAGTCTAAAATCCGGTGACCATCAAATCACCATTTACTCCGATTCGAAATACGTTGTTGATGCTTTCCTAAAACGCTGGATAGACGGCTGGGTACGCAAGAACTGGGATAAAGTCAAAAACCCAGATTTGTGGCAACGGCTCCTCCCCTTGTATAAAAAATTAAAACCGCAGTTTGTTTGGGTAAAAGGCCATGCCTCCAACCCTATGAACAACCGCTGTGATGAACTTGCCACCGAAGCGGCTGACCAGGGGCCCTGGTTAATAGATACCGCCTACGAGGCCCTTAGCCGATGAAGTATTCGGTGGATTTGACTGGACTGTAGGTTCGCATAAACTCCTCTACCTTTTCAACCATATTTTTAGACCCTAATACTATCGGCGTACGCTGATGCAGAGATTTTGGTTGGATATCGAGTATACGATTAAATCCATCGGTGGCTTTACCCCCTGCCTGCTCTACTAAAAAGGAAAGTGGATTACATTCGTAACCCAAGCGTAATTTCCCGTCTGGTGAACTGGCTGTTGATGGATAGATAAATACGCCTCCTTTAATCAAGTTGCGGTGAAAATCTGCCACCATAGATCCAATGTAGCGAGAACTGTAAGGCCTATTGGTCTTTTTATCTTCGTCCTGGCAGTATTTGATATACTTTTTCACTCCCTCAGGAAAATGTATGTAGTTGCCTTCGTTGATTGAGTAGATGTAGCCGTCTTCGGGCGTTTTCATATTCGGGTGCGACAAACAAAATTCGCCTATTGATGGGTCGAGCGTAAAGCCGTTCACGCCGTGGCCTGTGGTATAAACCAACATAGTCGACGAGCCGTAGACTACATATCCTGCTGCTACTTGTTCGCTTCCTGGCTGCAAACAATCTTCTAAGCTACCTGAGCCATTGAATGAAATTCGGCGGTAGATGGAAAAAATAGTACCTATCGATACGTTAACATCGATGTTCGAAGAACCATCCAAAGGATCCATGAGGATGACATATTTTGCATCTCGTGAAATTTCACCTTCTATCGGGATAATGTCTTCGTTTTCTTCGGAGGCAATGACACAGCACTCACCTCCAGCTGTTAACGCGGAGATAAACTGCTCATTGGCAAAAATATCAAGCTTTTTAACGTCCTCGCCCTGAATATTGGTCTCGCCAGCATCACCTAATATGTTCACCAAACCAGCTTTATTGACTTCTCGGTTTACAATTTTTGATGCAATACCAATGTCACGCAACAAACGTGAAAGTTGCCCTTTAGAGTAAGGGAATTCTTTCTGCCGTTCGATGATAAATTGGCCGAGGGTGGTGACTTTATGTAGAATCATCCTATTGAGGGTTTAGCTTACTGCGAAAATACGGATTCCGAACCGCAGCATCAATTCAAAATAAAGATAAAAGGGTGATTTATCAGCATTCAAAAAAAAATTCCGCTGGGGTCGGAAGTAAGCTTGTACGCTTAACTTTGTCCAAGTATGTCCTACGTCTTTCATAATGCTATATTAATGCCACGTGAGCAGCTGCGACTCGATGCTCAAAATCGATCGTTTAGCTACGGGGATGGCGTTTTTGAAAGCATTCGTGTGATGTATGGTCAGTTGTTGTTTCTTAGAAGACACCTCGACAGACTTTCCTACAGCCTGAGACGACTTGGAATACAGTTTCTGGTAGATGAACAACAGCTCATGCAGATGGCACAACAGTTGCTCGAAGTACACGACATTACCGGTGGAGCACGCCTGCGATTGACCGTGTGGCGAGATGCCTCTGGGCGATTTACACCCGATGAAGACCGATCAAGTTTTTTGTTGGAGGTAGAAAAGCTCACAAGCAATGAATTTTTTATCAATTCAAACGGCCTCCGAATTGGTGAAGCGAGTTTGCGAAAAACACCGCTGTTTTTACCTGATATCAAATCCACTAACAGCCTATTTTATGTATTGTGTGGACGTGAGGCCAGAATTAAGCATCTTGACGACGTTTTGATATTCAATACCGCTGGAATGCCCATTGAGAGCACGAGTAGCAATATTTTTGCACTTAAAGGCAGTCGCTTGCTCACACCAGCCCTATCCACGGGCTGTTTGCCTGGCATTATGCGGCAGGTGATACTGGACGTATTACAAACGAACAATCAGCTGGTTGAAGAAGTCGATTTACAGTTAGAAGATGTGCTTCAAGCCGACGAATTATTTCTTACAAATTCGATTCTTGGTGTACGATGGGTAAGCAGTTTTAATAAAAAACGTTACTTTAGAAGGCAAAGTCTGGTATTGACAGAACTTTTAAACCAGTTTTGCCTTGATTCATTGACCAATGCAAGTGGAGATTCGATTAAAAAATAAAAGTCGGACTACAGCCCAAAACTAAACCATGAAAAACCTTTTTTCGCCAGTACTCCTAGTCGCTGTTTTAATTCTGCTAGCCTTTAAACCCGGAAAAGATACAGTGCATGGCAACAAGCCGTTGCAGTACATTCCTTACGACTCCCTTATTACTATCAAAATCACCTCGATAGACAAAAAGAAGGATTTGTTTTACAATCATATCCGTTTTTGGCACGGCGACAAAGGTAATTCCGCCACCCTTTTGATGAAAAAGAATAGTGCACAGCAATTTAAAAAAGGCCAGAAAATTAAGTTGAAGCTTTGTAAAGTAGAACAGTTTACCCGAGTTGCAGCACGTGTAGATACCACCATTCTGTCTCAGACCGACCAGCAGGTGACCATGACGCTCACCACTCGATACGACACTACGACCTACAAACCCGGCAAGGGAATGGGTTTAAAACTCGATAATAAGTTGGCTGTTGATATGGAAAGTAAAATGAAAGAGCGCCTTTTCGAGCAGTGCACTCCGGAGTAAATCTCAACCTATTTTAGAAGAATGGTTGTCGCTTCCAGGCGGAAGCCATTGAGAAAATCAGCAACCCACATGCGTTTTTTACCTTCCAATTGTAATTCTTCCGGGAAATAATAGCCATCCGCTGTGGCAATCTGCATTTGGTTGTCGTTGATGCTAAGTTGACCGGGGCTTTCAAAGTGGCGGCGCATTACATAGCGGCCTCGGTAAATTTTTAGAACAGCAGTGTCAAACATCGTAAATGCCGCTGGGTATGGCGACATCCCACGAATAAGATTATGAATGGTTTCACCTGAGCTGTTCCACGGAATACGACAATGTTCTCGATAAATTTTAGGAGCAGCTTTTAATTCATTGCGGTTTGCTAGTTGGGGTAAATACACGGCTTTACCTTCGAGAACATCTCTAACGGTTTTGACAATTAAGCCTGCTCCTACAGCCATTAAACTATCGTGAAGCGCGCCAGCAGTGGTATTTTCACCTATAGCCACCTTTTCGCGATATACCACATCGCCAGTATCGATTTCGTGTTTTAGTTTGAAGGTAGTTACCCCGGTTTCATATTCTCCTTGTACGATGGCCCAATTTATGGGTGCCGCGCCGCGGTACTGTGGCAAAAGCGATGCGTGCATGTTAAAGGTGCCCAAGGGCGGCATATTCCAGACCAGTTCTGGTAACATTCGAAAGGCCACTACAACTTGTAAGTCGGCCTTAAATTCAGCCAGCGTTTTTAAAAATTCAGGGGCTTTTAATCGCTCTGGTTGCAGCACAGGTATACTTTGACTTTCGGCATACATTTTTACCGGTGACGACTGTATTTTCAATCCCCTTCCAGCTGGTTTATCTGGCATCGTTACAACCGCTACCAAATTAAGTCCGGCTTCCACTAAGGCCTGCAAAGAAGCCACTGCGAAGTCAGGCGTTCCTAAAAATATTATTCGTTTTTCTGAAGTATTACTCATTTAAAATCAGGATATAACAGATACTTACTTCTTGTAATTTTATAGGCACTTAAATCAGCTTGCCAGCTTTGTCTAATTTGAGCTTCTGTTCTACCAGCTATGATTTGTTTGCGGAGTTCATCGGTACCGGCCAGTTTATCAAAAAAGGGTGTAAAAAACTTGCTCTTATCTGGACTTGCCGCATAAAATTCAAGCAACCAATCGAGGCGTATTTGTCCCAGCTGTTCCCATTTTTCAAGCGGCTCTTTGGATAAATCATAACCCCCGCACTTTTCATTTTTGAATGGAGGGTTTAGTGCCTTTCCGGCGATAGCGACAGGCGTAAATGTGCTTGATCCTGTATTGAACCAAGGCGCTCCTATCTGCTGAAAAGGTTTTTCTGTCCCTCTACCCAGGCTCACAGGCGTTCCTTCGAAAAAACAAATGGAGGGATATAAATAAATCGCATGCATATTCGGGAGATTCGGGGAAGGTGCGACTGGTAAGTCATACTGCCGATTATGGGTATAAGCTACCATTTTGATCACACTAAAATCGCATTTTAACCCTTCGGGAAGCCATTTTTCACCTGCTATCATGCCTGCATATTCCCCAATCGTCATTCCATGTACGACAGGAATAGGGTGCATTCCAACAAAAGAGCGGAAGGCAGTATCCAAGACAGGACCATCAACATAATGGCCATTTGGATTAGGTCGATCAAAGATGAGTAAGGGCAAATTATGTTCTGCGCAAGCCTCCATCACATAATGTAGCGTGCTGATATAGGTATAAAAGCGTGCCCCTACGTCCTGAATATCGAAAACGAGTACTTCTAAGTCTTTTAAATCATCGGAGCCGGGTTTCTTTTTATTGCCGTAAAGTGATACAACGCGTACACCTGTTTTTGGATCTCTACCGTCTTTAATTTCGGCGCCAGCCTCTGCTTCTCCCCGAAAACCGTGCTCAGGGGCAAAAATGGCAGAAACCTTGATGCCTAATTGCAAAAGGCTATCGATGAGATACTGCTGGCCAATTGTAGCTGTTTGGTTCACCACAAGCCCGACCTTCTTGCCTTTCAAAAGCGGCAAATATATCGAAGTTTGCATGGCACCGGTTTGTATGGGTGGCAACGCCTTATTTTTTGGTTGGGACGCGCAGGACAGGCTCAGCAAAAGGAAAACCATCAAAAACGTTAGTTTCCTGCTATTTTTGGACAAACTCCTGTTTGTGTCTTTCATTTGGTTTTTATTTCGGCGGCTTGCTTTAGATCGTGGTCAACATTTATCCCGTTTGGTGGTTCGCTTGGCCATGGGAGGTGTTGCCGTGGGCATAACGGTCATGTTGGCTGCGATAGCCATTGTGAATGGTTTTCAGCAAACAATACCAGACAAATTTACCGGCTTCTGGGGCCATATTCAAATACAAAAACTCGATCTCAGCAATAGTTTTGAGCAACAGCCTTTCTTTATTCGTCCGGGTATGCTCGATAGTCTGGAAAAAACTGCAGGCATTGCCCATTTATTGCCTTATGCAACGAAAGGTGGTATTATTAAAACCGACAGCAGCTTCGAAGGTATCGTACTCAAAGGGGTTTATTGGCAATGGGACACGACGCTACTTAAACCTTTATTAACTGCAGGGCGTATGCCTGTACTAACGGAAGCGGAAAACAGTAATGAGGTTTTATTACCGGTAAACATTGCAAACAAACTCGAATTGAACGTTGGTAGTCGCATTCAAATGTATTTTATCCAAGATCCTCCACGGGTTAGGGTAATGCAGGTGGTAGGTTTGTATCAATTGGGCATAGAAGGTGAGTTTTCGAAGCCCTTCGTTTTAGGCGATTTACGGCATGTTCAGCGTTTAAGCGGTTGGTCACCAGATGAAGTAGGTGGCATTGAAGTCCATTTGAAGAAAGGAGCCGACCAGACAGCCCTAACCGCTCAGCTCAGCGGAATGGTAGACAATGACTTGGAAGCCTATTCCATCCAAGAGTTGTACCCCAATTTATTCAGTTGGCTAGGTTTGTTCGACCTCAATAAACAGGTGCTTATTGCCATAATGTTGCTCGTTGCAGGAGTCAATATGATATCGGCCTTACTTATTCTCATTTTGGAGCGTACATCCACAATCGGCTTACTCAAAACTATGGGCACGCGGAATAGATCTATTCGAATTTTGTTTTTGTTAACGGGTGGATATATCGCACTTTGGGGCTTGTTTTGGGGTAATCTGGTTGGCTTAGGCTTTTATTGGCTGCAATACTACTTCCAACTCATCCCACTTGATGAAGCTTCCTACTATGTGGCCTTCGTACCCGTTTTGCTGAGTTGGCAAGAAGTGCTGATACTCAACTTAAGTACTTTGGTGGCCTGTATTTTAATGTTAATGGGTCCCTCATTTTTGGTAACGCGGATAAGTCCATTGAAGGCGATTAGGTTTGATTGAAGGAAAAAAAGCACAATTAAACCTAAATACTAATTCAACACCAAATTCCTAAAATCCACCGGAACGACTTTACTCACCCCTTGCTCAATCATGGTTACGCCATAAATGATGTCGGTGGTTTCCATGGTTTTTTTGTTGTGGGTGACGATGATAAATTGACTGTTGTCGCTGAAACGACGGATCAGGCGGTTGAATTTATCGATATTATTATCGTCCAAAGGCGCGTCTACCTCATCAAATATGCAGAAAGGTGCTGGCTTGAAGAGGTAAATCGCAAATAGTAGCGCAGTAGCGGTAAGCGTTTTTTCACCGCCGCTTAGTTGATTGATGGTGAGTGGTTTTTTTCCTTTGGGCCGCGCAATAATATGGATGGCCGAATCCAGCGGATTGGCTTCGTCTGTGAGTATAAGATCGCAGGTATCTTCTTCGGTGAACAAAGAGCGGAAAACGGTCACGAAGTTTTCGCGTATGGTTATGAAAGCCGACATAAACTTCTCTCGAGCAGTTTGGTCTATTTCGGCCATGGTAGCCAATAAAGAGATTTTGGCTTTAGTAAGGTCGTCCTTTTGACTGCTGATGAAATGAAATCGTTGTTCAATTTCCTGATAGGCTTCCACAGCCATTGGGTTAATTGGCCCGAAATTTTCAAGCTTCTGCTTCATCTCCCCGACTTGTTTGCGCAAGCTATCGGCAGCTACTTCAGGCACGCCCTCACGATCTCGTAAATCGTTAACATCTATCTCAAACTCCACGGAAAGACGCTCGGCCAAACCTGCTTCCTGCAATTTCAGGGCATTGGCCTTTTCTTTGAGTTCGTTTAACAAATAGGCCTGCTGTTCTTTTTGCTGGCGGATATCACGGATACTGTTTTCAACACCATCGAGCTTGCCTCGTTCGGCGTACATAGCTACTTCGGCCTCCTGCACAGCCTTTTCCATGGCTTCTTTTTGCCCGTACAAGTCCAGTAAAGTAGTATCACTGAAATCTGTGCTTTTGAGTACTTCTTTAAGTTCCTGCTGGCCTTGAACAAGTAAGCGCGTATTGTCGGCGATACGTTTGTCGAGAATATTGAGTTGACTCGTTTTGAAGTCGATATCCTGCTTTACGGAAGAATACTTATTAAACTGTTGGTGGTAAGCTACGTTAGCCTCATTAAAGGCCGTATTTTGTTGTTGAAGACGTTCATTTAGCTGTTTGAATAACTCTTGCTGTTCGGCCAGACTTGTTTGCAGATTGTCGCGTTGTTTGTTTTTTTGCTCGAGCTCAGGTTCCTGCTGGCTGAGTAAAAGTGCGGTATCTTGCTGCTTTTTTTCGAGTTCTTCTTTGCGGTTGAAACTCACTGCTAAAAACTTCTCTTGTTGGTCTTGCTGACTTTTGACCAACCGGTATTCTCCTTCGATTTTATTTAGCTGGTCTTTGCACAAATTGAGCTCTTGTTGTTTGGTCGACAAGCGTGCTTCTTGTTCTTGTCTGTTGAGGGTATGTAGCAGCTCCTGCTCCTCTTTGATTTGTTGCTCAACGCTGGCTATTTGTTTTTGCAAGACCTCCAAGTTGCGTTTGCGACCAATACGTTTTCCTTCAAACAAACCCATCGAGCCACCTGCTAAAAACAGTCTGCTGCCCGTAAAACGACCATTCCGACTGATTAAAACAGCATCGGCATAGCTAGCTGTTAAACTTTGATGCGCCTGATCATAACCATCGGCGGCCTCATGGAAATACACATGGCCCAGGAGGTGGTTAATTAGGTTGGAAAACGGGATATCACATTCGGCAATATTCAAAGCAGGAATACATCCCGCCACCAGAATAGGCTCGGCCTGAATGTAATTATTGAATGCCTCTAGCACAAAAAAGTTAGCCCTACCCTTGGTAGCGTTTGCAAGTAACTCTATCCCCGCTCTGGCTTCGGCATAGGTTTGAACCACATAATAGTTAAGCCAGGGTTCCAGATAATTTTCAATGGCTGCCTTATACTCGGGTTTACAGCTAATGATGTCGCTGAGCAGTTGTGCATTTTTGGTCCACCCCGGGCTCTTTTTTAAAAATTTGAGTGATTCAGGATAACCTTCAAGATTATCGACCAAACTTTTGGTGAGATTGTATTCGTTTGTTAGCTTATCGAGTTGGCGGTTGAAGTCGGCAGTACGTGTTTTTGATTGGTCAATCAAACCACGTAACTGCTGCAAGCGATCAGCGAGTTGTTGTTCGTATTTAGTGAGTTGCTCGAGCTGTTTTTGTAAATCCGTTCGTTGTTTTTCGAGCTCTTCGAGGCTTAAACTAAAGCTGTTCATTTCAGTCGACCGCTGTGCAGATTCACTGGCATTTCTTTCTAGTTCCTGTTGCAGCGAATCCAGCTGAATACGATGAATAGCTACCTGTTTTTCGAGCGTATAAGCAGCTTGACGCAATTGGTTAAGCTGACTTTGATCAGCTTCGATTGCTTTTTGTTGCTGCTGGTGTGCTTGGCGACTGGCTTCGGCTGCAACTTTACGTTCGTTGACCTGAGCCTCGTTGTGTTTAACTTCTACTTCCAGCGTTACGCAAATTTGGGTTTGTTTTTCTAACTCCGCTTTCACATAGTCGGTATGCCCTGCATCTTCTTTCAACTGTTTTTGAAGGGCTTGTTCTTTATCCGTAAGAAAACGATGTTTTTCGTTTTGCAGCCGCTGTTCGTTTTCATATTGCCGGATGGCAGCAATGTGCTCGTTGGTCGCCTTTTGGCGGCTAGCAAGTAACTTTTCACGCTCAACGATGGCCAGTTTAATCTGTTGGACATCGGCTTCGAATTTGCTAATACCAGCCTCATGGCCTTGGCGTCCATCAAGTAATTGCTGTTCTTCCCTGTGTAGCTTTTCGAGCTTTTCATGCAGCTCTTGCAAGGAATACCAAGCTAAATCGAGGCTTAGACTTTTATATTCCTCCCGCATTTTGTAGTAACGTTCGGTTTTACGGGCTTGGCTTTGCAGGGCCTTCATGTTTTTGTCTATCTCGAACAAGAGGTCCTCTACCCTTTCCAAATCAGCTTGGGTATCTTCCAGTTTTGAGAGCGTTTCTTTTTTGCGGATTTTATATTTTGATACCCCTGAAGCTTCTTCAAAAAGCTGGCGCCGGGAGTTGTCTTTGTCGTTAAGGATGTCATCAATCATCTTCAATTCCATGATCGCATAGCTATCGCTGCCGATGCCGGTATCGAGGAAGAGGCTGGTGATGTCTTTGAGGCGACAATTTACGCCATTGAGCAGATATTCGCTGTCGCCGGTGCGGTAGAGTCGACGCGTAATAGTGACTTCATTGTATTCGGTAGGCAGAATATTTCGGGAGTTCTCAAAGCTAAGTTGCACTTCGGCCATGCTGGCCTGTTTGCGGGTTTTGGTGCCGTTAAACAGCACATTTTCCATCTTGTCGGAGCGCAACATACGCGATTTTTGCTCTCCTAGCACCCAGCGCATGGCATCTACCACATTGGACTTGCCACAGCCATTCGGCCCGACTATGCCCGTTACGCCGTCGTTAAAATGGATGGAGACTTTATCCCCAAAACTTTTAAATCCTTTTATCTCTATCGACTTCAACCGCATCCGCTTCTGTTTCCTTTCCCAAACATTTCGATTGTTTTCACAACCTTACAAACCTAAACCTAACTACCTTAGCGTTATCCCCAAATTACTGTGTAAATGGACGTCACTACCGTATTATATATCGTTGCCGTTGTTGGTTATTCTCTTTATCAGGGTTATAACAAACGCAAAGCCCGCCAACAGGGAGATAAACCGGTTCAGGAGGCCGAAAATACGGAACTACCTGATTGGATGAAGGAAATTTTCGCAGAAGAGCCTAAGCCAGTACCTCGCCCCAAGCCCCAAGCTCCGCCGCCGATGATGGAAGCCAAACCTATGGAGCCTGAGCCCATGGTGGTGAAGCCTATGAAAACCAGTCAACTCGGCAAAAAATACAAACCTATCACCACTACATCTTACGAGACCTTAGAAGATTACAGACCCGATAACCGGTCGTTGGAAACCATCAAAGAAGATCGCATTCAACAAATGAAAAAGGATACCGCACGTGCCGCCTTTATGGAAGCTGATAGCGCCATCTATAATAAAGCGATTGCCGACCTGCCTGAAGAAACAGACTTTGCCGTAGATGCAGAAAGTCTAAGAAAAGGTATTGTTTACGGTGAAATTTTAGCAAAAAGGTATTAAGGCTGGCCTATTTTACCAATTTCTGCTTCAAGAGATAATCCTCAAAAGGCAACTTCAGTTGCTCTCCTTTCTGTAATTTGAACTTGGTTTTCTGCCATTCATTGTTTGGACTCAAGCGCACTTCTCCTTGGCTCGTTTTTACGACCATGGGCAAATAGAAGTCCTTGCTCACACCAGTAAAACGATAGCTGATTTCAGTCTCGTTTTTCCTGGCATTTAGTTTGAATTCGATGGTTGGAATATTGGCTTCAAATAAATAATGCTGCAATGTAGCTGCATAGCGAGCATCGGTATGCCTCGCCCACCACTCGGTGACCTGACGCGTACTTGTTATTTTTTTGAAAAAAGCTTTATTGAACTCTCTTAAAAGTTCGTAAAAGCGCACGTCGTCATCCAGACTATTTCTCAGGCTGTGTATAATCCAAGCACCTTTATAATAGTTATCGTTATCGCCTTTGGTATAATTTACATCGTAAGGCCCCACCATTGGTTTGGCATTTCGAATACGTGGCTTTTGCGTGTAGATATACTTTTCAGCAGCCTCTTTACCATTCAAACACTCCATATATATGGTCTCGCTATAGGTGCAAAATCCTTCGTGCACCCACATATCGGCATGATCAGCTACGCTTATGCTGTTCCCAAACCATTCATGTCCGCTTTCGTGCACAATAATAAAATCAAAGCCAAATTTGTTGTTTCGATAGTTGTTTCCGTAAGCAATCGCACTTTGGTGTTCCATACCCCAATAAGGTGTTTCCACCAAGGCATATCCGTCACTCCAAAAGGCATAAGGACCCATTTTAGCTTCAAAACAACTAAGCATGGGTTTGACTTGCTGGAAATGTTCGGTGGCCTTTAGCGCGTTGCCACGAAGTACATAATAGTTTAAGATTTGGGTTTCACCGTGTGAATCCGAGTAGTCATCAGTGAAATGAACATAATCTGCAATATTCACCGTTACATTGTAACTATTAATTGTATTTTTGACCTTCCATACAAAAGTTTCTTTTTTATCTTTAATCTCTCTAGAGATAAATTTACCATTACCAATGGCCATCAAACCGATGGGTACAGTATAGCTTAGTACCATACTGTCGGGTTCATCGCTGAGATGATCTTTGTTTGGCCACCAACTGCTGGCTCCAAGACCTTCGCAGCTTACGCCAACCCACGGTCGATCGCTTTTGTCTTTTGCAAAGCTAAATCCACCATCCCAAGGTGCTTTTTTAGCAACTAAAGCAGGGCCATGGTAAAACACTTGAAAGCGGTTCAACTCTCCTTGAACCTGCTTACTAGGGAAAAGGAGAAAGGTGGCATTCCCTTCTCGTTCAAAACGAAGTTTTTGCCCTTGCCAAAGCACGCTATCCACACTGAAGCGATCAAATAAATCGAATTGAAGTTTTTGGTAATCAACTACATTTTGAACAAGGAAACTTACAGCCCCACGCAACTGGTCAAGTGGTAAACTAGGGTTATTTGCATCTAAGCTTGAAAAATCGAGTACCAGCTTGTACTGTTTAACGTCATAACAAGCCCTTTCTGGGAATAAATAACCCCGTAGAGAATCTTGGCGATTGTAGAAAACTGGGGTTTGCCCAAGTACGGGGAAACCGATTAAAAAAAAGGGAAAAAGGAGCAATAACTTCTTCATATGGATTTCATATTAGCTTAAAGATAGTAAAACAGTCCACCGCTAATTTCGCACTTTAGAAGAAGTAACAAGATGAAATATCTTTTAATAATCGTGCTTGGTCTTTTAACGACTAGCCTATCTGCCCAACAAGACAACTGGAAGGAAAACAAGGCCTTCCAGCGTATAAAATTGGAAAATTCACGCGGCAAAAAAGTCAAGCTCCGAGACATCGACTATTACAAGGCAACGGTGATTGTGTTTTTATCGCCTGAATGTCCGCTAAGTCTTAATTACACCAAAAACTTACGCGAATTACATCAGCACTTTACAGAAGAAAACATTCTTTTTCTTGGCGTTTATGCTGGGAATGACTTGTCAATGCAGGAAATAGAAAGCTTTAGACAAAAGTATAAGTTGCCCTTCGACATTTTAATCGATGGCCATTTTGAACTCGCTCAACTACTCATGGCAACCAAAACTCCTGAGGTATTTTTAACCGACCCATGGGGTGGAATACAATACCGGGGGGCGATTGATGATTGGGCGATTGCATTGGGGAAAGTTAAGTCGATAGCAGAGGTAGAATACCTCTCCCTTGCACTCGAAAAATGGCTAATGAACGAGCCTATTTGGCCTAACGAAACCAGCGTAATTGGCTGTCTACTAGAATTTCCTGCAAAACTTTGAAATACAAACTGCTTTTATTGACGTTCCTACTGTTTTTCAATGATCAACTGGATGCGCAGCAACTATACTATTACAATGACATCGCTCCGCTATTGTTACAGAAATGTGGCAGCTGTCATCGGGAGGGGGGTGGTGCACCCTTCGAATTGCTTGAATATCGGCACTACGCCAAACGTAAAAACTTCATAAAAGAAGTTGTTAGTAGTGGATATATGCCACCTTGGACTGCCGACAGCCACTACCGGTCTTTTGCAAATGAGAAAATACTCACTCCTAGTCAAAAAGACAGCATAATTAGCTGGATTGAACAAGGTGCTAAGGCGGGTAAAGTAGTGGCTAAACCAGCGTTAATCGCTATGAATACAGAATTTGGGCTTGGCAAACCGGATATAGAACTACGCATGCCAGAAGCCTATTACGTTCCAGGCAATAACAAACATCATTACATCTGTTATAAAATCCCCTATGAACTTCCTGGAGATGCCTATGTAAAGGCCATTGAATTTGTGCCGGGCAACCGCGCGCTTGTCCACCACGCCAGCTATCAGCTATTCGGTGTTTCAGCGGAAGTAGATCCCAAAAAAGGCCCCAATTATTATGTATTCAGCCCCGATAGTGCGGCCAGCGTGGATGATGCCCGTGATTTTAGTTATTTCCAGCTTATTGACAGCTTAGGAAATTATCCCTTTCCGGTATTTCACAGTGGTTATCTGCCCGGCTCTGGTGTTCAGGAGTATCCTGCGGGTATTGGTTTTGCAATGCCACGACGGGGAGTGCTTATTATTCGCTCCCTTCACTATTCACCTACCCCATTGCCGGCAACCGATCAAAGTTCCGTACGCCTGTGGCTTTCCGACACCCCTATTGAACGCACGCTTGAATTTGCTGCATTCAAGCCTCGCATTGCCGGCGATACCATTCCAGCCGATAGTACTAGAACCTACTACATTAACATACGTACGAAAGGAGATATGTCTCTTTTGCATATTAATCCCCACATGCACCAATTGGGAAAATCTTTCAAAGCTTGGGCGCTCACGCCAACAGGAGATACCATTCCTCTAGTCTACATTCCACACTGGGATTTTAATTGGCAAGCGTTTTATCGTTACAAAAAGATGCTGAAAATTCCTGGGGGCTCTATTATTCATGCCGAAGCAGTCTACGACAATAGCACTGCCAATCCTTCCAATCCTAACCGGCCACCCAAACCCATGCGCATAGAAACGGGCAGTATGGACGATACAACTGAAATGATGCGGCTTGTTTTTCTGTATGTGCCGTACTTAACAGGTGATGAAAATATCTCTTTGGAGACGCTCGATTAGCGTGCTGTTGTCTTTTTTAATTGTTATGCTGTTTGCTTTTTAAGCGCACAGTAGGTCTTGGAAAACAAAAATATAACAACTACTCGGATTAGTACACACCGCCGATTACCCTCTTGTTCAGTGCTTCTGAAGGGAAAGTTGGTAAGCTTAAGGGCCTTTCCGTCAATCCCGAAGTATCTGTGAGTGATTGCATAAAAGCAACCAAAGCCCTTTTCTCTACTTCATCTAAAATCAGTGAATCAAAAGGTAATGTCTGATAGGGCACGTCTAAGCCCAAGCCAGCTCCGCCTCCTTTGTGGTAAAATTCAATAACATCTGCAAGCGTTTCAAAAGCTCCATTGTGCATATAAGGGGCAGTCAATACAATGTTTCGAACAGTTACTGTTTTAAATGAATTTTGATATATCACACTACTTTCTTTTGGAACACCTCCTGCCCTTCCTATATCTGGATCAAGGGTATATGGAGGAAAGGAAGTGGTCGGTACACCTAGTATTTCTGATTCCTGCTCCTGATACAGCGGCGGCACTATGCCTCCAAAACTAGGCGCAAAATGACAAGTTCCACAAACTGCTTTGCCCATAAACAGATTGAAACCTTGTTTAACTTCCGTAGCTATTTCCGCTTTCTCTCCCCTGACATATTGATCGAAAGGACTATTGAATGACCTCAAGCTAACCACATAGGCAGAAAGCGCCGTATTAAGGGTATATGGACTAATCGGATCTTGATCAAAAACTGGAAATGTTTGGCGAAACAACGTTATATACTCTTGACTTTTATTAATTTTTTGTATCACCTCAAGCATGGTACTGTTGAATTCATCTTTATTTACCATGACGTGCTCGAACTGCGTTTCCAATAAGTTCGTGCGCATATCCCAGAAAAAACGCGGTGAGTAAACCGCATTAAGTAACGTTGGCGCATTACGTTTAACGGTTGATTGCATACCAGTAGCCAAACTTTTAGCTAGGCCATCTGTAAAGCCTTTTTCCGGCTGATGACAGGATGCACAGGCCCTATCATTAGTCGAAGACAAAACTGGGTCAAAAAAAAGCAGTTTACCCAAGGCAATTCTATTCGAATCGTAATCTGCTTCCATCATTTGGGTGAAGTAAAATGGGTTGAGAAAATCGGCTGAAAACAAATTATTAGCTTGGTAATTGACGGCCACTTTAGGCATAGTGCTTACACTGCGCTGAGGATATCCCAGTACCTGATGCATGGTTAGCAAATCGGCGAAAAGTGGATTTATACAGCTTTTCAAAAAAGTGAGTCGGTCAAAATTATCAAAGTCTGTTTCTTTAGCCAGTTGTTTGTTGCCAACACTCAAACTTTTCTCCAGTTGTTTCGCTAATACATCATCCTGCTGTGTTAGAAGATTCATATACTCCTTGGTCACAGATGATATTCTACCAAAAGCGGCTTTGGATTCAGTAAGACTTTCACCGGAAGCAGGACAATCAAAGCCTGTCAAGTCAAGGGTAAAAAGTCTTACTAAGCCAAATCGTAAGGCTTCAAGTATCAGCTGATCATCCAATTGTACATTTTTCTGAAAACGATAAAAATCAAAAGCAGTTTTCTGAAGTTCACGTGCTAATTCTTTAGCAATAATTTGATTACTAATGGATTGTTCACTCCAAAGTACTTCTTCCAAAGGCTGAAACCCTTTTGGATTTAATACTTCTATTTGGGAATAATTACGTTCTAATTTTGGCAAGGGAGCACCGTTAATATAGTCCTTCACATACTCAGGATCTAAATAATCGGCTAGGAAAGACGCCTTTTTATATGCCAATCGTGCCTGTAAGAAGAGTGATTGCAACTGGACGAAATTTCCGCCCTGATCGAGTGAATCTGCCAAGATTTGCAAGTGAGTTGCCATCTCCAACAAATCGCTGTGGTATTGCACACTTATTTTACCTGCGGGCGAGATATGATCGTCGTTACGCATGGAAAGTGCTGCAAAATAAATTAGCCCCAGCAGCAGCAGCAGTGTTTTGACATTCTTTTTATTGGTCATTTTTAATGTATTAAATAAAAAGACCCGGCCTAAGCCAGGTCTTTCCTTCAAATGAAATAAATTACTGAATGATCAGTTTTTGAGTTTGACCTTTGCCATTGGTAACGAAATAGGTACCTGCATTTAGATCATAAATATCAATCACGGTCGCATTTTTGGAGACTTTCATCTGTTTGCCTTGCAAATCGCGAATAACAATGTCGCTGGCTTCATTAAAGTGAAGCTCACGGGAAGCAGGATTCGGCCAAATCTGGAATTCGTTTCCAGTGAATTCCGGTCCATTCAACGAAGACGCCAAGGCATCCCAGCCGGAGATTGCCATAGTAAGTGAATTATTAAAAGGGAAGGTATTATTTGTACTTGGGTGCTGAATGTTGAACAAGAGTGTTTTAGCACCTGGAATCCAACGGGCACCAGTAACCTCCGAACCATTAGGGACCACAGCAATACGCTTTAACTTGTTTAAAGTTGGATTTGGATCACTTATGTCATATAAAAACATCTCACAAGTAGAACTGCTGCTACCTGAAGGAACGCGTCCGAAGGACGTGCCATTCAAATCCTCTTGGATAACCATGAAAGTTTTGCCTTCGATTTCCATAAAGGTTAAACCATCAGGATTGGTTAAATGAACGCTTGGGTAGGCGGCTGGCTCACCTGCAGGTAGAAATGGACCCCCTTCGATGAATACATTCATCGTACTTGTAGTAGGATTAAAGACGTTTACACGGCCATAATAGTCTTTGAAGTTCCTTTTGAGGAAGAAGTTCTTCACTGAATCATCATTTTGGGCAGCAAGTTCAGGATGACGAACACGTACCGCCTGTACCCAATGGTTATCAACTGTAGCACCGAGGTTGAAGGTTGACTGAAAGGCTGAACCGATATCATCCCGACCTGTCTCTGTGAAATATACCATACCGTTATGCTGTGCCACCCATTCTGCGCGATTGAACATGGCTGCACCTCGTGCAAATGCAAGTGCTGACATACGATTTAATGAGTCAAGATTCGTATTCGGAAGCTGAACCCAACTACCATCGGCTTTCCAAGCAAACAAATCACCAGAAGTGAAATCACCAGCGGTATTGGCTACAAATTTTACCCAAGGAGCAGGTGATTCGTCTATACCCAAATAAACCGTTTTGTTGTCGGCCATTACTACTCCACCTTCAAAACCACCACGACCCCAGTTGTATTGCTTGCGGATGGCTTTGGCCAACTTTGGGTCAATTTCAGTCATGTAGTTCAGATTTTGAAAACGTTTGAGGGTTATTCCATTAAAGCCAGGGAAACCGGCAACGCCAGAAGTTCCAATAACAAAGTCAGAGGTATCGGTAATACCAGCGCCATTCGCAAAAATACCTGCGTTTGAGTTCTGGAACCATTCTTCCGCTGTCCAAATACGACCATCAGGGGCGACAATACCACCGCAGTTCATACCAGTCTGACCAGTTGCCGTAAAATCAACATTGAAAAATTTTCCACTGCGTCCGTCAGCAAGGGATTGGTTTACAACCAAAAGACTATCTCCACTTTTACGGATTTTGAAAGAGGTCATACCACCACCATCGCCAATTTTGGGATTAGCAATTATCATTTCATGGTTAACAACCACCCAGCCGAGGTCTTGCGAACCTGCAGTATTATCGGTAGTAAAACCAATGAAATCATGCCACTGCTTTGCTAATGCGCTGCCATTTGGCTGACCGTTCTGGTTTACAGTTGCAACAGAATCATGACCACCAATAAACAACACTTGGGTTTTTAAAGGTGAAGGGGGAACAATAACCGTAGTAGAATTGTAGTTTCCGATGGACGGAGGAACCGTTGGAATGTTTTGTGCCGATACGGTCGCTGAGACTGCGAAGAGGGCACTCATTAGTACATGTTTTTTCATCATTGTTTGTCGATTTATGACTGATACAAAAATCCGAATGCATTTCTGCTCTCTTTTTAAGCTATCCTTATGCTTTTGTGACCAATCGACAACCATTCCATTACCACAGTATGAAAACGAATTATCAAAATATTAAGAACCAATTCCTCTAGAAATCCTTTTATACCTTATTGACTCGTAACAGGCCTTTTGCTGCTTCATATATAATTTATGCTTAATACATTGGTGCTTCTGCTCCTTTTTTTCGGAATTGACCTCTATGCTTTCCGACTACTCTTCAGGTGGAAACGTTTTAGAAAGCCTTCCAAAACGTTGGTTCGCTGGTATTGGTTAGCTGCTATTTTAGTCTACCTGTTTGTGATTATTCTCAATCTCTATGGTTACAATAATGCCGATCCAGGCCTGCGCAATCTGGCAGTTGGTTATAGTGGCTTATTGTTTTTTACCAAATTGGTGACACTGCCGTTTTTATTAATTGACGATGTACTTGGTTTTTTTCATTGGCTTTGGAGGAAAGCCACGGGTTACACAGAGAAAAAACGTATTGTAAGCGACCCCTCCAGAAGTATCAGTCGGTCAGAGTTTTTAACTCGTATGGCCGTGGTTACAGCTGGTTTGCCCTTCTTATCAATGGGTTACGGCATGATCAAGGGTGCTTATAACTACCAGGTACGCAACATTCGACTCAAATTCCCCAATTTACCTTCTGCTTTTCATGGAACACGTATTGTGCAGCTGAGCGATATCCACTCCGGTTCTTTTGCCGATCGTTCAGCGGTAGAAAGAGGTATACAGCTTGTAATCGACCAAAAACCCGACTATATATTTTTTACAGGCGACTTAGTCAATAATAGCACGGCTGAAGTGCTACCTTGGATGAAGGTTTTTTCTCAGCTACAAGCACCTGGAGGAACCTATTCGATTCTAGGTAACCATGATTATGGCGATTATAATACTTGGCCAACGGACGAAGCTAAAAAACAAAATCTTACACAAATGCACCAGGCGCATGCAGCCATGGGCTGGCGTTTGCTGCTTAATGAAGGCACAATCCTTGAAAAAGATGGGCAAACCATCGGCTTGTTAGGTGTTGAAAACTGGGGTGCGAGAGGTCGATTTTCGCAATACGGTCAACTCGATAAAGCCGTAGCGGAAATAGAGGCACAACCTTTCAACATCCTCCTCTCCCACGATCCTACCCATTTCGAAATGGAGGTGCAGGGAAAACAACCACAAATTGACCTCACCCTTTCGGGCCATACCCACGGCATGCAGTTCGGTGTAGAAATTCCAGGTTACATTAAATGGAGTCCGGCGTCTTGGATTTACCCTTTTTGGGCTGGTTTATATCGTTTTGGAAAGCAATATTTATACGTCAACCGTGGATTTGGCTTTATTGGTTATCCTGGTCGTGTTGGAATTTTACCCGAAATCACAGTAATAACTATAGAAAAAGAGGGATTGGCCTAAGCTAAAATTCCGAGTTTACTAAGTAGAAATACCACGCTAAACAAACTTAAAAAAAGGAGTCCGCACCAGCCCAATAGTTGTAAAAAACGTTTGGGGCGGTAGTTTTCCGGAAAATTTTTATTTCGCACTAATCGAAAATTCCACCAACCCAACACCGGAGCGGTCAAAAAACTAAGGGAAGTAGCCAAATCTACGAGCTGCAGCATATTATCGGGCCAGAAATGTAATAGAAACAAAGTCCCGCCTAAAAAAACAGCTAAGGCAAGCCAATAGTATAGCGGGTTGTGGTGTTTTTCTCCTCGCATTAAACGAACACTTTCTTGTAATACCCGAGGATAGCCATCGATAACCGTGAGCAAAGTGCTGAACATTGTTGCAAAGATGCTAATGGCCACTACTGTGTATGCCCACGGTCCTAGCAACTGCACATAAATACTCAAAAAACCAGCTGCAAAGGCCGCAGCTTGTGCGGGCAGCGTGGTGGAGGTGCCGAATACAACCACTCCTCCGATAAAAACGAATACAATCGCTAGGAACGTGCTCAGCCAATAACCTAGGTTAAAGTCAAACTGAACAGCTTTCCAGCTACTGATGCCGGCTGCTGCCCGTTTTTCGAGCGTCCACAAGGATTGCCAAACCGAAGAATCTACTGGTGTAGGCATCCAACCAGCAAAGGCAATTAGAAACAATAATCCAGGCAGGTCCCAGCTAAAACTTGCCCCTGCCGCCCTTTGGAGCAGCGGCAGCTGGGTAAATGCAGCGGTTGCGGCAACCAATGTAGTGATGGTTAGAAGCAACATGATGCCGCGAATAAGGTTATCGAGTAGTTTAAACCTACCAAAAACAAGCACCACAGCACACGAGGTCAGGGCAAGCATATGAATCAAAAACGGTGGCCAATCGGGCTGTAGTAATTCACTGATGATACCCGTAAAAACTGAACTGATGGCAGCCAAAATTGGAAACATAGTAAATAAAGTGAGCAGCACAAAAGCCGGCAGCACCCAACGACCAAGTTTTTTGTAACCAGCTAGAAGTGATTGTCCTGTAGCTACAGTGTAGCGGGAGCCAAATTCAAAAAAAGGATATTTTAAAACATTCACCAGCAATACAAAGCCCAATAAGGCAAAGCCATACAATGCACCTGCCCGAGTAGATTGCACAATGTGAGAAACACCGACAGCTGCACCAGCATACAACAAGCCGGGTCCTAGCGCCTTTTTCCAATCAGATTGCATTTTAAGACAGACTCGTCAGGTCATTTATCCCTATGGCCCTGCTAACGGTAAACCCTTCCCCATAAGTAGCCTGAATGTGTCGGCCCATCTCTCGAGAACGCGCCTCTAGAAAATTAAGAAAATCTGCTGTACTAATTGGTGTTACAGGTTCCTGTGAATCAGCGCTATAAAACTGCGAACTAAAAGCTTTTATTGAAGCTATTTTGATTTCGTATGTAGCAGTGATATCTACTACAAAATCGGGTTTTAGATATCGATCTTGGATGTAATGAAACAAGGAGGTTGGTCGCCAAGATACCTGGGATTGACCTTCCCAACTGGTATTTATTTTTTGCAAACCACTTAAAAAACAGGCATCAGCCACTAAGTCAGCTGCTCTACCGTGATCAATATGGCGATCGGCTATGGCGTTGGCGAGCACCACTTTGGGCTGGCACAAGCGGATTTGCTGTATGATTGCCAGTAAACTCGCCTCGTTCTTTTCAAAAAAGCCATCACGCATCCGCAGGTTATGGCGGTAATGAACGCCTAAAACCTTAGAGGATACGGCTGCCTCCAAATCACGGATTTCAGCGCTACCCCGGGTACCCATCTCACCACGGGTTAAATCGACTATCCCGACTTTTTGACCCATTTGAATATGTTTCACCAATGTCCCAGCGCAACTAAGTTCCACGTCATCGGGATGTGCAGCAAAAGCAAGTATGTCAAGTTTCATGGGCTAAATATACAGTCCTACCAGCGGTTTTAACAAGTAGACTAAGCTTGATTGCAGTTAACTAATCCATACTTTGAATTACTGTAATGGCAGACCTGCCCTTTCGCGGGCTTCAATCATATTGAGAATGACTTCAATATCGCGGTCTTCTTGGGCATCGTATCCAGTTTTTAGGTTGGAACCGAATAAACTGGCTAAACTTTGCCACATAAATGCTGAAAAACCACCCCTAAATTCTTTAATCAGGTCGTAAGAAGTTTTATCAGTTTCACGGTCGATAAGCTTAATCAAAATTTTCCCCTGCGAAATGGTCAGCTGAAGTAAAATCGGTTTGTATCGTTTTTTGAGGTCATCTTCTAGCTTTTTGGTCTCTGCTTTGTGACGACGTTCAGGTATTGTGTCTAATTTTTTCTCCAGCTTACGCAACTCAATACCCGCAGCTTTAGCGATGGGATAGACTTTTAATACGTTATAGTACAACCGACCAAACCGATATTCGTCTCTTTTATTTTTAAATTGACGTTTGCTGATCACATTAATCGGATCCATAAAAACGACAGGTATTGTATCTCCATTTTCATCGATGAAAGCCGGTAATTCCGCATTTTTGGGCATGATAACCACAGTTTGCGCCTCAACAGATATGCCCAAAAGCAGCAGCAAGAACATAAATAGTGGTGTAGCGGATTTCATCGGCTTTTTTGACAGGCTTTTGGTATTTTTGCAGTGACGGGCGAATAACTCATAAATCGCTCCAAAATTACATCATCTCATGTCATTAAGTCCACTAACCGCCCTATCTCCTATTGACGGTCGTTATCACCGCCAGACTGCCGCACTTTCGGGCTATTTCAGTGAGTTTGCCCTGATTCGTTATCGCGTACTGGTTGAAGTGGAATACCTTATCCTGCTCGCCAGCGAAAACTTGACAGGTCTCAAAGATTTCACTAACGAGGAAAAAGCAGCGCTACGACGTGTAATAACTGATTTTAGTCTCGCTGAAGCCCAACAAATCAAAGACACTGAGAAAACCACCAATCACGACGTCAAGGCGGTTGAGTATTTCGTCAAAGACAAAGTGGCAGACTTGTGTGGCAGCAATCGACTGGAGTTTGTCCATTTTGGGCTTACCTCTCAGGATATTAATAATACGGCCGTGCCGCTCTCGCTAAAAGAGGCCATGCATGAAGTGCTGTTGCCCACACTGCATCAGCTTATCGATCAGCTCGAAGCCTGTGCCTACGAATGGCAAAATATTCCAATGCTCGCGCATACCCATGGTCAACCCGCCTCGCCCACACGTTTGGGCAAGGAGTTGATGGTTTTTGTAGAGCGACTGCGAAACCAAGTAGAGATGTTGGATCAGATTCCTTTTGGCGCCAAATTTGGCGGGGCTACCGGCAATTTTAACGCCCATCATGTGGCCTATCCAGACCGCGATTGGGTGACCTTTGGCAATCGTTTTGTTGGTGAAATATTAGGTTTACACCGCTACCAACATACCACTCAAATTGAGCATTACGACTATCTTGCTGCATTATGCGACAACCAAAAACGTATTAACACCATTTTACTGGATTTGAGTCGCGATATGTGGAGTTACATCGGTATGAACTACTTCCGTCAACAGGTAAAAGCTGGTGAGGTGGGTTCTTCTGCCATGCCGCATAAGGTGAACCCGATAGACTTCGAAAATGCCGAAGGAAACTTGGGTATTGCAAATGCACTACTTGAACATCTCGCTGCTAAACTACCCATATCGCGACTGCAGCGTGACTTAACAGATTCCACCGTGTTGCGCAATTTAGGTCTGCCCTTTGCTCATAGCCTCATTGCTTTTCGTTCCTTGGAAAAGGGTCTTGGGAAAATTCTTGTGAATGAAGCCGCTATTCAACGTGACTTAGAAGCCAATTGGGCCGTTATTGCAGAAGCCATTCAAACAATTTTACGTCGTGAGGGCTACGAAAAGCCCTATGAGGCACTTAAATCCCTCACGCGCACAGGTGGTGCTATCGGAGAAGCTGAAATAAAAACATTTATAACAAATTTATCTATATCTGATAGTGTAAAAGCCGAACTTTCCAGTATCACACCGTGGAATTATACTGGTATAGGATTTTGAAATGGAAGAAGGAGTTGACTATTACATCAACGAAAAAGGACTTTACGTATTTACGGAAGTCTACTTAAGTAAAAGGAGCTATTGCTGCAGAAATTGCTGCAAACATTGCCCCTATGGCTATTCCAAACAAGCCACCCCCTATTTCGATTTTGCAAAAACTTTAGACGCCAAAAAAACACCCCCTGCGTGATTGATACCCCCGTTTACGATCCATTCGAAAGTTTGGACTTCCGCTTCGACCGCTGCATGATCACCGGCGTGAAGATTGACCCCAAAGCAGACCTGGTGCAGTTGTTTCCTGATTGGCTGATCAACAAATACCATTTACAGGGAAAAACCATCACTTTGCTTACCGGCAGCACCATCCGTTATCCAGATATTAAAGTACCCATTTCACGGGATGCCAGAGATGCTGGTTTAAATTATATGAACCGATCTGTTGGTGATTTGCTGCTAGCGGGATTTGACGGATTAAACTGGCTAAAACCGGCTCAGTTATACCATTTTTTGGTCTATCTCTACTACGGCGTTATCTATTATGAGATACATGAAAGTCTGCGGGTAAAAAGCGTGCGTAACGCCTTTCTCACCAATGAAGACTTCAAAGCCAAGTTTCGCATATTACATGTGGTTTTGCAAGGCGCGATACGTCCAGTGACCTACCTCAATTTTGATCCGGGTTCGATGTTCATTCTGCGTACTTATGATTACAAAAAACCAGAAGCGGCCTATGATTTCAAAATTGGCACCAATACACTGAGTATTAGCCTGCGGATGGGCGAGGTAGGCGTTATGGCCTCCCTGCTAGACAATGGAACCCAAGCGCAGTTCTTCCAATCTTATTTCGAAAAGTTTGACGGTGCTACCCTCCATCCCATTCAGTTCGATGAATTGTATGCCAAAATCAGCTACAAAGCCTGGTTAATGAACTCTGTTTTCGATTATGGTATCGAATTTCCCGATGTTGAAGATCCTGCCATCGCCATTTCTATGCGTATTCCGGATGAAAAAAAGGAAGAAGCGGTGTTCAGAGATTGGGAAGATGGCGTGTATGGCACCATACTGCAAGCCTATCTCGCACCTTATGGCTTCCCTCCAGATAAAATTTTCGACAAAAGTGGACAATCCATCACCTTTCTCGAGACACCCACCGGTAAGCTACGGCACTTCGACGCCAACTTCAACGAGATCGGCTGATCCCCTTGGGCCAAGTTCGATGACCTGTAAGTCGTGTATCTTTCCTGCAGTGATGCTAAAACGGACCAGTGTTTTTACCAAATGAAACCCGTGGTTACCTGCAGCACCTGGATTGATATGTAAAAGTTGATGTTGTGTGTCGGGCATTACTTTAAGTATGTGGGAATGACCACAAATAAAAAGTCCAGGTTTGTAGCGAAGTAGTTGACTTTTAATGCGTGCTGGATAGCGCCCCGGAAAACCACCAATATGAGTCATATATATCCTCAAACCCGCAACTTCAAAAAAGCTATCCTCTGGAAACTGCCTTCTGGCTACTGCATCATCGATGTTTCCATATACGGCTCGTACTGGCTTAAATTTGGCTAGTTTATCTGTTAAACCGACCGGGCCTATATCGCCAGCGTGCCAAATTTCATCTACCTCTTCGAAGTAGCTAAAAACTTTAGGGTCTAAAAAACCGTGGGTATCACTTAATAATCCTATCCGCATTAGGGTTTGATTTTTACGATGCGGAAAATATCAATGAATTGGGTACTCACCACTCGTACGGTGTAGGTTCCTTCTGGGAAACCGCGCATATCCAATGCAAAACTTGCTTGGGCAATGATTGTTTTAGCAAGTACTCGCCTACCAGATAGGTCAAAAACCTGTATTTCAAGCCTTTCCTCTTCTGGCAAATCTAATTTAATAATTACCTCGTCCTCAAAAGGATTTGGATACACTGCACTAGCAGAAATAGCTGCAATATTAAAATCAATTTGCCCGCCCCGTCTTACAGTGCTTGTGGCTCGTATTTTATAACTACCTGGTAAAAATCCGGTTCGGAAAGGCAAACTTATTGTTCCATTGCTGGCAGTGGCCAACACGGTATCAAGCTGAAGGGCATTTCCCGGCTGTTCAATAAGTTGAAAACGTACTGGATGGCCGGAGAAACCACCCCCCAATTGATTTACCACACGAATCTGTAGATTGGTGGTCAGATTTTGATTGATGCGTACCAACTGATTATTGCCATTAACAAGGAATAAGGTGTCTGCAAAGGGAGAAACAACGGAATCGGAACAGCCTGTGAGCAAAATATTGTTCGGGTTATACAACGATGCTCTGAAAGTATAAACTGTCAAAGCAGCACGCATTCTCGTTTTTTGACCATTTGTAAAAACATTCATACAAACATCATCGCTGTAATCCATGTAATTGGCAATCATACGCACATTACCACATTGCACTGGCGGCGTGCCACACCCAAAATACTGTCCGCTACAATTGGGGGTATCGAAAACATCATCATCAGACGCGCAGCCACCATCTCCCCAAGTATGCAATAAATTGAGAAAATGCCCGACTTCATGTGTTGTCGTTCGACCTAAACCAAAGGTATTGTCTACATTAAAAGTTTGACCTGGCAATTGTTTATCACGACTTCCAAAAAACTGACACCCTACCACCACTCCATCAATTTGTGCACGTTGCGGATCGGTAGCCATATCCTCTGGTAGATAGGCATAACCCAATATGCCGCTCATGTTTTTTACAACCCATATATTTAAATAACGATTCGTCGGCCAAATGCTCATGGACTTCATACTCAAGTCCAGACTAAAATTATGGTTATTCGAACTGGCATAACTTACCCGATTTATACCTGTGCTTGGATTGCCTACTGGGTCTCGGGTAGCCAGACAAAACTCTATTTCGGCATCGGCACCGACTGGGTTGGAATTAAAACCACGAGAGCCCAGCATTTTCCTAAAATCTTCGTTTAATACCACTAATTGGCTAATAATTTGTGCTTCACTGATGTTGGACTGGGTACCGATTGGCTCGCCCGGTGCATGCATAACGTGCACGACAACTGGTATTTTTAAAATAGATTGAATGCGGAACTGCGGTTGGTTTTCGAACTCCAGCAGCTGATTTTCGAAAAGTTGTTGGGCTAACGCTTTGCGCTGGCGATAGGTGGGGTCCTGACTTTCTTGCCAAGCTTCTAATAAAACATGCCCACATTTATCACTATGGTGGTAATCCTTGCTTGATTGGGCTTGAACACCAGTTAGACTGAAAAACGTAAGAACAAAGCTAAATGCGCGTAAAAGAGAAGTCCGCATGCGGAATAATTTCCCTCAAAATAAGAGATAAGTATTGTTTTGTTATAGCACTAATGTCATTTTAACGCAATACGTACTGCACGGTGTGGCGATTACGCTGCTCGAGTAGGACCGTTTTACCTTGAATTAAACCTTTTTCCAATCTTTCAGAATGGTGGCGTATGGTCCAGACACTCAAATTATTTTCAATGTGGATATCAAAATTATCTCCGACAGCCTTCAAAAAAGGTTCAATTTTGAACGGATCATCATCCACACATATCACAAAACTAATAGCGCTGTTTTGGGTCAGGTGGGCTTTCATTCCTAGTTTGTACAGTTCACCAAAAATAAAGCTCAGGCTCTCTTCTGCGATAAAACTAAAATCACGAGAAGCAAAGGAAATCAAACACTGGTTCTTCTTAACGATAATACAGGGTGATGATTTGAGTTTATCGAGTTGTTTGATGACCGTACCTGGTGCTTGCGGGTTCAAAAACGACTTCACATACAAGGTAATACCCTTATTCTGGAGTGGTTTGATGGTTTTTGGATGAATAACGGAAGCTCCGTAATAGGTCATTTCAACCGCTTCTTGATAAGATAGCTCATCGATTTTTTCGGCGAAAGGAAATAGCTTTGGATCGGCATTTAACACACCCGGCACATCTTTCCAGATAGTTAAATCATGTGCACCCAAACAAAATGCAAAAATAGAAGCTGTAAAGTCAGATCCTTCCCTGCCCAAAGTTGTTGTAACTGTTTTACCCTTTACTCGTCCAATAAATCCTTGGGTGATATTAATCCCTGCC
>JBDNIH010000123.1:0-2019 GCA_041688385.1 Bacteroidia bacterium
CGCGCTTGGTGCATCCACTGCTTATCATTTCCTGTATGATTTTATGTTGATCTTCAACACTAAAATGCTTACCTGCTTTTTTTACTACTTTTTGTCTCATTTTATACTAAAATTGTGTAAAGCTATTTTAGGACAAGACAATCATAAACTTACCCAGTTTGTTTGTCATACTCGGCGGTTCATTTTTTCAAGCTTATGCTGGTTTTCCAGCGCCCCATGTCACCGAGGCCATCAAACAATTGGTGCCCACACTTACCTTAAAAAGCGATAACACCCGCGAAGAAGCCCAGATTGGTTATACCATGGATCTGGCCCGTGGCTTACGCACCGACCGCCACGATACCATTACCAAACTTATGGACGGCAGCTCTAAGGGCTTCCGATTGTATTTGGCAGAACTGCTATCGACCAACTACGGCGCCGAAGAAATACGGGTGTTGGGTTACCATAAAATCCATACCATGCGGCAAGCCGAAATGGGGCCCTTGAAGGCCGTGAACGTCTTGTCGTCGTCGTCGCCCGCTTATGGTATGTTGGGTACCCTTATGGGACTCATCGTGATGTTAGGTAATTTCGAGAACGCCGCCGGTTTGGCCAGCGGTCTGGCTTTGGCCCTGATGACCACCTTCTACGGCTTGTTATTAACGCAATTTGTATGGCAGCCCGTAAGTAAAAAAATCGCGCACAATATCTCTAGCAACCAGCTCAAACGCGAGATGGAGCTTGAAGCCATATTGCTGACGATGGAGAATAAACCTGAATTGTATATCATCGACCAGCTTTCGTCTATGCTGCAAGCACGCGAAGGTGCATCCAATATAGGGTAATGAGTAAACAACACATGCCCCGCCACAGTGGTAACGACGACCTGGATGGCATGGGGGAGGAAAACAGCAACGACTGGCAGACCACCTATATGGACACGGTCACCATACTCCTTGCATTTTTCGTGATTTTGGCGAGTTTGGCAAATGTTGATATCATCACCGTGGTAGGTACGCGTAATCCCGAAACCCACCAAGAGCGAAGCGCAGAAAAGGAAAAGCGCCTCTTTTTCCCGATAGAAGCTTTAAATGCCGATATCAAACAAAACTTGGCGCCCGAAATCGCTAACGGCATGCTAACGCTCGATAAAAAGTACTACGAAATACGGCTGCTGTTTACAGGAGATGGTTTTTTTAAATTGGGTGATGCCGAGCTGCTCCCCCAAGGCCGGTCTATCATATTGCGCACTGTCGACCAAGTGTCGCAGCTTAGTCCGCAGGATTTTAAAGTCGATATAGAAGGCCACACCGACAGTGCCCCCATAAAAACCGCCCGCTTCAACGACAACTGGGAACTCTCTACTGCCCGCGCGGCGAATGTGCTCAGCTACTTTTTGCGCGGTGGCATCTCGCCCAAAAAACTCAAAGCTTCGGGCTACGCCGACACCTTCCCCGTCGTTGCCGACCGCGACAGCACCGGTAAATACATGCCCGAGCTCCAGGACCAAAACCGCCGCATAGTCGTCCGCCTCTATTTCGACGAATAGCGCCACCCTTAGTTTTATCGGAGCTGCCGCGTTCAAACAGCACCCCATCGGCTTAGAGGGCATCGCGCTAAACTGTTTGCAGTGTAGGTCGGCTGGAGCCTCCTGTTTTTGGTCGCCGCGCTTCCTGTGTACGGGCGCGGGCGCGCTGTTTCCGCTTCGCTGGCTTTCTAGTGGGCATCGTGCTCAAATTTGAGCTCCCTTTTCCTCGGGTGCAGTGGGGTAACGCTGCGCGGTGTTTGTTTAGCATAAAAGTGCGGAATGGGGAAGACCGGTTTCCTCAAAAGGAACAGTGCGCTACACGCATCAAGTGCTAAAACTATCCCCGTATAAAAAAATCTCCCTTAGGAAGTCCGGCGAAGCGTAAACAGCGCAGCGTAAACAATACATTTTGTAAAAGAGGCCGCCGGTATCCTTTTATAAAATGACGTGCGCGGGAGGCGCCAGCCGACGTACACGCACCCTCGCCAGAGACAATTGCTTACGCGCAA
>JBDNIH010000018.1:0-10258 GCA_041688385.1 Bacteroidia bacterium
ACAAGGGCTTTCCCCACTACTGGGCGCATCATCCATGCACCAGCAACAGTTGTCTGTTCCCAACGACCGACAGCATTAAACCACATTTGTGCGCCTGCTCGATTATTCCGATCAAGCCCAAGGTTTAATATTTTATTGGTGCCTTGTTGCCAACCTATGTAAAAGGAATCCGTTATAGCAACGGCTTCGTCAAATGGGTAATACACAAAAGTGCCTATGCTGTCGCTATATTCTGGTGAGAGCAGCGTTTGTTCGTATAAAACCTGTTCACCACCTCCGAGTTGACCTTCAGGTATGTACTTCCATACCTTCAGGTTAAAAAGTTCGTTGGCCACATTTTCGGTGGTTTGAACAAAATAGATCAACATACCGCGCAGTGAATCTGGTTGTGAGAGCTGGAATTTATAGGCCAACTGACCAGCAAGAATATTTAGTCCATAAGCAGCCTCTGCAATACCATCATCATAGGCATAATGATTCCAGAAACGATGTGCTCGACTTACGGTATCATTGGCTGTGCGCACATCTGGAACGGCATTGAGACTATACTTTACACTCAGGGTAAGGGAATCTTGCAGCAAATTAGGAATAGAAAACAAAGGACTGCTGAAATTGAATTCTGTATTTCCTGTAAAAGTGATGCTAAATGGAGTGCTACTAAAAACTGTTGTGTTTTGATGCAATTCCATAGCCGTATAGCTAAAGCCGGTGTTTTTATCTTGATTCATATTAAAAGCGAGGGCACCATGTCCATTTGTCCTATATGTATTGCTATCAGCGAGATACTGTGAATACGGCATTTCCTGGTAACGTTTCAATAAGGATCCCGGCCTGCTACGAAAAGCAACATCGTCGATTAAGGTGTCATTGTAATTTCTAGCTGCTGCCAAACGAACATAATCCAAATGCCATAAATCTACCAGCCCGGTTAGGGAGGCGTAGTTTGTAAATCGAAACCGAAAGCCTGCATGAAATAAATCTGCCGCTTTCAGCCCAATCATTACCTGCCGAAAGGTGTCTAACGGGCTACCGGCGCGGTTATATACACTTACCCATAGGCCAGCGGTATTGAAAAACTGAAGGACTAATGAATCTCTAAGCTCGGGTGCGTCTCCCAGCCCTTGTGGCTGTAAAAAAAAACTGAGATATATAGAATCTGCAGGGCTATTGCTACTCAGATCTATGGCCTGTGAACTCAAAAAATCAGCCTGACCAAAGGTAGTGGGCGAACTATTGTCGTAAGCCTTGCCTTGCGCATTCAATCCATCGAAGGTGGCTACGCCCAAAGAAGGCGGCTTAACAGCCAAATCACCATTGACAAAAACATCTCTATCCAGCCACAAAGCTGGATTCGGATGCACTTGACTGTTAGAAAAATCATCTACAAAAGGCAAGCTGATTGTATCTAAGAGATTGGCGGTTCTAAATGCTGGCAATGCCTTTAAAATCACGTTCTCCGACAAAGGAACAACCGACTCCTGACCATTAACTGACCGGCTAAAAAGGACCATTACAATCCAAAAACTAAGTTTAAGTTTCATGCTTAAGGTTGAGCTACCCAAATGTCGATATACGCCATCGTGTTTATCAATTCTTCTTCATCCATTTCAGGAAACTGACGGATTACCAACGCCTTGCTACTATCGCTTATTGTACCTTGATAGCTAACTCTACCCAAGTATAGGGCCGATTCACTTAGGTAAAAACGGGCCTCCTCAACAGTTAAGCCCGTAAGATTGGGGATAGCTACCAAGGAATCAATATTGTAAATGCCGACTACCAAATCAATCGTAGTACCTTTTGCTATTTCTCTTCCTGGAAATACCTTGCCTCCGTTCATTTGCATTTCTAGGACAACGTTATTCGCTATATCTGGTCGCATGATGAGCTCTCCAAGTGTTAATCCAAGGTTTTTAAGGTCGATGGTTGCCTTTCGCAACGACAAATCCACTAAATCAGGCAATTTCACCTTAGGTGTATTTGAGCTAGTCACTGAAAGATAAATGGTTCTGCCCTCTTTCACCTTACTCCCTGGTCGTGGATCTTGGTCGTAAACTAAATTGGATTGTTTTCCATCGAGGTAGGTAGAGTCGATTATCTGATAACGCAGCGACTTTTCAGTCAAAATGAGTTCGAGTTGATCCAGATGCAAGTCGGTTAGATCTGGCACTTCAATCTCTTCTCCATGCCGGGTAAATACTTTTAGGTACTGCATGAGTCCAATGGCCACTGCAAAAAACAGCACCAATGCCACCAATAGCTGTTTGAAAAAGGATTTGCTGGATATGAACTGAAATACACTCACGCGATAAGATTTTTTTGACGTCCATAAGCCATGATTTTATCGATAAAATCATAAGGTTTGTAACCATTGATGGCGCATTGGTGAAAAATACAGGTAGCAGGTGTCATACCAGGTAATGAGTTGATTTCAATGATATACACTTCAATACGATTGATATCCCAGATTTTCACAAAAGCATCGATACGACAATAGCCTTCTACATTTAGTAGTCGCGCCACTTTTTCAAGTTCAGCTCTTACGACCGAACTCACTTTTTTATTGTCCAATGTATTGTCGGTATAGCGCGCTGGCGTAATATTTAGTCCTTCACCTGCTAGGAATTTTTCTTCGAGCGATAACACTTCTCCTTCCGCAAGACTCTCCGAAGGCTCAAAGACTTCATACACCCTTTCTCCTTGTGCATTGATGTGTGTAAGCATTCCACCTGTAACTTCTAGGAAGAAGCGGGCATCGCCCCTTTCAATGAATTCCTCGACCAAAAAAGAAGGTTTTTGCGGAAATTCCTCTTTCGGACGTAATAACAATATGGCGGCAGCATCGGGCAGCAACGCTTCGGTGTCGCGGTAGATTTGCTGCGCATAGGCCTTTAATTCAGCCTTATTTCTTACTTTTTTAACTGCCGATGAGCAACCATCGTCCACAGGTTTAGCGATGATGGGGAAACGAAAGGAGGTACTGATAGACTCAACCAATTTATCCAGATCTGGATAATCGTTTTGACCCACCAACTGATGACGAGCCACTAAAATTCCTGCATGATGCAAAATTTCATTGGTTTCGAACTTGTTGATCGTAATTGCGCTTGTAGCCGGTGAAGAGCCATTGTAAGGCAAGCCAACCTCAATAAGCTCCTGCTGGAGCGTACCATCCTCACCTGGGCGGCCATGCAGCGCAATAAACACTTCCTGGACTTCGCTTGCCAATCGTTTGAAGTCCCACAACTCAGGTTTTTTGATAGCATCAAATGCAAATAAACTGGTTACTTCAGCGCATTCTTCCTGAATTTGTTTAATCAGCGGGTGAATACTGAAATGTTCAATTTTGTTTTTTATATCATCCGCATTATCCTTTAAATGCAGATTAATAGGGATGTGGTATAAACGCATTTCTTCCGGACCACCCGTTAAAAACACACTAACTGGCTCATATTCGGCCGATGCGCTCAATTTTTCATAGATGTTTCGTCCACTTTCAACAGAAATATGACGTTCTGTTGAATGCCCACCCATAATTACTGCAATACGTCGCCGGCTGCTTGCTGCAGAACGCAGATTTTTAAGGTTTTCAGCCAACTGTTTTGACAGTTCGGTAATTTTTGAGGAAGTCATTCCGTGCGTTGCACGCTGCAACAAGGAGGTTCGTATGATATACGTTAAAAACTGACTCGGGTTCAGTCCAATTTCAGCCGCCTGATGGAAAAAGAAAGAAGACGGCATCATCCCCGAAGTTGTATTCGGATCGTTGAGTAATATCTCGCCATTCGCCGTAATAAAGCCATCTATGCGCGCATACACATTAAATTCATAGGTGGAAAAAAGAGTCGTGCATGCCTTTCGAATACGCTCGATATCTGCAGCTGGCAAATCGATAGGCGTAATTTTACGGGATAAACCAGGAAGGTACTTTGAACGGTAATCGAACAGTTCGTTGCCTTTTACAATGGCTGTTGGCGGTAAAGCTACTGGACTGCCATCTTCCAGTTGTATAACAATACAACTGAATTCTTGGCCACTAATAAACTGTTCGAACAAAACAGTTCGTTCGCCATCTTCTGCTCTCAACTCTATCTCATCTGCAATATTTACCAAATGTATATTTAAATAACTTAGTAACTCTTCGGGGTGACTTATAGTGATAGCTGCATTGGCCACCTGAGCAGGCAAACCCACGCCTGATCGTATGTCACTAAAATCCCTACAAAACTGTACGCGTTCCTCGGCTGTGCGACTGAGCCAATTTTTAGCAGATATCCGGGCAATGAACAACGCATTGTCGACCGCTTGATTAAAAGCATCCCATTCGGCTGCATGCAAAACGCTAATGCCTATCGAACTTCCCTGATTAGCAGCTTTCACTACCAATGGAAATCCAACATTAGTTTTGAGTGCCTCTAGAATACTTTTTCGTTCTATCTCATTGGCTTGAAGCCACCTTTCGCGTTGTAAAGTGGAAAAAGCAGGAACGACAAAGCCCCCTTTTTGCATCATTTTTTTCTGGTAAGCCTTGTCCATACCAAAGGCCGAAGCACCTATACCCGAACCGCTATAAGGAATTCCTACCCACTCCAAAATAGCCTGGATGCGGCCATCTTCTCCATTTCGACCGTGCAGTGCCAAAAAAGCAAAATCGATATAGTTGTGTAATTCGTCCCAACTAAGCACTTCACCTAAAGGCTGTGAATAAGCACGTGCTTCATCCGGGCTGCTTGGGGCGAGTTGTTCGGCGTATACCTGAAAATGATTAGGCGAGGCCTTTAAAAAGGCTACTGGTGGATAAAAATCACGTATGCTGCCTTTGTAAATGTATTCCCAGTCGAGCAAAACTAAATTACCGAAACTATCCACAAATATCGGAACAGCCTCAAAAAGCGCCTTATTCAGATTGTCATAAACGGTTCTTCCACCCGCAAAAGAAACTTCCCGCTCACGGGAATTCCCTCCGAAAAAAATGCCTATACGCATGAGAACAAATATAGTATTTGGGATATATCGGTGATGTGGCTAATTTGGATTATCCGCACGGATGTGCATAAAAAAAAGCCACTTAAACGTGGCCTTTTTCTCTATTCGAGATGAAGTGCGGCTTTCCGAGCCAAAAGCACCGGTTCTGTTTCGACGTGATCTGGATCTGGTACGCAACAATCAACAGGACATACAGCAGCACATTGTGGCTCTTCGTGAAAACCCACACATTCTGTACATTTATCGGGCACGATATAATAGATATCGTCCGACACCGGAACATTGCGTTCGTCAGCATCGACACTTTTGCCAGAAGATGTTATAAATCCACCTTTGACGCCGGTGCCATCGGCATAAGACCAATCTACGCCACCTTCATAAATGGCGTTATTTGGACATTCTGGTTCACAAGCCCCACAATTGATACACTCGTCGGTAATGATTATTGCCATGGATTACTCCTCTTTCGTTTTCTTTGTAGTGCGAAATTAATGCACAAAGACTACAACCACTAATAAAACAAAGGGTTTGAATTTCATTTTAATTTATTCGGCACTCGGTAAGAAGCTGCAATCATTGCCTCAGCAGTCGTCAACAGAAGCATTTTTAACTAAAGTGGTCCAAAATAACCCTTGGTTTACTCCTGTTGAGGTAAAAAACTGCTGGTCGGCTTGGGCAGAAGTTTTACAAACTGAATCGCTTCAAAAATGGCTAAAAGACTACCCAACTACAAAACAGCCTAAAAAAGTGGGGCTTATTCTCGCTGGTAATATTCCACTCGTTGGGATGCATGATCTATTGTCTGTACTCGCCAGCGGTCACCATGCCGTTATCAAACCCGCTTCCGATGATAGTTTACTCGTTCAACAGCTG
The DNA here is from genome assembly GCA_041688385.1 of Bacteroidia bacterium. Taxonomy (GTDB): domain Bacteria; phylum Bacteroidota; class Bacteroidia; order UBA7662; family UBA7662; genus UBA7662. The sequence goes on from JBDNIH010000018.1 coordinate 5,860, forward strand.
CTTGATTTTCTTTTTGAAATTGAGCCTGAACTGCGCTCAAAAGTTACTCTTGTAGAACGTATGCACGGGATAGATGCGCTGATAGCCACTGGAAGTAATAATTCAAGTCGCTACTTCGAACATTATTTCAAACATATACCCCATGTTATCCGGAAAAACAGGAATTCGGTAGCAATTCTCACTGGGCAGGAAACAGCGCTTGACCTGCAACGCTTAGCGGAGGATATCTTTAGTTATTACGGCCTAGGTTGTCGTTCGGTTTCTAAACTATATGTGCCTGAAAACTATGTTTTCGATTCCTTATTCGAGCAAACCGAGGAATTCCGTTCGCGAATGAACGGAAACAATCGTTATGCCAATAATCTCGATTATAATCTGGCCCTTTTACTGGTAAATCGAGAAGCACATCTGACCAATCACTTGCTCATTGTGCGGGAATCAGTAGCACTTGGTTCGCCTATTAGCGTCGTTTTTTATGAAAAATACAGCGATAAATCTGCCTTAATTAAGCAGCTTCAAGCGCAAAAGGACCAACTTCAATGTATAGTCGGTGTAGACTTAACCGCGCTAGAAGCCATCCCTTTTGGCCAATCCCAAAAACCCTTTCTCTGGGATTATGCAGATGGCGTTAATACTTTGGATTTTCTCGCAAAAATCTAATCAGTAGCCGAGTATTTCTTTCAATTTTTCTACCGTAAAGTCGACTTCAGCTTTGGTATTTTGTTTACCAAACGAAAAGCGAACTGCAGGTCGATCCGGACTTGAGCCAATACCCGAAAGTACGTGAGAACCAACATTAGATCCCGAGGAACAAGCGCTACCGCCTGAAACACAGATACCCGCTATATCGAGATTAAACAACAACATTTCAGCCTTGTCATTGGGCGGAAATGACACGTTTAACACTGTATACAGACTTCTTCCTTCACAATCGCCATTAAACGCAACACCAGGTATTTCTACTTTTAGGTGTTGTATGAAGTAGTCTTTTAGTTCTCGGATATACTGCTCTTTCACCTCTAAATCGCGGTAAGCGATTTCTAAAGCCTTGGCTAGGCCTACTATTCCGTAAATATTTTCGGTACCGCCCCGCATATTTCTTTCCTGGGCACCTCCATGGATGAGTGGTTTGATACCCACACCAGCACGGATATAGATAAAACCAATACCTTTTGGGCCATTAAACTTATGGCCAGCGCCATTTACAAAGTCGATTGGTGTGTTTTGCAAATCCATAGCGAAATAGCCCATGGTTTGTACGGTATCGGAATGGAAATAGGCATTGTACTTACGACAAAGGCTTCCTATCTCATTCAAATCAATCATATTTCCGATTTCATTATTACCGTGCATCAAAGTCACCAAGGTTGGACCTTCTGCTTGTAATAGGTGTTCCAAATCTGTTATGTCGACATGCCCGTTGGCCGTGAGCTTCACATAACTAACGCGTGCCACCCCATCTTTTTCCAGTTGATCGAGCGTATGCGTAACTGCATGGTGCTCAATTTTGGTTGAGATGATATGTCTAACGCCCAAATCATGCACACTACAGCGGATAGCCATATTGTCGGCTTCTGTACCACCAGAGGTGAAAAAGAGCTCTGCGGGTGCACAATTCAGTAATTTGGCGATAGTACGCCGGGCTTTTTCAATTTCAGTGCGTGCAATTCTCCCCAAAGCATGGGTCGACGATGGATTACCAAAAGTATTTAGCAGGATTGGCAACATGGCCTCCACCACTTCGGGATGCAGAGGTGTTGTTGCGGCATTATCGAAATAAATGGGATTCATCAAAGCAAGTTTTTAATATCGGCTATCATCTTTTGTGCGAGTGCAGCTGCATTTTCGGCGGTTTTGCTTTCAGCATAGATGCGGATAATGGGTTCGGTATTTGACTTTCGAAAATGCACCCATTCTCCAGGGAAATCAATGCGTACACCGTCGGAATCATTGATTTGTTGATCAGCATATTTAGCTTTCATTTTGAGAAGAATACCATCTACATCAATACCCGCTGTCAGTTCAATTTTGTTCTTGCTGATCACATAATTGGGATAACTCGCCCTTAATTCTGTCGCTGTTTTACCTGTTTTTGCGAGATGGGTCAACAGCAAAGCTACTCCCACGAGTGCATCTCTTCCGTAATGGAGCGCAGGGTAGATGATGCCTCCATTTCCTTCACCGCCAATTACGGCGTTTACTTCCTTCATCTTCACGACTACATTCACTTCACCAACAGCAGATGCAAAGTACTGTTTACCATAGCCTTCTGTAATATCAAGTAAAGCTCTAGTTGAAGATAAATTAGAAACCGTATTGCCAGGGGTATTGCGAAGAATGTAATCACTTACCGCAACCAAAGTATACTCTTCACCGAACATGCTGCCGTCTTCATTTACAATGGCCAGGCGATCTACATCCGGATCAACTACAATACCTAAATCAGCACCCTTTTCCTTTACCAGTGCTGCAATGTCAACGAGATGTTCTGGCAATGGCTCAGGGTTATGTGGGAAATGACCAGTTGGTTCGCAAAAAAGCGGGAAAATCGTTTTTACGCCTAAGGCTTCCAACAACATCGGAATTGCAATGCCTCCGGTGGAGTTTACTGCATCAACAGCGATTTTAAAGCCTCTGTTGCGAATAGCATCTACGTCTACAAGCGGCAGCGCCAAGATGGCTTTGATATGGTCTTGAATGGCATTTGGACGCGTTTCATAACCGCCCAGATCGTCTACTTCCGCAAAATTGAAATTTTCAGCTTCTGCCCTCCTTAAAATTTCTGCGCCCTCTTCACCACTAATAAACTCACCCTTTGCGTTTAGCAGCTTTAGTGCGTTCCATTGTTTAGGATTGTGGGATGCAGTTAGAATAATGCCTCCACCTGCCTTCTCGAAGGGTACGAGCATTTCTACGGTAGGTGTGGTGGATAAACCGGCATCGATAACTTTAATGCCCAAACCTTGCAACGTGGCGACTACCAATTTATTCACCATGTCACCCGATAAACGAGCATCACGCCCGATTACCATGGTTTTGTTACCAGTGGTTTCAACTACCCAGCTACCAAAAGCAGCTGAAAATTTAACAACATCAAGCGGTGTGAGGGCATCACCGGGTGCACCACCTATGGTTCCCCGTATGCCTGAAATGGATTTGATTAGCGTCACGTTTCGGATTTTGTGCTGCAAATATAACCCTCTTGTTTGGAGCTACTACCCCTCTGTTTCTTTCACCACCAACTTAAATCCTTTGCCATGCACATTCATGATTTCAAGATTACCATCTCCTGATAGCATTTTACGCAGTTTGGAGATAAAAACGTCCATACTTCGGCCATTAAAATAGGTGTCACTGCCCCAAATTCGCTTTAAGGCTTCTTCCCTGATCACAACATCATTTCGGTTATTGCATAGGAGCTTAAGTAAGTCGGACTCTTTGCTCGTTAGGTCAAAATCAGCACCATCTACCCGCAAATGTTGTGTAATATAATTAAAGTCTATTTTACTAAAGGCGTAAGTATCAGGCTCGGAAATAGATGAACTGGCTTTTTTGCGTGTTCTTTTGAGAACAGCGTGTATCCGCATCATCAACTCCTCCATACTAAAAGGTTTGGTGAGATAATCATCGGCACCTAGATCAAAACCTTTAAGAACATCTTCTTTCATCGAACGTGCCGTAACAAAAATAATCGGCGTTTCTTCCTCTTGCTTGCGTACCTCCTTGGCCACAGTAAAACCATCCTTAAACGGCATCATAATGTCAAGAATCAGTAAATCGTAGGATTTCTGACCATATAAAATGAGTGCTTTTTCACCATCTGGTGCCAAATCAACCTCAAAGCCCTTCATCTTCAGTCGCTCCGAAAGGATGGTGCCAAGGTTAATATCGTCTTCCGCCAAGAGTATTTTGATTTGATCGTTCGTTTCCATTTCTAGTTGAGTTTAAGTTGTTCGAAGGGCAGATATACCTCAAAAGTACTCCCTTTACCTGATTCACTGTTGACTTGAATGCTGCCACCGTGCAATTCGACTATGGTTTTTACATAAGCAAGACCAAGCCCGAAACCTTTAACATCGTGTACATCACCTGTGGGTACCCGATAGAATTTATCAAAAATCTTTTTTTGCTGACTCGCGGTCATACCGATGCCATTATCGCTCACTCGTACGGTTAGCCCTATTCGGGTATTGCTGGTTCTAATAACAATATCAGGGTTTTGCCTTGTGTATTTGAGCGCATTGTCGATGAGGTTGGTAAATACATTAATTAAATGCATCTCATCCATTGGTATTCTACTTTGGATGGCTTCTTTAACCAAGGTTAAATTGGCATCACTTTGTTGGATACGCAGCTCACTTTGGGCTATAACCTTGTCGAGCAGTAAATGCACATCAAG
>JBDNIH010000019.1:0-2490 GCA_041688385.1 Bacteroidia bacterium
CATTAAAACTTCATCGTAGCCTGAATATTGGCTGGAATTATCATTCCAGTTCCAGGCATTGTAGGTAATATAATCACCGGCTCGCGTTACCACCGGTCGTAGCGAACGATCGGTATATAAATCGACGAATGGCGCATTTAATTGCGGAATACCAAAAGGGTGAGCTAAATTAATACCCGATACATTAAGTATGTCAGATATCCATTCTGTACCAGTAGCAGTTGTCCAAGCGGGAGCAGAATAAGTATGTGCGCCACAATACCAAGTATATGGTGGTATCCATGGCCACGAGTTTGGTATCCATCCGGCCCAATGTGTAATACGGTTAGAGGTAACGATAAAATTATCGTTCGTATTTCTGCTTTCATAAACTACAGCTGCATCCCAGCCGTCGTACAATAGTGTTCCAGTGGTTCCCCAATTGGGCATGGCTATGGGTTTTGATTAGACATGTAATCTAAACAAAAGATGCGCTTTTCCAAGCATTGGCCACAAAACTTAACGATTCCAAAATAGGCCATTGATCTAAGCTTCAGTATTTGAAGATAGGGGATTTTAGACTTGGAAATAGGTAGCGGCAAGCTTAAAATTTAATTAAGAGGGTGAATATGGAAGAGGCTATCCGCGAATGCGCCCACTTGTTCTGTCTTTTCGCCCAAATGCGCTATCTTGCAGCCGCTTTAAAAAACAACATTATGAACTACGATGTGCTTGTGATTGGAGGCGGTCCCGGCGGTTATGTGGCTGCCATCCGTGCCTCACAACTGGGCCTGAAAACAGCGGTCGTCGAGCGGGAATCGCTGGGCGGCATTTGCTTGAACTGGGGTTGTATACCCACCAAAGCCCTCCTCAAAAGTGCCAATGTATTTGAATATATCCAGCATGCTGCCGATTATGGTATCACCGTAAACGAGGCCACCTCTAATTTCGAAGCCATCATCAAACGCAGTCGTGGCGTGGCCGATGGTATGAGCAAGGGCATTGGTTTTCTGATGAAAAAGAATAAAATTGACGTGGTGATGGGTACTGCCTTGGTGAAAGCCGGTAAAAAGGTAGAAGTCACCGCAGCCGATGGCACCAAATCGGAACTGAGCGCACAGCACATCATTATCGCAACCGGCGGTCGTGCCCGTGCCCTCCCGAATATTCCTATTGATGGCAAAAAAGTTATCGAATACCGCAAGGCGATGAGCCTCGAAAAACAGCCGAAGTCGATGCTCGTGATAGGCTCTGGCGCCATAGGCGTTGAATTCGCCTACTTCTACAGCACGCTTGGCACCAAGGTAACCATAGTCGAATTTCTGCCGAATATTGTGCCGGTGGAAGATGAAGATGTTTCCAAAGCCCTCGAAAAAATCTACAAAAAGAACGGTATTGATATTCACACCAATTCTAGCGTTGAAGCAGTCGATACCAGTGGTGCCTTGTGTAAAGTCCGCGTTAAAACGCCCAGTGGCGAAATCACCATCGAAGCCGAGCTCGTGCTCAGCGCTGCAGGTATGGTCGCCAACATCGAAAATCTTGGCCTTGAAACAACAGGTATAGCAACCGATAAAGGTAAAATAATCACCAACGAATATTATCAGACCAACATCCCCGGCTACTACGCCATTGGCGATGTAGTCAAAGGACCTGCCCTGGCTCACGTAGCCTCTGCCGAAGGCATTATCTGTATTGAAAACATTGCCGGTCACCATCCCGAGCCACTTGATTACGGCAACATTCCGGGCTGTACTTATTGTTCACCCGAGATTGCTTCTGTCGGCATGACCGAAAAGGCCGCCAAAGAAGCCGGTTACGAGCTGAAAGTGGGCAAATTCCCTTTCAGTGCTTCGGGTAAAGCCAGTGCTTCCGGTGCCAAAGATGGTTTTGTGAAACTGATTTTTGATGCCAAATACGGTGAGTTTCTAGGCGCGCACATGATCGGTGCCAATGTCACTGAAATGATTGCGGAGGTAGTTGTTGCCCGCAAGCTCGAGACTACGGGTCACGAAATTATCAAATCGGTTCACCCCCATCCAACGATGAGTGAAGCTATCATGGAAGCCGCTGCGGCTGCTTATGGTGAGGTGATTCACTTGTAGTTTTATTTTACCAACGGGCCACCTCTTTATGGGGTGGCTTTTTGCGTTTGGGGGAGTGGGGGTAGTTGGGATAGTTGGGGGAGTGGGGGAGTTGAGGGAGTTGAGGGAGTTGAGGGAGTGGGGGAGTTGGGGTAGTTGGGGGAGTGGGGGAGTTGAGGGAGTGGGGGAATTGGGGATACCAATTCACGATTCGTGCGTAGGGTGAGCGTAGCCGAACCCTTGCGTTGGGTGAGCGTAGCCGAACCCAAAAGCTGGTAGGTGTTTCCCTCAAGGGTATCGCTGCTTCAAATTGTGTTTGGCTGTTGCGATTATGGCGTTGAGCAAGCGTAGTATTTCTTGAATTTTTTCGGTCAGTTTTTCGGGATGAGGATAGTGTGGTGACTCCGCGCATAGCTTTATGAAATAG
>JBDNIH010000124.1:0-9079 GCA_041688385.1 Bacteroidia bacterium
AAAAGGGGCTTTATTCAACTTGTGAGGTCGGAAGCGGATTCGAACCGCTGTAGGAGCTTTTGCAGAGCTCTGCCTAGCCACTCGGCCATCCGACCCTTGTGGATTGGAGTGCAAATATAAAGGTTGAATTGGATAAAAAGTTCCTATTCGTAACGTAAAGCGTCGATGGGATCTAATTTTGCTGCTTTAGCCGCTGGATAATAGCCAGATACGAGGCCAACAACAAGGCATAAGAAAACGCCAGCGGCTATCCAGGCCCAAGGGATGATAAAGCCAGCGCCGACTACCACGGCCACCAGGTTGCCGATGAGGATGCCTAAAATGATACCTACTCCACCTCCCAATTGACCAATCACCAAGGCTTCAAATAAAAACTGTTGTCGAATTGTCTCTTGGTTTGCACCCAAAGCCTTGCGTACGCCTATTTCGCGGGTACGCTCAGTAACCGATACCAACATAATATTCATCAACCCAATGGCTGCACCCAAAAGGGTAATAAAACCAATCGCCGTGGCTGCCACCGAAATAAAACTCAGGTTTTCAATCAAACTGGTTGCAAAACTCGTGGATTTGACGATGTCAAAATTATTGTCCTGCTCGGGGCGTAACTTACGCAATACGCGGAAGCTACCAGTGGCCTCTTCCACTGCGGGTTCCAGGTATTCCGCGCCATTCACCAATACGCTGATAATATAGGAACGGCTGGCATCCGGGAAAAAGCTTCGACCATTGGTTACTGGTATTACCACGGAGCGATCGCTGTTGCCACCAAAACTGGACCCCTTCGATTCAATCACGCCTATTACGCGATATTGTCCATTCCCGATTTTGACAAGCTTGCCTTCTGGATCCTGGTCCTTAAATAGCAAATCCGCTATTTCTTTGCCCAAAAGCGCTACGTTCGACGCATACTGAATTTCACTCGGCGTAAAATTCCGACCAAACTCCAAGCTAAAGCCACCTGTATTGAGGTAATTTTCGTCGCTCGAAAACACCATTACGTTCGGGTTGGTTTTAATTCCACCTGCTTTTATAACGGCGTTGCGCGAGACCAGCCCACTCACCGATATTTCGGCTGGGAAATCAAATCTTTCTCTGAAATTTTGAGCTTCCTGCCACGAAATAGGTTTTTTAGGTGGCGGTCTGCGCTGGCCACCTCCAAAATTCACATTCAACCCCCTGTTACGGATATTGAAAGTATTAGCTCCCATACTCGTAAAAGTATCGTTGATGGATGCCTTTAATGCGTCGATTGAAGTAAGTATTCCTACCAAGGCCATAATGCCAAAGGAAATAATAAGTGCAGTAAGCACTGTACGCAACAAATTGCTGCGGATGGCATCTATGGCGATGCGGAGGTTTTCGAGCCAGACCCTTCTCACACCTTCAAAAATAGGAGGCTTTTGGTCATATTGACTGCCGAAGAAGGAATTATTCGCCAAAGCTGTTGTTTTGCTGTGGGCTGCTACTGAAATTTTGCCGTTAAATCGCTATTTTTGCAACAATTTACAACCATATCCAGCTATAAAACAACAAATAAAATGGTATTCGATTTGGACATGATCAAAGCGGTGTACGACCGCATGCCTTCACGCATTGAAGCTGCACGAAAAGCAGTGAATCGCCCACTTACGCTGACAGAAAAAATCCTGTATGCCCACCTGTGGCAAGGCGAAGCAACAGCGCTTTATGGTCGGGCGAAGTCGTATGTGGATTTTGCACCAGACCGTGTTGCCATGCAGGATGCCACCGCACAAATGGCCTTGTTGCAGTTTATGCAAGCCGGGCGCACCCAAGTCGCTGTACCATCTACCGTACATTGCGATCACCTGATACAAGCCAAAATCGGCGCTGTAGCTGATTTGAATACTGCCAACGATAAAAACAAAGAGGTTTACGATTTCCTCGCGTCCGTTTCCAATAAATATGGTATCGGTTTCTGGAAAGCGGGAGCAGGGATTATCCACCAAGTAGTGCTCGAAAATTATGCATTTCCTGGCGGTATGATGATAGGAACCGATTCTCACACCCCGAATGCAGGTGGTTTGGGTATGGTCGCCATTGGCGTAGGCGGAGCCGATGCCTGTGATGTAATGGCAGGGTTGCCTTGGGAACTGAAGTTTCCTAAAATTATTGGCGTGAAGCTAACTGGTAAACTCAGTGGCTGGAGTTCACCGAAGGATGTTATCTTAAAAGTAGCAGGTATACTTACTGTAAAAGGTGGAACAGATGCTATCGTAGAATATTTTGGTGAAGGCGCTAAGTCGATGTCGGCAACCGGTAAAGGAACCATTTGTAATATGGGTGCTGAAATTGGCGCAACCACCTCGGTTTTTGGCTACGACGAGAAAATTGCCACCTACCTTAGAGGTACAGGTCGTGCCGACGTGGCTGCCCTTGCTGATAAAATTGCCGAACACCTCACCGGTGATGCGGCAGTGTATAAGAACCCAACGGAATACTTCGATCAGGTTATAGAAATCGATTTGAATACTTTGGAACCACATATCAATGGTCCATTTACGCCAGATCTGGCTTGGCCGTTGAGTAAATTTGCGCAAGCCGTTAAGGACAATGGTTGGCCGGCTAAACTCGAAGTGGGTTTGATTGGCTCGTGTACCAATTCATCTTATGAAGATATTAGCCGTTCGGCTTCTTTGGCCAAACAGGCTGTTGAAAAACATCTTTTAGCCAAATCCGAGTTTACAATTACACCAGGGTCGGAGCAGGTGAGATATACCGTGGAGCGGGATGGTTTCCTCGGCACCTTCGCTCAGATGGGCGGCGTAGTGCTCGCCAATGCTTGCGGACCATGTATTGGGCAATGGGCACGTCACGGTGCCGATAAACAAGAGAAAAATTCGATCATCACCTCTTTTAACCGGAATTTTGCAAAACGGGCGGACGGAAATCCGAATACGCATGCTTTTGTTGCGTCTCCAGAAATTGTAACCGCATTGGCTATAGCCGGTGATCTGACGTTTAACCCGATAACCGATACCCTTACCAACGCCAAAGGGGAGCAGGTGAAGCTTGAAGAACCCAAAGGCTACGAAATGCCTGTAAATGGGTATGCCGTGGAGGATGCTGGCTACCAGGAACCTGCTAAGGACGGCAGCAAGGTGGAGGTTCTGGTGTCGCCAAGCTCTGAGCGCCTGCAATTACTCGATCCATTTATGGCTTGGGAGGGCACCAATCTCAAAGGGCTCCGGCTACTTATCAAAGCCAAAGGCAAATGTACCACCGACCACATTTCGATGGCAGGACCTTGGTTACGCTACCGTGGTCACCTCGACAATATCTCTAATAACCTCCTCATAGGAGCAATTAATGCCTATAACGACACGGCAAATACAGTGAAAAATCAACTTACAGGCGAATACGGCGAAGTTCCGGCAACACAACGCGCTTACAAGGCCGCTGGCATAGGCTCAATCGTGGTAGGCGACGAAAACTATGGCGAAGGCTCTTCCCGTGAACATGCAGCCATGGAACCACGCCATTTGGGCGTTCGTGCCATACTCGTTAAATCATTTGCGCGTATACATGAAACCAATTTGAAAAAGCAAGGTATGTTGGCTTTGACTTTTGCCAACAAAGCCGACTATGATTTGATTCGTGAAGACGATCAGTTTAACATCGTTGGTTTAACCAGTTTTGCTCCTGACACTTCACTTACGGTAGTTGCCCATCATAGCGATGGAAGTAAGGCTGAAATCGAAGTAAATCACAGCTACAATGCGCAGCAGATTGAGTGGTTTATTGCTGGAGGGGCATTAAACATCATTCGCAGAAATTTTTCGAAAAACTAATTGCTTCATACACAGCAGAAAAGAGCCCGTAAGGGCTTTTTTCTTTTAATGCGGTTGCAAAATCAGCTTTCACTGCTAAATTTGCAGTCCGCATCCCGCCCAGGTGGCGGAATTGGTAGACGCGCTGGTCTCAAACACCTGTGAGGTTACACTCGTACCGGTTCGACTCCGGTCCTGGGCACTATCCCGGTCTGACGCAAGTTGGTCCGGGATTTTTTATTCAAATACAGCTCTTTCTTCAACCATTTTGTTTTATACTGATGGCAGTTAACCCAATAATAATGGCTCAAGCGTCAGTTTTTTTGAAAATTGAATTGAAGTGCATATTAATGCGTCACGGAACCGTTAGTTAACTTTATATTGCGTTTAATCTATGCTTTACCGTTGCCTTTACCGCATTGCGCCTGAAGATTTATGTTAGGCGCCCAAGTTCCTATACGGATTTTGCTTGTCGAAGATGATGAATTGGAAGCTTCCAATTTTGAACAGGTATTATTAAAAACGGGCCTTAATTATTCCTTTCGAACGGCCTCATCGGCTCAGGAAGGCTTGAATTTGATTGAAAAGCAAGACTTTGATTGTATTTTTTTAGATTATTTTTTGCCGGATAGCAATGGGATAAATCTGCTAAAAGAAATTCGCTCGAAGGCAGTTTCCACTTCTATAGCCGTGCTCACGTCACAAGAAGATGAAAAAGTGGGCGTAGAGATGATGAAATTGGGTGCGTTTGACTATTTTCCAAAATCAGAAATTAGTAAGGAAAAGCTGAATGCGGTTCTTCGGCATGTGATTAGGGTGAGCGAGATAGATGGTGCTAAACGCGTGGCTGAATCGGCCTTGCATGAAAATGAGCGGCTACTAGATATTGTTTTTAACGCTACACATGTGGGTATTTGCCTTACGAATGACAACGGTATTTTTGTCCGCGTAAATAAGGCCTTTAGCGACATCTTAGGCTGGCCTATCGATGAGTTAATCGGGTATCACTTTAGTTTGCTTTTCAAACAAGAATTCCAAGCAGCTGCACGCCAATTACACCAGTTATTTATGCGTGATTTGTCTGGAGTAGTTCCGGATGAATGGGTGCTGAAAAGAAAGGATAAACAAAAAATCACGTTATCGGTATCAAATTCTTTGTATACAGATGACAGCGGTCAAAAGTTTGTGGTTTCTGTATTGAGTGATATTAGTGATAAAAAGAAGACGGAAGAGGAGTTGCTTGAAGCCAAAAAAGCTGCCGAATTGGCTGCAAAGGCGAAAACTGAATTTCTTTCGAACATGAGTCACGAAATTCGCACACCTATGAATGCGGTAATTGGCTTAACGGAATTGCTGCTGCAGGAAAAACACGATGAAAAAACACTCGAATACCTAAAATCAATTAAATATTCGGCCGATAATTTATTGGTGATTATAAACGATGTACTTGATTTTTCAAAAATTGAAAGTGGTAAAATCACACTGGAAGTCATAGATTTTGACATCCGGAAATTGGTGGATGATCTTGGTAAAACCATCAGTTACAAAGCCGATGAAAAGGGAATCGAATTGCTGAAAAAGATAGCCGACGATGTTCCTCGGTTATTAAGAGGCGATCCTTTCCGATTGAACCAAATTTTGCTTAATCTGACTGGAAATGCCATTAAGTTTACGGAAAAAGGCTTTGTTGAAATTGCTATTCGATTAGGCAAAACGCCATCGAATGATAAAGTAAGTTTGATCATTGATGTCATTGATACAGGTATTGGGATACCAGAACGTAAACTTGGGAATATATTTGAGTCCTTTACGCAGGCCTATACCGATACTACGCGATTATTTGGTGGTACGGGGCTTGGTTTAGCTATTACTCAAAATTTGGTTCGGCTGCAAGGAGGTAAAATTCAGGTTAAAAGCGAGTTAGGAAAAGGGTCGGTATTTAAAGTTACAATGGATTTTGAAACAGGCCAGCGCTCTGGAATTAATATTGAAGGTCAACGAATACCTATGGAAGAGAAAAACCTCAAAGGCATGCGTATTCTGGTTGTCGAGGACAATAAGATGAACCAGTTTGTGGCGCGCCAGATATTACAACGCTGGAATGCCCAAGTTTCTCTCGCGGATAACGGTGAAATTGCACTTGAAATACTCGAGGGTGCTGATTTTGATTTGGTATTTATGGATCTTCAAATGCCGGTTATGGGGGGCTTTGAAACAACTGATTTATTGAGGTCTGGCGAAAGGGCACCTAGAAATCAGCATGTCCCGATTATGGCGCTGACTGCTGATGCTTTCGCTGAAACGCGGCAAAAAGTAGCCAGTTATGGCATGAACGACTTTGTGACGAAACCTTTTGATCAAGATGAACTGTATCAAAAAATTATAAGGCTAGCCATGCCTATTTAGCGCCTTTTGAGAAGTATATAACGAAAAGTGCCCTTTAATGTGGCGGGCTCGTTGTAAATAAGCTCAAGTTGTGTCTTCTTTTGTATCCGTGAAAATTTCCTGTTGATGTCAGAAAACAGAAAGCGGGCAAGCATACCCATCATTTTTCTGAATAAAGTACGCACACTGTCTCCCGCCAGAAACGTATCAAAAACCACGACACGCCCATTTGGCTTAACTACTCTTTCGGCTTCCCCTAAACAGGCGACTGGGTCGGGAATTACTGCGACAATAAGAGGAAAAAATAGCAGCATCGAAACTAGCGTCTGGAAAATCGAGTTGCTAGCCGTCCACACGTTGAACCGGTAGTATTGCGGTATGCTTGCCGGCACGCACATTAAGCAAACGCAACATAGCGGGTATTACATCGGTTGCGGTAATGCGCAGCTTGTCGGGTAGGAATTTGAGGTCGAGACCAATACCGGTACCCACGCGCAAAACACTGTCTGCTGCTTTTAGCTGAAGGTGCGCGATGGACTGTTTTCAGTAAGGTGCAAATATGCCTGCAATTAGATCATAAACAGGGGTGTAAATGCTATATCGTGCCACATTCCAGTCACTGGCTAATTTCATAAGTATGGCAAGAATTGTTTGATGAGAAGTATTAGCAGGCCAAGGCAAATGGCAAAACGTTGTCTTAACAACAATGTTCTAGTCAGAATATGCGGCCAAGCTATGCACTCTTCGTACAATCGCCTAATGGATAGGGCTCGAATTTCTTCCTAAGCCAAACCGACCCATCAATCTTGGGATAGGATGATTGGGCCATAATTTTGGCATACCAGATGGAGAATGACACTTTTGAGGAGCAGTTGTGTTGGGGAATAGCCGTAACGAGCTACTTTTCAACGCACTTGTTTATTTTAAGATATGCTGCCAGATGTCGTTGCCAAAGGCGAAAACCATCAGGGATATGAGTATTACCATTCCAACATATTGGGCTGCCATTAATACTTTTTCGGGAAGTGGACGGCGTAGTGCCATTTCAAAGAGTAGGAACACAACATGTCCACCATCCAAGGCTGGTATGGGCAATAAATTCATAAACGCCAATATCATGGATAGGAGACCTGTGGTCATCCAGAAACGGTACCAGTCCCATTCTCCACCGTACATTTTTTTAGCAATGGCAATTGGTCCGCCCAGCGATTTTTCGACAGGAATGTCACCTGAGAAAATTTTACCAAAGCCTTTTAAATTGTCGGTAATGACTTTCCAAGCCATGCTTGCACCAGCTGGAATACTCTCCAAAAAGGTATATTGATTAAAACCTATTTCCAGTTCTTCTACTACAGGAAAAAAGCCCAAAGTGCCTGCCTCGGTAATGCTGGCGGTAAGTAAAAGGGTATCGGTACCTCGACCTATTGTGAGCGCAGTTTTTTGGCCAGCATTAACAAGTAGCGCTTCTTGCAAGTCATTAAAATAAGCAATCGGAACACTTCCTACCCGCAAAATGCGGTCGCCTTCGCGTATGCCTGCTTCAGCGGCTGGCATGCCTTTGGCCAGTTCACCTACCGCGAAGGGCAGACGAGGTTTTGCAAATAAACTTTTGTCCTCTTCGAGCAGACGAGCTGTGAAATCGCGCGGAATTATTATTTTTTCGGTAATACCACTGCGGTCAACTTCCAACACCACATCACTACCTAATAGCACATCACTGCTGATAACTTGGTCAAAACGTGTAACCGGTTTGCCGTTAATAGCAACAAATTTGTCACCATTACGAAGGCCAATTTCCTGAGCAACAGGCGATGCTACGATGCCATATTTTAAGGCATCGTTTGGAATGAATTTCTCACCCCAGTACATGAGCATTCCAGAAAAAATGACAACCCCTAATATAGCATTTACAGTAACCCCACCGAGCATGACAATTAATCGCTGCCAAGCGGGCTTAGTTCGAAACTCCCACGGTTTTGGGGTGGTGTTTAGCTGCCCGGTATCGAGCGACTCATCTATCATACCAGCAATTTTTACATAACCGCCCAAAGGCAGCCAGCCAATCCCGTATTCGGTATCGCCGATTTTAAAGCTGAAAAGTTTAAAGCCCCAGGCATCGAAAAAAATAAAAAATTTTTCAACTCGAATGCCAAAGGCGCGAGCTGCCACAAAGTGACCAAGCTCATGTAGAAATACGAGAAGGGAAAGGCCCAGTATCAACTGGGAAATCATGATCAAAACTGTCATCAGCTACTTTTAATAGATAACGAAACGAGTGCATAGGAAGTTTCGTGTGTCAAAAATAGTGAGCTTTTGGGGATTAAAGTATGTGAAGCTTAGTTTTAGTGCGCACTACTTATTGTATCGGCTTTTCAGGGTTAATTACGGCATCTCTCCGCAAATTTTAACCGAATAATGACATAGTCTGAGAAACCACATTTTGATACGCCTGTGCTTGTTGTGAGGGTGACTAGGCTCGGTTATTTGTAAAATGATGAAATAGCCAACTAGGGCTTTTTCACTTTGGAATGGCGTCTATTCGTGTTTTTATGATTGCGCTGAAAGAGATGGGCACTTGTGCCTGCTTTAGCTAATCGACTTGACTCCAAGCGAAGTGCTGATGGATCTCATTGTGAAGATCATTTTCTGGCTTACAGAGCGCACAAACGCTGGGACCTTGTCTTTCGTCCAGAACTTCAATTGTGCTATCAATATGAATACATTCGTTTCCTGCAGCTTGATTGCATGAGGTTCCGGCTAAAAGCAGTAAGCCAGCGAAGAAGACGAGGAGGAGATAAGACTTTTTCATGACGTGCTTTTGCTGTTTGAATTCATGAGCAAGGTACGGAGTCATTTTGTATTTAATTAGTTTGGCATGATTAATTTTGAAATATTTTTAATCC
>JBDNIH010000125.1:0-2524 GCA_041688385.1 Bacteroidia bacterium
GCTGCCGTAAGGTCTTTCCACTGCCCCGCCTCATCTAGGAACCGGCTGGCGAAATGGCCATTCATTAAGCGACCCGCTGAGGCTGGTTCAGCCTTTACATCAACATGCGCATACAACTGCGCAAAAAAGGAACGTACGTCCGACATTCCCTTGGCAAACATAAAAGTCTGGTCGCGGTAGTACCCCGAGCGGATATCACCATTTTGAAACGCCTTGGCCATAGCGAGCTGCGCTACTTCTTTGCCATCGCCAAAAATGCCAAATTTGGCTTTGCCAGTTAGCACTTCCTTACGGCCAAGTAAACTTGCTTGTCGACTTTCAAATGCAAGTTTATAATCGGCTAAAACTTCATTTTTGAACTCTTCAAAATTTACAGAAGCGGGAGCAGGGGCTAAGAGTGACTTTTTTGACATGAGCTACATTTATTTTCCGACGTAAAGATAAAGAATTCATGGCAGGCAGATGGAACTTGGCATGCATCTTGACTAGCCAAACTAGGTTAAATTGAATTTTAATTCAAATTAGCCTGAACTTTCCTATTTTTGATACAGTTATACTTCCAGACTAGAAACTTAATAATATGAAAAAATTACTTGCCATCGCTGCATTGCTATTAGTTAGCCAAACGATAATGGCGCAAGACAAGCCAGAAGACAAAAACAAACCGGATTTCAAGTTTGAAAAAGAAACCCATGACTTTGGTACTGTCAAAGAAGGTGAAATGGCTACTTATGAGTTTGTATTCACCAATACAGGAAAAGAACCATTAATTATCACGAACGTGGCTGCGAGCTGTGGCTGTACCACGCCGACTTGGACCCGCGAACCGGTAAAACCAGGTGAACAAGGAAAAGTTAAAGCTGTTTACAACTCACAAAACCGCCCTGGCCCATTCACGAAGTCTATTACGATTTCGTCAAATGCAAAAACACCAACTAAGGTGGTAAATATTAAAGGTGTAGTTGAACGTATCCCATCAGGAGTACCTGAGGTTAAGCCTAACAGCAGTCCTGTAGAGAAGCCATAAAAGTCTTACCTACAAAAAGCCAACCCCGTGTATATTTGCACGGGGTTTTTTATTTTACAACATTATGCCTGAAATTTCAGCTAGAGGTTTGGCCATGCCAGCTTCACCTATCCGTAAATTGGTTCCATTCGCCGAAGAGGCTGCCACTAGAGGGGTAATGATTTATCATCTCAATATCGGCCAGCCCGATATTGATACTGCACCTGCTTTTCTGAATGCGATACATGAATATAGTGGCAAAGTGCTGGAATATTCTCATTCGGCAGGTTTGGAAAGCTACCGGCGGAAATATGCCGAAAAGATGTCTGAGCGAGGCATTCAGATTTCGCACAATGACATTATCATAAGTACCGGCGGTTCTGAGGCAATTATTTTTGCGATGATGAGTACTTTAGATCCAGGAGATGAAGTAATTATTCCTGAGCCATTTTATGCTAATTACAATGGTTTTGCGAAGATGGCTGGGGTAAAAGTGGTGCCGATAACTACTTATATTGAACAAGGCTTCGCGTTACCCTCTGTAAAAGAGTTTAAAAAGCTGATTAATAAACGCACAAAAGGTATTGTCATCTGTAACCCGAATAACCCTACAGGCACCCTCTATTCTGATGCTGAATTGGAGCAGTTACGGGATATTGTACTTGAACATGATCTGTATTTGTTTTCCGATGAAGTATACCGTGAATTCGTGTACGGTGGACTTCAACACCGTTCTATTCTTACCTTAGAAGGACTAGAAGAACATGCAATAGTTATAGAAAGTGTATCTAAAATATACAGCGCTTGTGGCGCCAGGATAGGGGCAATGATTTCGCGTAATAAACAGCTCATAGCTGCAGCTATGAAATTTGCGCAAGCACGGTTGAGCCCACCAACAATTGAACAAATTGGTGCTATGGCTGCGTTGGATACCGAACGGGAATATTTTGATCAAGTATCGGCTGAATATGTGAAAAGACGAGATCTCGTCGTAACTGCTTTACGTGCCATACCGGGTGTAGTTTGCCCTAATCCGGGTGGGGCGTTTTATTGTGTAGTTAAATTACCCATTGATGATAGCGACCTTTTTTGCCAGTGGATGCTTGAATCCTTTGAACACAACGGGCAAACGGTAATGATGGCTCCAGCCACTGGGTTTTATGCAACCCCAGGAATGGGCAAACAAGAAGTGCGAATTGCTTATGTTTTGCAGCGAGCGTTTTTGGAACGCGCCATGGAATGTTTAGCAATAGCGCTGGAGGAATACCCTGGTAAAACGATTTAATTTTTAAGTATCACATCCAACAACGGCAAATAATAGCGCCAGAAGAAAGTTTGTCTGTCGCCGTTATCTGTTTCGTCGTAGTAAAACGCACTGATTTTGGTAATGCCCCTAAAATAGGAGCGTTTCATGGAAATTGGATTATCGCAAAAATCACCTGCGAAATAGTAAAATGCAGCTTTTTGTTTAGTCACTTTTCGCCTTATCACTGCCGGGAAAAAGTAGGGTATTTTGTA
>JBDNIH010000126.1:0-1979 GCA_041688385.1 Bacteroidia bacterium
AGTGGAGGAGCCGTGCTAAATATCAATGGTCAACTTCGCCGTTCACTTAACAGTACAGCTGGTGCACTTTTTTACCGGCAAGGAAATACCAGCACTGTGAATATTTATGGCCGCAACCACAATTCATCTCGGGGTAAAATAGAAGTAGTAAATGCAGCCGCCTTTTTTGAAATGACGGGTGCTCCAACGCTAAATATCTACCGTGGAGGTGCAATTACCTTCGCAGATTTGTACGTAAGGCCCGATAGCAGTTTCGTGAATGGGGGAACGGTTCGGCTGAAACCTACTGGTGTTGGAAGTAGTCAGATTTATCGTTTCGACGTGACCTACAGTTTTTGGAACTTGGAAATAGAGGGGGACGGAGCGAATACCGCTACTGTGGAATTAACAGTCAATAACCTAAACGTAAATAACAACCTGAGGATATTGACCAATAGTACCTTAAACACCAACGATCTGAATGTAACTATCGGGGTTCAGCTGGAACGCGTGGGTAGTTACAATGCCGGTACCAATACCACGCGCATCAATGGCAATCCAAGTCAGATTTTAGGTGCGATAACAGCTAGCAACGCTTTCAATAACTTTATTGTAGGTAGCAGCGCTGCGCTCACCCTTCAAACGGCCAGTCCAATCCGCGTTAATGGACTGTTTACCATACAAGCAAGTGCATCCATAAATGACAACGCGCAAGAAATAGATTGTCGTGGAAATATGGTCAATAATGGTACACACAGCAGTCCGAGCAATAGTTCTGTCAATACCTTGATTTTATCGGGTACGCCTACCCAACAAATCAGCGGCAACGGAACCTTTGGGAATATGGTGGTGAACAATGGCAATAATGTGAATTTGTTAGGCGAGTTTACCATCAATCGCCGATTGACAATGACACTTGGTTTAGTTGATTTAGGAGATCGAAAACTAACTATCGGGAGCACGGGTGAAGTCACTGGTAATTTCAGCAACGGTCGAATGATTCGTACGAATGGGGTTTTGAGTGATGGAGGGCTAATTAAAAATTATCCCGCCGGCGCACAGAATTTTCTTTTTCCAATTGGTGTGGGTTCACGTTATACGCCAGCGCGCATAAATATCACCGCCAATGGTAATGTTGGTACATTAACGGTTAAGCCTATCAATGTGAAACATCCGTCTACAAGGGATGCAGCAGAAAAACAATTGAATTTTTATTGGCAGGTAGATAGTACCGGTTTTGGTGGAGCAATTACGGCTACCCATACCTACCAATATATAAATTCGGATGTAACCGGTATCGAAGCGAATTATCGGTTAGGCCGTTATGTGTTTCCCAATTGGGTGCCAATAAATGGGGTTTCTGGGCCTGTATCTGCTGCAGGCGATAGTATTCACAGTGTGGGGGTAAACTACCTAAGCGGAGGAATGACAGCAGGTGAAACCAGCGAATTTGCAGCCGTGAGCACCTATTATAGTCGAAATGCGGTATGTCCAGGGGGCTGCGACTGGACCAATGTTAATTCTTGGTCTATAGATGGTCATGCAGGTGCTGCAGTAGTCACACCGCCAGTAGGTGTGCCGGTAATTATTGCCACCGGGCATACGGTTAATATTACTGTCAATACACAATTAGCCGAGTCTGTTCAGCTGAATGGCACGGCTATTCTTAATCTGAATCAAACATTTGCCCATAACTTGGGCTTAGTATCAGGTACTGGTGTTATTCGCATCCGGGCGACCAACAGCCAACAATTTGTTTTTCCAGGGGGAAATTATACTGCTTTTACCTCAGCGAATGGAGGTACAGTAGAGTTTTACAATGCCGGTAATGGCATTTTACCCACCCAACTCACCTTCAATAAAATTATTTTTAAAGATGCCGCTACGCGAACCCAAGCGAATGTAGATTGGGTAATTAATGGTGATATCACCATCGAAGCAGGCAGTATTACCAATACGAGTTTTAATAAGAATTGGGAAGCCAGAGCAAACTGGATTAA
>JBDNIH010000127.1:0-59295 GCA_041688385.1 Bacteroidia bacterium
ACACCTGCGTTATTAGTCCCTACCGCTTATGCTGAGATGATGCGTAAAGAAAGTGGCATACTGCTTGACGTGCGCACCGCCGAAGAATTTGCAGAAGCCCATTTGGAAGGCGCTACCCAGTTGGATTATTATGAAACCGCTTCTTTTTCGGCAGCACTTGACGAAATGGATAAGTCTAAAACCTATTATATCTACTGCCGCAGCGGCACTCGCAGCAGCAACGCGCAGGCGATTATGGCAGAAAAAGGTTTTACAAAAGTGTACAATCTGGATGGCGGTATACTCGCCTGGCGCAAAGCACAACTGCCGGTAGTTACGCCTTAAGAGCGCGCCAATAGCATTGAGATGCGATTTTTGATTGAATCGGCCAACGAGCTACTGATACATCTGCGCTCGCAACGCTCGCGAACAATGTCCTTAAAGGTCCGCTCCGAATCGTATTTATCCATACACTTGGAACAGTATTTCACGTGCTCCAGAAAGATAGGTATCTCGTTCTCCGGCATCTCGCCGTCGAGATAAAGTGGAATTTTATCTACCACTTTTAGGCATGTATTGTCTTTCATGCTTCATCAACTTTATAACCCATTCGCTGGGCATAGCCTTTAATCATATCTTTTAACATGTTCCGCGCCCGGTGCAAGCGCGAACGCACCGTACCTATGGGTATGCCGATAATTTTCGACATCTCCTCGTAGGTAAAACCTTCAATATCACTCAACAAAATAATCAGTCTAAAATCAACTGGTATGCTATTGAGTGCGGCGCTGAGTTCATCGCCTAATACCCCGGAAAATACTTCCGAACGCAAATCAACAGTAGCGCTATAATGGGCGTCTTCTGAATTGTAAATCTGCTCCACCTCGTCGTAATCCGTTTTGTCGGGCTCTTTGCTCTTCTTGCGGAAATCGTTGATGAAGCTGTTTTTTAAGATACGAAACAACCATGCTTTGGCATTGGTGCCCACCTGGTAGGTCTCAATAAAACGAAATGCCTTGAGGTAGGTTTCCTGCACCAAATCGTTGGCATCGTCTTCGTTCAGCGTAAGCCGAAAGGCGAAGTTGTACAACGCGTCCATTACGGGGTAAAACTCCGTTTCGAAGATGCGGTTCTTTTGACTGGCGGTCAGGGAACTCAAGGTGTAATTTCGGGTAGTTGTGGTTTCGTACATCCGTTTACCTTAGGGCGAACGGTCAAGCAAATATAACCATTCGGTATTGCTTTACCCAGTCAGCTTTGGATTAACAGCTTACACCGGTTTAAGTTCCTTCTGTACAAGCATTTGATGTTTCTGTCCCTTTTTTACGCCAAATAAACAACCCTTGCCAGGCCAAAAGGGTAAAAACACCAAACTGAAGGGCGGTCACCGGCATCTCTTTATAGAGGTAAAGCGGAATCGAAACCACATCTACCACCAGCCAGGCATACCAATGTTCGATGCGTTTTTCGGCCATCCAATACATACCAGTAATTGCTACGGCAGTGGTAAAGGCGTCGAGGAGGGGAACATCGCTATCGGTGTAATACCGCAACGCACCAAAAAGCAAGGGGAAAGCGAGCACCAATAAGGCGCCACCTATCCAAAATCGCTTTCGGTCCAAACGCTGTATCTGCAATGCTACACCTTGAGCCGGTTGCAGCCAACGCCACCAGCCATATAAGCTCATAAAGAAGTACCAGGCATTAATGCCCGCATCGGCATACAACTTTACCTCGAAGCACAAATACACATACAACAATACGCTTACGATACCTAAAGGATACGTCAATACGTTAGCTTTACGCGAGTACCAAACGCTGGCGATGCCTGTCAGGGCAGCTATGGCTTCGAGTATAGAGAAATATTCCTGCATCTTATCTGGGGCGAAGATAACGGTCTGCATGCGCTTAAAAGCCCCCCGCTTCCATGAAACAGTTAAAACACAGCATTCAGGAAGTATAAATCTCGTACAGGCGAAAAGTATCACGCACGCACTGTGAGAAAGGATAAACTGGTGCTTTAACAAGATTGAATCACAGCTCCGACTTACTTCTTAAAAAACAAAAGGTCCGGCAATTGAATTGCCGGACCTTTATTTTTCGATTTTCAAACACCTCCGTTAAATTGCAGAAGGCAGACAACCTTATCATTCGCTATCCTTAACGCTTCATTTCGTGCTAAACTAGCTTGGTCTTTACCTCAACCCGCTCGTAACCTTCAATGATGTCGCCAACGGCAATGTCGTTGAAACCTGCAATATTTAGTCCGCATTCGTAGCCTGTCAGCACTTCTTTTACATCGTCCTTGAAGCGTTTCAGCGACTCTAGCTCGCCAGTATGAATCACCACGCCGTCGCGGAGTATTCGGATTTTGCTATTGCGGTTGATTTTGCCATCCAAAACCATACAACCTGCAATGGTGCCGACTTTGCTGATTTTGAAGGTTTCGCGTATCTCTACGTTACAAACAACCTTCTCTTCAAAGGTCGGCGCCAACATACCTTCCATTGCGAGTTTGATCTCCTCAATGGCGTCGTAGATGATGCTATAGGTACGGATATCAATCTCTTCCTGCTCAGCCAAACGGCGTACCGAGGCAAGCGGACGAACCTGAAAGCCAATGATAATGGCATCCGAAGCGGAAGCCAGCATAACGTCGGTCTCGGATATCTGACCAACTCCCTTGTGTATAACGTTGACCTGGATCTGGTCTTTCGACAGCTTCATGAGCGAGTCGCTCAGGGCCTCTACCGAACCATCCACGTCGCCTTTAACGATGAGGTTGAGCTCACGGAAGTTACCAATCGCCAAACGACGACCGATTTCATCCAACGTAATGTGTTTTTTAGTACGCATGCCCTGCTCACGAATGAGCTGTTGGCGGCGGGTAGCGATATCTTTGGCAACGGCATCATTTTCAGTGACGTAAAATTTATCACCCGCTGTTGGCGAGGTGTTAAAGCCCAAAATCTGTACTGGCTGCGATGGTCCAGCTTTGGTCACTTTTTGGCCACGCTCATTTTGCATGGCTTTCACCTTACCAAAATGTGCACCAGCCAAAATAGAATCACCCATACGGATGGTGCCACTTTGGATGAGTACGGTAGCGACGACTCCGCGACCTTTGTCGAGCGACGACTCGACCACTGTACCCGTAGCACGGCGGCTTGGGTCGGCTTTGAGTTCGAGTAATTCGGCCTCGAGTAACACTTTTTCTAACAGCAAGTCGATATTCAAGCCTTTTTTGGCCGAAATTTCCTGCTCTTGGTATTTACCGCCCCAGCTCTCTACGAGTACATTCATCATCGAGAGTTGTTCGCGGATTTTATCTGCATTGGCTTCTGCGCGGTCTATTTTGTTATAAGCAAAAATGATTGGCGCTCCTGCAGCCTGAGCATGACTGATGGCTTCTTTGGTTTGTGGCATGACACTATCGTCGGCCGCAATAACCACTACAACGATGTCGGTTACCTTGGCACCCCGTGCACGCATGGCGGTAAATGCCTCGTGACCCGGTGTATCGAGGAAGGTAATGCTTCTATCGTCTTTCAGTTTCACCTCGTAGGCTCCAATGTGCTGGGTGATACCACCCGCCTCACCGGCAATTACATTGGTGTCGCGGATATGGTCAAGCAAAGAGGTTTTACCGTGGTCGACGTGTCCCATGATGGTCACGATAGGCGAACGGTGCACCGTTTTTTCTGGATCTTCCTCTTCTTCGAGCTGTGGCTCATTTTCTTCGGCGGATATAAAGCTGATATCGTAGCCAAATTCATCTGCCACGAGGGTGATGGTTTCCGCATCGAGACGCTGGTTGATGGTAACCACCAAACCGAGCGAGAAACAGTTCATAATAACTTCACCTACAGCCACATCCATCAACTGCGCGAGTTCGCCAGTGGTGAGGAACTCTGTAACCTGCAGTTTGACTTTTTCGCCGTCTGGCATTTCAACGCCACCTTCGGAATTGCGCTCATTCCGGCCTTTTTTGGCAAATTTACCACGTCCACGGGTGTTACCACCTTGCAAACGGGCCATAGTAGCCTTAATCTGATCCTGAATTTCTTTTTCGGTCGGCTCAGCTTTAGCAGCAGGCACACCTGTGCTCGGGCCACGGTCGTTGCGGCGATTGCCGCCCCCTGGACCACCCGGGCCACGGTTTGGCCCCCCAGGGCCACGGTTATTACCACCCGCTCCGGCTGGACGGTTGTTGTCGCGGTTACCACCGCCAGCGGCAGGCGTACTTCCGGCAGGCGCAGGCGCGCCCGGAGTAGTGCCGTCTTTGCGTTTACGTTTCCGGCGACTAACCGCATCATCGCTTGAACTAGCAACGGGTTTGCGCTTTTCGAATTGGGTAAGATCTATTTTACCCAAAACAGTTGTGCCTTTCAAGCGGTCGGCAGAAGCGCGAATTACGGCTTCATCCTCCGGTGAAATTGGTATTTCGGGACTAATTTCGGCTTTAGGTGTGCCTTTCGACGCTGGCGGCGGTGTTTTCGGCGCGTTGGCCTTTTCCATTACCGGAGCACCCTTTTTATGACCTTCGCCTTTCGGCAATTGTGCTCTTTGGGGACGTGACTGGCCGATAGCGCCCAAGTCGATGGTGCGCAATACCTTGCTGGCAGGTTTGTCGTCAGCTGTCGCAGCTGTTTCTTTAGGAGCTACAGAATCAGCCGCTTTGGGCTTCTCTGGGGCAGGCTTTTTAGCAACCACTTCTGGCGCTTTTTCAACCACAGGAGCCGTAGCTGGCGCAGAAGCCGTTGGCACCGGCACATCTTCAGCTTTGGGCTGTGGTTTTGGCGCTTCTTTCAGCACCTCAACAGGAGCAGGAGCAAGAACTGGTTTTTCTTTAGGCACAAGAGCGGCTTCGGCAGCGGCGGCAGCCTTAGCAGTCGTGTTGAGGCCCTTAATAAGCACCTCATCTTGCTCTTTTTCTACGGGAGCTATAGCAGCAAAGTCTTTGTTGTCGAGGACCACATCGGCTTTGGTCTGGCGACCGATTGAGATCTGGGCCGCCTGCTCCTTGATCTTTTTGTCCTGACCGAAATCGCGCATCAAAACCGAATACATCTCGTCTGTGATTTTCGCATTTGGGTTGTTGTCCACGTCGAAGCCTTTCTTCGAGAGGTGCTCTACCACATGCCCCACACTGATGTTGAACTCGGTTGCCGCTTTTTTGATCCTGATACTACCTTCTGACATTCCTGTTAATTACTAATTGACAAATTTCGCTTTTTCCCTGCGATTATTCGAACTCGGCTTTGATGATGTCCAGTATCTCCTGAACAGTCTCTTCCTCTAGCTCGGTACGCCGAACCAGCTCTTCTTTTCCAAGTTCCATTACCGACCGGGCGGTGTCGCAGCCGATGCCTTTCAACTCATCGAGTATCCAGGTATCTATTTCATCTGCAAACTCGTCAAGATCGATATCGCTATCGCTATCTTCTACATCCCGGAAAACATCGATTTCATAACCGGTGAGTTTGGCCGCAAGGCGGATATTGTGACCCCCTTTGCCAATGGCCAGTGAAACCTGGTCGGGCTTGAGGAATACATGTGCTTTTTTATTTTCTGCATCCAACTCCATATTGCTGATTTTAGCCGGACTCAAGGCCCGCTGAATGTACAGCTGAAGGTTGTTGGTGAAGTTGATAACATCAATGCTTTCGTTACGCAGCTCACGTACAATACCGTGAATACGCGACCCTTTCATGCCGACACAGGCACCAACAGGGTCGATGCGGTCGTCATAACTTTCTACAGCCACCTTGGCACGTTCACCTGGCTCGCGCACGATATTTTTGATGGTGATTAAACCGTCGAAAATCTCTGGCACCTCCAGCTCCATCAAACGAGCGAGGAAAGCTGGTGCACAGCGGCTGATGATAATACGCGGACTGGCGCCCTGAATCTCCACACCTTGGACCACCGCGCGGATAGCGTCGCCTTTTTTGAAGAAGTCGGCAGGTATCTGTTCGGTCTTAGGTAAAATAAGTTCGTTGCCTTCGTCGTCGAGGACCAGAATTTCTTTTTTCCAGATTTGATATACCTCACCCGTTATGATTTCACCCACACGGTCGATGTATTTTTTGTAGATATTGTCCTTCTCCAGCTCCAAAATCCGTTGAACTAGCGTCTGACGCGCAGCCAAGATGGCACGACGACCGAAGTCCTCGAGCTTAATTTCTTCCGATACCTCTTCAGCCACTTCAAAGTCGGGCTCAATCAACCTGGCTTCGCGCAGGCGCACCTTGTCGAATTGATCGGCGTCTTCGGCGTCATCTTCAACAATCTCGCGGTTACGCCAGATTTCGAGGTCCCCCTTTTCGGTATTCAGGATGATATCAAAGTTTTCGTCGGTACCGTATTTACGACGGACCATGCTGCGGAATACGTCCTCAAGGATGCGCATCATGGTTGCACGGTCGATGTTCTTCAGTTCCTTGAACTCGGCAAAGGAGTCGATGAGTTCGCTGCTGTTCATGGTAAGCTTTTATTTAAAAGAGATAATAACTTTAGCGGTTTTGATATCAGCAAAAGCTAGCGTACGTTCCAGTTGCACTGCTTTTTTGCCTTTTTCTTTGTGACTATACGCCAGCGTTAACTGGTCTCCGGTCACAGCGGTAAGTGCTGCTTCGAGCGCGCTGCCATCGCTGATCTCCAGCTTTAGCTTCCGCCCGATGTGTTTCGGATATTGCCGCAACAAACGCAATGGTGCATCTGCACCCGGTGAGGAGACTTCGAGCACATATTTACCCAGCTCTTCCATTTCGTCGAGCTTTTCACCCAACGCACGGCTCACCGAAGCACAATAATCAATGCTCACGCCTGTGTCGCCGTCGAGTAAAACGGTGAGTAACCCATTATTGGGACTCAACTTCAACTCCACGAGGAAGTGGTGGTCATCGGTTAAGATGGCCTCCAAATGCTGTAGTATGCGATTTTGTACTGGATTCATGGTAGCGTAATGAAAGAGGGGACTGCTGGGTCCCCTCTCTCTTTTGCGCTGCAAATGTAATATGAAATCAGATAAAAAACAACTTATCCACGTGGGCTTGGTGGATAATTCGCGGCTTACTTCAATTTAGACAAGGCCGCTTCGAGTTTTTTGCGTTGTTCAAGAGCAATCCTTTTCTGCCAACCACTCAGTTCGGCATCTTTAGCGCTATAAAAGCTAATTACACGTCCAATAAACTCCCTTTCATTGCTGCGCAAAGCGAGTTTGGTGTAGTTGTTCATCAACTGAAACCGTTGATTGCCAGCAATTGCCCAGCTGCGCTCGAAGAAATCGGCATTGCTTGCGTTGCCATAACTACCGTACACGTCGTATACAGTCGAACGCACATAGCGCACCTCTTCAAAACCTGGTGCAATTTCAAGCGCCAAGGCACTGTCTGCCTTGGCCAATTCTCTCAATGCTGCACTATTTACGCGATACGAACTATCTGAAGACACACTTTCCATATAAACTGCACTGTAGTTTTTGCCCGTGGTTTCGCCTAACTTCTCCAGTGCAGCAGCCCGAACGCGGGTGTCTGGATCGGTTTGAATGAATGCGATCAGCTGTTCCGCGAAGAACCCATCGGTTTTCCATTGATCAAAATTCCACTTTTCAATGGCATAAGCACGAATCTGCCAGTGGTCAAAGCCAAAGGCTTCAGAAAAAACTGCTTTGGCCTGTAAATTGGCTGTTGCTGTTTGCAGCTGTTGTAAAGCCTCCAGCTTGTCGAGATAAAGCGGGGCTCTCTGCCATTGAACCAGGTATTCAGCCGTGCTTTTGTTTTCCTTCTTTTCGGCCAGCAATACTTTGCGGGCATCTACATTCACCAAAACAGGCTGACCGGCACTTTTGAATCGGAATGACTGATTTAAGCTCGTAAGCACAATTTTGTGCGTGCTTTTATTGCTGGCGGTATACACATCCACCTCCATAGGCAAGCGGTATTGCGGACTTTTACTCAAGTCTTGTTGCTGCGCAATGGTTACTACCACCTCTGCTGTAACGGCATCATAACTGGTTTGAATATCAAGTACTGGGTGTCCTTTGGCATAATACCACTGGTTAAAAAACCAGTTCATATCACGACCCGTTATTTCTTCAAAGGCCAAACGCAATTGTTGTATTTCTACGGCCTGATGGGCATGGCGTGTCAAAAACAGTTGAAGGGCACCAAAAAAAGCTTCATCGCCCACCTCTGTGCGCAGCATATGCAAAATGCGGCTGCCTTTGGCATAGCTATGGCTGTCGAAAACCTCCTCTTTGTCGCCATAATAGAAACGCACCATGTCTTCCTGCTTGCGTTTTGACTCATTGAGATAGCCCAACAAATTGCCGTGTAAACCCTGATCAGCTGCAAAACGGCCGTATTTGTGCTCATCCCACAAATAGCTGCCGTAGGTGGCAAATGACTCATTCACCGAAATATTACTCCACGATTCGCAAGTAACTAAATCACCAAACCAGTGATGGTACATCTCATGGGCAACCGTGCTTTCGCTGCTGCCATCGATTAATTCGCGCTCGGTGCGTTGTGCCCATTCGCCAAAAATAACCGCAGAGGTGTTTTCCATTGCGCCACTTACATAGTCTCTCACGCTAATTTGTGCGTACTTATGCCAAGGATAAGGTACGCCAAGTTGTTTGGAGTAGAACTCCAGCATTTCCACTGTATTCGGGTAGCTCGCTTTAGCAGTAGCCGCAAATTCTGGCTCCACATAATAGCTTACCTCTTTACCCCGCCAGCTTTCACGTGCCACATGGAATTTACCCACAGCCAACATGGTCAGGTAAGGGGCATGTTTGAGGTCTTGCTTCCAATAATCGGTGCGGCTACCGTCACCATTATCGGTGCTGTAGACCAGCTCACCGTTAGAAAGAGTTACAAAACCAGTATCCACGGTGAGGTATATTTCTTGGGTAGTTTTTTGGTTAGGCGCATCGATAGTGGGGAACCAGCACGAATTCGACTCCGTTTCGCCTTGCGTCCACAGCTGGGTAGGCTTATTAGGGTCGCTGCCGTCGCCATTAATGAAGTACAAACCCTTGGCTCCCTGAATGGCCGCACTTCCGCTTACACCTTTGAGCTCGTTCGGCTTGGCAATATATTCGACTAAGATTTCAAAATTGACCTTGGGACTATGCTCAAACTCTAGGTAAATACGAATTTGCTGTCCGTCGTACGTATAGGGAAGGCTTTTAAAATAATCGTCACCAACATATTCCAAGCGGCTGATTGCAAAACCTTTGGCATCAAGAATGAGGCTGTCGCCTGCATAAAAATGAGGTTGCACCGTCAAATAAGCCGTTCCATACATCCAGGCATTTTTGAAGTCGGGCCGGAGATACAACTTGGTGTGCACCACCTTCATATCAAGAGGGCGAGCAGCACGGTAATCAGTCACCGGGTCAAATACGCGGGCTTTGGGGCTAGCAAGGCTTTTGTCGATAGCAGGTTTGCTAAGTCGGTTGCTACCACAAGCCGACAAAATGACTGTAACAGCAAATAAGGAGATAATTGAACGCAACATGAATAGGATTTGATAGAACAAAGTAACGCCAACGGCGATAAACTGCCGCTAAACAACAAGGATAAGCTCAAAGTTTGTCATTTTGCTTAGTTTTGACAATCAAAATATTGCTTCATGTACGAGATTACGGTTAACGGCCAGCCCCATCAGTTGCATCGCGAAAACAATCACCTCTTCCTCAACGGAAAAGCGCTGACGCTCGATCTCGCCCGCATAGACGAAAATCGGATACACTTATTACTCAATAACCGCTCTTATACCGTCGAACTGATGAGTAGGGAAGCGAAAACCCTGGTGGTGCGTGTTAATGGCCAACGCTATGAGCTATTTTTACGTACCGAGCTCGACCTTATGCTCGAAAAACTTGGCCTCAATCAGCTCGCAGATTCAAAGGTAAACGAGGTAAAAGCACCTATGCCCGGTTTGGTGTTGCGTTTAATCGCAGAGGTTGGTCAGGAAGTAAAAAAAGGCGACCCGCTTTTGGTATTAGAAAGCATGAAGATGGAAAATGTACTCAAATCTCCGGGTGCAGGTATTGTGGATAAAGTACTGGTTTCTCCAGGAAATGCCGTGGAGAAGGGTCAGACCCTAGTCCGTTTCGGTTGAAAAAAGAATTTTTCAGGGTTTAGCTAAATGCCTAGTTTAGAATAACATAAGCATACCCGCTTTTATACCCTAAACCCTGTACTATGAACAAGCTTGACAAAATTGGCAAAATCATGTACGCCCTACCCTTTGGCGTATTTGGCCTCATGCACTTTATGGCTGGCGATCAGATGACCGGAATGTTACCCTCTTTCCTGCCCGGCGGCGTGTTTTGGATTTATCTCGCCGGTCTAGGTTTACTCGCAGCCTGTATTAGCATTCTAATTGGTAAAATGGAAAAAATGGCCATGCTCCTTTTAGGTGTACTTATGCTCGTTTTTGTGTTAACTATTCATTTGCCTGGCGTAATAGCTGGCGGCGACGGCGCGCAAATGGCCATGGGAAGTTTGCTCAAGGATGTATCACTGGCAGGTGCCGCCTTCTATCTGTCAGGAAAAGCAGCCTGATCACTGCTTCAATCTACAAACCCCGTCCTTACAGTCGGGGCATTGTTGTTTTATTAAAGAAGCCGCGCCCTATGCCGTTGGGTTGAGGCGGATTTACTTCGGTAGTTCAAACCACGTGGCTCAAAAAATTTCGCTAGTCGTTTCGACGTAACACGACAGGTCAATAAGCTAGGACATTACCTCGAGCAATGGACTGCCATCGGTATGCCGTTGTTGCACCGGTGTTAGTGGGTGAAACAGATATTGTTTCCCTGTACTTTTTTCCGTGCATAAAAAGCGTGTGCGTCGTATTTCACCCTTGATAAAATACCTTCTCTGGCGAGTCATAAACACGCTTTTTTCAGCTAATTCTTCCAAAAACCGGTAATTATCCCGGCCTTTATCGAATTGCGATAGGCTCCGCATCAGATCTGGATCTGCGCAACTTGATGCACGAGGGTTTTCGAAATAATCGTGTAATACCACCAACAAGTCTTCTGGAAAAACATCCTGCTGTAAATACGGCCGCATCAAAACAATAAACGCCCGCTTCCATTCACCGCCATGCGGCTTCACTCGGTTTTGATGTTGTTCCCAAACAGCCAAATGGGCAAATTCATGCACTAAAGTAACCAGAAAAGCATAAGGATTTAAAGTGCCGTTTACCGTAATACGGTGCCCTTTCCCCTGAAATGGGTGGCGGTAGTCGCCCAATTTCGTCGCCCTATTTCCGGTTACAGTTAGCTGAACCTTTTTTTCGATGATATAAGCTACCGCCGGCACAAGCGCCGCCGCGGGCAAAAAAGGCAAAAGTGCGGTCCGAAGTCGCTGCTCAAGCACCGGTTCAACCTATTTAAGCAACTGATAAACCAGCAAACTCCCCAAATAAGCGAGGCCGGTCATATAAACGAATTGCAATGCTGGCCACTTCCAGCTGCGGGTTTCTTTGTAGGTAATCGCCAGCGTACTCACACACTGCATGGCAAAAGCATAAAAAACGAGCAGCGAAAACGTTGTAGCCAAAGAATAAATCGGCAGACCCGTGGCGGGGTGTGTGTCTGCAAGCATTTTCTCTTTTAGGGTGGTTTCCTCAAAGTCTGCAGTTCCTAAGCTATAAATTGTCGCCATGGTGCCTACAAATACCTCTCGAGCAGCAAAACTCGTAATAATGGAGATGCCAATTTTCCAATCAAAACCAAGCGGAGCAATCGCCGGCTCAATAAACTTCCCTAAGGTACCCGCATAGCTGGCCGCAAGTTTATCGTGCTCTAATTGATTGTCTAATTCCTGACTTGGATTCAGCATTGCTTCTTGTGCGTATTGGCTTTCGAGTCGCGTAAAAGCATCGCCTGGACCGAAACTAGACAAGGCCCACAGAATAATCGAAACCGCCAGGATCACCTTACCCGCACCAAATACAAAAGCCTTGGCCCGGTCAATGAGCGTCATACCAATATTGCCCCAACGCGGCAATTGATAGGCGGGCATCTCAAGCAAAAAATAAGAAGATGAGCGCTCCCGAATGAACCACTTCAAAACAAGGGCCACGCCGATAGCTGCGAAAAAGCTCATCAGGTAAAAACCCATCAATACCAGGCCCTGCAAACTAAATAGGCCCAAAACACGGTCGTCGGGCACACTCAAGCCAATTAACAAGGTATACACTGGTAATCGGGCACTACAGCTCATCAGTGGTAAAACCATGATGGTTAGTATGCGCTCTTTCCAAGAATTGATGGTGCGCGTTGCCATAATGCTCGGCACAGCACAAGCATAACCACCAATCAGTGGTACAATCGACTTACCACTGAGGCCAAACCTCCGCATCAACTGGTCCATCAGAAAACTTACCCTGGCCATATAGCCGGTCTCTTCGAGCAGTGCGAGAAAAAAGAACAAAAGCACAATCTGTGGTACAAAAACGACCACACCGCCTAAGCCGGGTATGACACCGCTCACCAACATATCGGTCAGCAGGCTTTCGGGTAAATATTGATTTGCTAGCCCTCCCAGGCCGTTAAAAAGCTTTTCAATCCACTCCATAGGCCAGCTCGCCCAAGCAAATATGGCCTGAAATATCAAAAACAGTATCCCTAAAAAGATGGTATATCCCCAAATTGGGTGCAATAATATTTTATCAATACGCTCGGAGCGCACATCTTCGCTCTTGTGGGATTTACGTTCAATCTGGGTCAGCAAACCAGCTATCTGCTGGTACCGTTCAACGGTTTCACGCGCTTGCAGTTGTTGAATATTAACCTCTTTTTTAGTAATCAACGCATCAATCCTGGCGTGTTCCTTCGCTTTAAGTTTATCGAGGTGATCGTGGTTACAGAGATAGATAAACGAACGATAACCCATTGGCTCACCGCTCATTTTCGACACCTCCTCAAGTACAGGTTGAATCTCTGAATTGGGCAGATAAAAGGGTAGACTCACCCGGGCACCTTGTTCAGCCAAGGCTTTTTTTAGTTCTTCCAGCCCACTTTCCTGGCGGGCATTGGTGGCAACAACCGGTATGCCAAGGATGCGTGCTAGCTCATCGGTATTTTGTTCAATTCCCCGCTTCTCGGCCATGTCGATTTTATTCAACACCAAAACCGAGGGCATGCCCAAGTCGATGATTTGCGTAATAAATAAAAGATGCCGACGGAGATTCGTTGCATCAGCGACTATCATCACCAGATCGGGATGCGCTGGGTTATCGGCATCCAGAAGTACATTAAAAGTGACTTTTTCGTCTTCGGAGCGCGGATATAAGCTGTAGGTACCAGGCAGATCTATTACTTCAGCGGTAAGCTGACTGTTCAGCGCAACACTCCCTGTTTTTTTATCGACCGTAACCCCTGGAAAATTGCCTACTTTCTGATGCAGCCCAGTAAGCGCATTAAACAAGGAGGATTTGCCACTATTGGGATTGCCAACAAGTGCTATTTTGATTTGATTTTTCACAGAAAAGGCGATTTCGGTAGCAGCTCCACTTCTATGGCGTCGGCTTCATCGCGCCGGAGTGCCAGTTCATACCCCAAAATCTGAATCGCCATCGGGTCGCCGAATGGAGCGATACGGCGCACCTTGAGTCTTTCGCCGGGCAAACACCCCATCTCCAGCAATTTATTCGCAATAGGGTGTTTTCCCAAAGCTTTGATCTGGGCATAATCTCCGGCTCTTAATTGACTTAGCTTCACGCCTATTTAGATTGTTTATAAACAACGCAAAGTTAGAGCAACTTCGCGATATCCGAAATGTTATCAGACTTTTTTGTCCGTTTTTTCACTGGTAGTCGTTTCTTGTCCGAAAGAAGGACAATCACAACCCCTTTTAGAGGCGCAAGAGGCAAGAAACAAACACAACAAGGCGAAAAGGGTAGTAGTTTTACGGCAATGTAACATGGGCATAAAGCTAAGTAATTATGCAGATGTGAGATTTACTATTGTGATACAAAAATCAAAGAAAACAGTCTTATTTGCTGCGCTCGATTGGGGTTTAGGTCACGCCACCCGCTGTATTCCGCTAATCGACGCATTAATTGAACTTGGGCATACGCCTATTTTGGCGAGTTCAGGTCATGCCCTTCAATTCTGGAAAAATTATTATCCCAGCCTTCAATTTGTTACCTTATCGTCACTAGATGTGCGCTATAATGGCACGGCTTGGTGGTCGGCACTCCTTCAAAGCCCCTTTATGATTCGTCGCTTAATGGTAGACGACAAAAAATTACTCAAACAATACCTTAAAAACAATACTGTTGATTTTATTGTAAGCGATAACCGCTATGGCTGTACTTATCCTGGCATTAAAGCCGTATTGTTAAGCAATCAACTTGATTTATTACCCCCTCAAAATTGGAGCGGTTTACCTGCCCTGAGCTGGAAAATTATTTGGCGCTCTGCCTTTCGCGGCTTTGCAGCCCCATTTCAGGAGCTTTGGCTACCCGAATTTGAAGACGAAACTTTGCAGCTGTCAAAAGCAATGCTTTACAACCCCACCAAAAAGCCAGTTAGATATATTGGGCTCGTTACCCGACTTGCTGTAGAAACGCCCACATATATCAAAAAAGGGACTTTATTATTATTAAGTGGGCCCGAACCCCAGCGCACTGAACTCGAGCGCCTACTTTTAGCGCAAACCCATCTTTTCCCCCCTCCATTAACACTCGTTAGGGGCAACAACACCGCAAAAAATCTCGCACCTAATGAAAAGGTGAACATCCTTCCAGAAATAACCGACCCAAAAGAACTTACACAACTTATAAAACAACACAAATACGTTGTTTGTCGGCCCGGACATAGCACTTTAAGTGATTTATATTATTGCGGGGCACATTTTGGGGTCATAAGCACGCCAGGACAACCCGAACAAGAATACCTTGCTCAACGGATTACTTCTATGGGTATAGCTCCAAATCAAGAACAAAAAAACATAAATGTAACCCGACTCATTGCGGATATAGATAAATTCACTGGATTTAAAGGCAAAAACCAGCGGTCGCTTACCGAGCTTTGGACTAACGTATTGAATTCGCTCTAAATATGATACTCGTTTACAGCGACCGCTATTCTAGTCGGCTCCGTTACAGCCTCGACTTCATCTTCCAAACCATGCTCGGAACAGCTTACCAGCTGACCCAAGATGAAGTCGCATTTCAAAAAGCCACAGGCCCGCGATTGATTTATTCCGCCAACCCGCAATTAGAGGAAGGAGCAATCAGCATACGTGCCGTTGAATTGCTTTTCGAAAAAGGATTAAAAGATCAGCAAATAACCATTGGTCAGCACAATGATCTTAAAACCTTGTTCCGTACAAGCAAAAGATATAGTTTGCCTTACGATATATTCGCAGCTGTATTTTATCTCGTCTCGCGCTACGAAGAATATCTTCCACACCGCAGCGACGAACACGATCGCTTTTTGCATACCGAAAGCATTGCTTGGCGAGAAGGGTTTTTAGAAACCGCCATCGTTGACCGTTGGGTTGGACAATTGCGCAATTTACTTAATGAACGCTGGCCAGAATTGGGCTTACAACCGAATAGCTACCGTTTTGAGCCTACCATCGACATTGATCAGCTCTACGCTTACCGCCAAAAAAACTGGACAAGGTTGTTCGGTGGACTGATTAGCGACCTACAAAAGGGTCGTTGGCTATCCTTTCGCCGCCGTTTACGTGTGCTCAGTGGTGGTGAACCCGACCCCTTCGACACCTACGGCTGGCTCAATGCTCAGCACCATGAAAACGAAGCTGAACCCATCTATTTTGTGCTCATGGGCGATTATGGCTTACTCGACAATGCACACAACCCACACAATGAACATTTCAGGGAACATATTCGCACGCTCGCCGACCGCAATCTTATTGGTTTGCACCCCAGCGTCCGCTCAACAGAAGACCAGACATTAATCGATCGAGAAAAAAAGCTGCTTGAGCAGATACTCAGCCGACCAGTAAGTCTTAGTCGGCAACATTTTCTGAAACTCCGGTTGCCACAAACCTATCAGCAGCTTGTTAAACGAGACTTTGCCGCAGATTACAGCATGGGTTATGCCGCCGTTCCAGGCTTTCGTTCAGGCACCGCCACACCACATTTTTTCTACGATCTAGACCACGAGAGTCCCATTAAACTCAAAATATACCCCACCATTGTTATGGATGTTAGCCTCCGCGTGTATTTGCAGCTATCGCCCGAACAAGCCACTCAAAAAATCAGAGATCTTATTGGGGAATGCAAAGACGTAGGGGGCTGTTTTGTGAGCTTGTGGCACAATAGCAGCTTTTCTGAGCCCGATGGTTGGTACGGATGGAAGGCGGTTTACAGCACCTTATTAACCGAAGCCAAAGCATGAAACAGGTTGAAAAAGAGACAAATACATCGATTCAAGCACAATTTGCCCTTTTACTAGCGCAAAAAAAGAGCTACAGCCCTTATCTCCATCCGGATTACCTACAGACACTTACGCCGAACTGGCAACCGTTTCAATCTGGAGCATATTTATTTCCATTGGCGCCCCGCTCCTTGGCCCATTTAAAGCTGCTAGAACAACCTTTACTTATCCAACATTTTGCTTTGGTTGGCGCCAAAACACCGCTTTCAGTAGATTATACTGCTTTATTAAACGCACTCAGCGCCAAATTCCATTATATCGACCTCTGTCTTGATACTGCAGCCTTCCCCTTGCCGGCAGGGTGGAAAAGCCAAGAGCGCGTTACCTATCGTTTAGCTTTACCTGAAAGTCCACAGCTACTCCGGGGAGCATATAGTCAACACCTCAAGCGCATATTAAAAAAATCAAGCGCCCTGAGTATCTCCAAGGATGTAAGCATCGAGACGTTTATGCCCTTTCTGCGGCAGCATTTATCCAACAAAATAAAACTACCCGCCTCCTTTTATAATAAAGCAGAAGAACTACTCAGAAATCCAGTCTTACAGTGGCAAATCTGCGGCGCCTATTCTGGAGCATCTCTAGTAGCAGCCTGCGCCATTTTTTGTCATGGACAGCAGCGCTATTACCAATTAGCAGTCAATGCGCCTGCAGCTAAAGAACTTAACGCCATGCACCAACTATTAGATCGGCTTTTGGTCGACTGGTGCGGTCAAGAGATTATTTTCGACTTTGAAGGATCTATGATTGCCGGATTACAGCGTTTTTACGGCGGTTTCGGCGCAAAGCCTTATATTTATACGAGGGTGAGCTACAGCAAGCTACCTTGGCCGCTAAGTCTTTGGAAACATGGTATACGATCTGAGTAAACAACCTTCTGTGCTCCGTCATTTTGTGGCCGAGATTCGCGACAAAAACACTCAGCAGGACCGCATGCGCTTCAGGCGCAACCTTGAACGTATCGGAGAGGTGTGTGGCTACGAGTTGAGTAAGCTGTTGCAATACGAAAACACCATTGTCAAAACACCACTGGGTGAGGCCCAAGAGCAATTATTGCCTGAGCAGCCGGTTTTGGCCACCATCCTTCGGGCAGGATTACCGCTTCACCAAGGTTTACTCAACTATTTTGATGGTGCAGATAATGCTTTCATTTCCGCTTATCGATACCACCACAAAGACCACACGTTTGAAGTCAAGGTAGAATACGCCTCTTGCCCCCCACTTGATGGCCGCATACTCATCCTCAGCGACCCCATGATAGCGACAGGCACTTCCCTCGTGCTGAGCTTTAGAGAGCTGCTCAAATTTGGCACCCCATCCCAGGTTTTTGTGGTGACGGCTATCGCTTCTGAGCAAGGTGTAAACTATGTGTGCAAACACATGCCTCAAGCCAAAATTTTCGCTGCTGCCATCGATAAGGAGCTCACCGCTAAAGCGTATATCGTTCCTGGCTTGGGAGATGCGGGAGACTTGGCGTTTGGGGAGAAGAAATAATCTTCAAGGCGCATACTGCTACAGCGAGTCCTTGCGCTTATGTTATACGGACTGTACACAACAGTGTCAGTGAACAGGTCACACTTCGTATGAAAAGAAATTCACGAGTCCAATAACAGCAGTAATTAAAAAGCGCACCGTTTTTTTAATCAACCCCAGATTTATAGGAACAAGTAAAAATAATTTGACAAAAAAAAGCCCAAATCGTTATGATTCGAGCTTTTTACGAAGGAATTAAACTATTAGTCTTTTATAATCGCCGGTTTAGCGGCTTCAGTTGCCGGCTTTTTGCTGCAGCAGGATTTAACTTCTGAACAGCCTTCCTTTTTATCGGTTTGTTCCGTTTTGGCTTTCTCTCTAGATTTTTTCTTTTTGTCGCCTACATTGGCGCTGGCCACTGCAGTTACGGTGGCCATTAAGGCAAGCGTAAGAAGTATTTTTTTCATGATAGTCAGTGCTTTATAAAATTTATTACACGAATATAAGAAAGCTTAAGAACTTTGGATGCAACTGTCCGTTTTATTTATGATGCACGAAAAATTTGATTTCATTGTAATTGGCTCAGGCATAGCCGGATTAAGCTTTGGTTTAAAAGCCGCACAACTGGGCAGGGTCTGTATTATCACCAAAAGTGATGAGGATGAATCCAACACGAAATATGCCCAAGGCGGTGTAGCCGTCGTAACCGATCTACTCAAAGACAGCTTCGAAAAACACATTGCCGATACCCTCGACTGCGGCGATGGTGCTTGTGACGAGGGGGTTGTTGAGTTCGTTATCAAAGAAGGCCCTGCCAGAATACAAGAAATCATTGCTATGGGTGCCCGATTTGACCAAAACGAAGCTGGAAATTACGATCTGGCCCGTGAAGGTGGTCACAGCGTGCACCGCGTGCTGCACCACAAAGACATGACTGGCTTTGAAATTGAAAGAACCCTGCTCGAAAAGGTCTATGCCAATCCAAACATTACCCTCTACAGCCATAAGTTCGTTGTCGACCTGATCACCCAGCACCACCTAGGGGTAGAGGTAAACAAAAAGACCGAAAATATTTGTTGTTACGGCGTGTATGTGCTGAACACAACAACCAACCTAATCGAAACCATACTCGCCAATTCGGTATTATTAGCTACCGGAGGGGCAGGCCATGTGTATCAAACCACCACCAACCCAGTAATAGCCACCGGAGATGGTATTGCCATGGCCTACCGAGCCAAAGCCAAACTTCGCAATATGGAATTTATCCAGTTCCATCCTACCGCGCTATACAATCCTGGCGAACATCCTGCTTTTTTGATCAGCGAAGCAGTACGTGGTTATGGCGGCATCCTCAAAAACCGCGATGGAAAGGAATTCATGCACAAATACGACAAGCGAAAATCGTTAGCACCCCGCGATATTACCGCCCGTGCCATTGACAATGAACTCAAAAAAAATGGCAATGATTATGTTTTGCTAGACTGTCGGCATATTCCCGAAGACATTATGCGCTCGCATTTCCCTAATATCTACCAAAAGTGCTTGAGCATGGGTATAGATATGCGCAAAGAGGGGGTCCCGGTTGCGCCTGCCATGCACTATTTAGTAGGCGGGATACGCGTCGACGATTTTGGCCGGACCAATATTCAACAACTGTACGCTTGTGGTGAATGCGCCTCTACTGGCTTACACGGTGCTAATCGTCTGGCATCCAACAGCTTATTAGAAGCAACTGTTTTTGCAGACCGCATTTACGAGGCCATTCGCACCACACATACAGCTCTTAGCTGGCAGGAAAACATACCTGATTGGAATGATTCTGGAACGGCCGAGCCCGACGAATTAGTGCTTATCAGTCAAAATTTGAAAGAAACGCAGGCCATAATGAACTCTTATGTGGGTATTGTTCGTAACCAAACACGCCTGACGCGGGCTTGGGAGCGACTTGAGATTCTCCACAAAGAAACAGAACGGCTTTATACGGAAACCAAATTATCCGTACAACTACTGGAACAACGCAACATCTTAAAAGTAGCTTATACCATCGTAAAGTGCGCGCGTTTACGTGAAGAAAGCCGTGGGCTGCATTACACGACCGACTACCCTAAAAAGGCTGAAATATTCAAGGATACCGTTATTTGACCCATCCCGCTAGGCTTAGCTCTACTTCCCAATTCGCCCGCAAGCGTACCAAATCAGGTGCATTCCACAACATTTCAGGTTGCCGTCGCAGCAGGTAGCTTCCTGTGTCGAAACGGCCATTGTTGTTTGCATCGCGTACCACCCGTAGTTTATAACCTATGGCACGTAATTTATCAAACCGAATACTGGACTCCCCCTTCCATTTGGCTTGCACCTTCAGTTTTCCTTGCTCGTCAAACAGCTGAATAAGATCGCCTGGCTGGAGGCTATCCAGCTCATTCAAAATGAGCGAACCAAACAGCTCTGCATTTCCACTATTTAGCACCAAGCGGAAAGTATCCGAGGGCATCCCGAAAAGATCTATCAATGCAGCACTGTCTATAAACAATTCATACCTGCTGTCGGGCGCAAATTCCGGATAAACCGTTAAACGCGTGCCATTTAACAGTAATTTGAACGGCAAATTCACCACCGTTGTGTCCATTTTCCACGTGAAACGTGTGGTATCAATCGTTTGAATGGGGTGGTTCGTAATGAGCTCAAGCGGTTCGTAAATGGAGGGGGTACTACTGGCTAGTTTCTGCAACGTCAGTTTAGCATAACCCTTTTCCCCGAGTTTACGGTTAACCACTTTTAAGGTATCCGTTGACGTTGGCTTTTCTATCAAAAAACGAAGGGTGTCCGCTTCTTTTTCGAGATGGAACAGCATTAAGCTATCCCCATTAATTTGCCAAGTGAAGGCTGCGCTACTGTTCTGCATAACAACCTTTGTAGCTGTATCCAACGGTAAAGCGTACTTCACCCGAACTTGTCCCGGCGAAATGCTCCTTACTTCTTTAGGTTTGCGGTCGGATTCAGGATCATTAAACAAAATCAGCTTAAAGTTTGAGCCAAGTGAGTCTGTTGCAATAGCGGAATCGAGAAAAGCGACAGCCTCAGTGGCTTGGTAAAGCAGATTATTATTGTCGTCTTTAAAAGCAAATAACCGAAAACGACCATATTTCAGGTTTTCAAGTGAAAAATACCCGTCACTATTTGTTTTGGCGAAATAAAAAGGCTTGATTTTGTATAGGGCCGAGTCACCTTGCGCTTCAGGATATAAGCCCACCAAAACATCCGCTTCACCTGTCCTTTTTTCTGCCAAAAGGACTTGACCGGTAATTTTTAAAGAATCAAGGAAATCGCCGGTACTAAAGACATAACGAAAATTCGTTTGTTTGTTATTTTCAGTAATATCAGCAATTGAACTGGCAAAATTAATAGTGTATGTGGTGTTTTCGCTTAGGCTTTGCCCTTTCAAGTCTACGTAAACCGAACGATAACGCTCCTTTATCTCGGGTTTTACTTCGAGACTAGGCGAAATCAAAATCTGCTGTGGGCTCTGAATTTTGATATATTCATTAAAATCAATACGAATGGGTTCGCCTTTATACAAAATTGTATAATTGGCAGGACTGGAGCTCACATATTCAGGCGGAGCTTTATCCGGTTCTCCACCTGTGGGCGGCACCACATTGGCACATGCCATCATCAACCCAATCAAGGCCAAAAAGGCAAAAAACCTCATGTTTTACGGAAGATGTAAATCTGACTCGAGCACCGGTCTTTCTGCATCAGGCTATTCAGCCACGATACAAAGCCAAACCAAGCGCCTCGAACCAAGCGAGGCCGTCCAGATTTATACTGTTCGCTCAGCAAGGCAATATAAAATGGATCAAAAGGCATCCAGTGCGCACGCTCACTTATAAAGCCCTCTCTTTCAAATAGTTGACGAATAGCCGTTGGGGTAAAATGATACAAGTGCCGCGGTACATCATAGGCCGCCCAATAAGGACCATACCTCTGGGCATCGTCACTTTCAGGGTTTGGTACAGCAATCACAGCTATTCCTCCCGGCTCCAATAATGTATACAATTTAGCCACGCGCTCCTGAAGTTCATGCACATGCTCAAGCACATGCCACATCGTAATCACATTAACCGGCGGGTGATCCAGTAATGCAGATTCATCAGCCGTTTTTAATCCTCTATCCGCTGCCAATTTGCGGGCATCTGCCTCTGGCTCAATCGCCATTACTTCCCAGCCAAATTGTTGCATATGTGCTGCAAAAGCACCCGTGCCCGCGCCGATATCGATTAATTTACGCCCACGCGCATATTTTGCTACCAAACCAGCCTTGTTACCCAAGGTAATTTTGCGAACCGCCCGGTAAATCTTATTGATCAAGCCCGGTGCAGCTTCATCACTATGCGAAACATAGGTATCCGACTTATAATACGGCCAAATGGCCACGGCATCAGGACGGGGATCCGTAAAAATGAGTGTGCAGTGGCTACAGCGCTTCAGTTGAAACGTTTCGCCACTCACGGTGTAATCCTTACACGATAAGAATGCTGCCGTATTTGTGCTGTTACAGGCTGGACAGCCCTTTAAAACTTCCATCCTGCTCATTTATTGAGGTACACCATTAAAATAGAAATGTCTGCCGGCGAAATTCCACTAATGCGCGAGGCTTGGCCTAAAGAAATAGGCTTCAACTTACTCAATTTCTCTCTCGCTTCTTTCGACATAGCAGTAATTTGATAATAGTCGTAATCTTCACGCATACGGATATCATCTAAATGACTCATTTTTTGGGCTAATTCATGTTCTTTTTCAATATAAGGGGCATATTTCAGTTGAATTTCTGCTTCTTCTACCGCTTCCACAGGATAATCTGCCAAAAAACTATTCAGCAGCTCGCTGCCTTTACGTAAATCCCTCAACCCTAGTTGTGGCCGCATCAAAAGGCCATCGAGTTTCACCTTTTGGGTTAACACCGGCGTCTCCAACGCTTCCAAAACAGGATTCATTTCTTCAGGCTCTACAGATAACTTTTGAAGGTATTTGGTAATTGAAACCGTTTGTGACAATTTCTCCTGAACATCCACCCAGCGCTGTTCAGGTAACAAGCCCAAGGCATGACCCAGCTCACTTAAACGCAAATCTGCGTTGTCTTGTCTTAATAAAATGCGGTACTCTGCACGTGACGTAAACATACGATAAGGCTCGTCTGTGCCCTTGTTCACGAGGTCATCAATCAGCACACCGATATAAGCATCTGAACGCTTCAACAAAAAGGAATCCTTACCGAACACCCGATTGTGGGCATTTATGCCCGCCATCAAACCCTGACAAGCCGCCTCTTCGTAACCCGTTGTGCCATTAATCTGTCCGGCGAAAAACAAGTTTTGAATTGCTTTGGTTTGTAAGGTGGGGAAAAGCTGGGTAGGCGGAAAATAGTCATATTCTATCGCATAACCCGGTCGGAACATTTTAGCCTGTTCAAAACCAGGTATGCTATTTAATGCTTGCTGCTGTACATCCTCTGGTAATGAAGTTGAAAAGCCGTTTACATAAACCTCTACGGTAGTCCAACCTTCGGGCTCCACAAAAATCTGATGCCGGTCTCTTTCAGCGAAACGATTTATTTTATCTTCAATAGAAGGGCAATACCGCGGACCGAGTCCTTGAATCCGGCCGGCATACATGGGTGATCTATCGAAGCCTGTTTTTAGAATATCATGAACTTCTGTGTTGGTGTAAGTAATCCAACAGGAGCGTTGTTTGGTCAGCGCTTTGGTTTCGCGGCTGTACGAAAATTTTCCCGGTTGTTCGTCGCCAGCTTGTTCTTCCATTTTGCTGTAATCGAGCGAGCGGCCGTCAATACGTGGCGGTGTGCCCGTTTTCATACGTCCAGCTTCAAAACCCAACTCAACCAACTGTTCCGTAATACCGGTAGCCGCCTTCTCTCCGCTCCTACCTCCTCCAAATCGTTTTTCACCGATATGTATAATTCCGTTCAGGAATGTTCCGTTGGTTAAAACCACCGATCGGCACGGAAAATGTATACCCATCGCTGTTACAACCCCTACTACCTGATCGTTTATAACGTCAAGCTTCACGACAGTATCTTGCCAAAAATCTACGTTGGGCGTCTGCTCTAACATGGTCCGCCATTCCTGAGCAAACAACATGCGGTCGTTTTGGGTGCGCGGACTCCACATGGCAGGCCCCTTAGAGCGATTAAGCATACGGAACTGTATCGCCGAACGATCACTCACTATGCCCGAGTATCCACCCAAAGCATCTATCTCCCGCACAATCTGTCCCTTAGCCACGCCGCCCATTGCGGGGTTACAGGACATCTGGGCAATGGTTTGCATATTCATCGTGATGAGCAAGACCTTCGAGCCCATATTGGCAGCGGCAGCGGCTGCCTCACAACCAGCATGACCAGCACCCACTACAATTATATCGTATACTTGTTTATTCAATTTCTATATGTTTCACGTGGAACACGGTCGGGCCCGGCCCTTCCGCTACGG
This sequence comes from Bacteroidia bacterium, assembly GCA_041688385.1. Taxonomy (GTDB): domain Bacteria; phylum Bacteroidota; class Bacteroidia; order UBA7662; family UBA7662; genus UBA7662. The sequence continues at coordinate 24,400 of JBDNIH010000127.1, forward strand.
CTTCGGCGTGGCATAATGTTTCACGTGGAACAAACGAGCGGCTAGCGCTTCATTTTCGCTTTTACGCATCTGCACTGCTTCGGCATCGGCCTTATCGTCCTCACCCAGCAAGTGCAGCACCCCATGAATCATGACCCGGTGTAATTCGTCTGCAAAACTAACACGATTTTTCGTGGCGTTCTCACGTATTCGCTCAATGGAGAGATAAAGTTCTCCGCTAACGTCATTGTCATCCAGACAATAATTAAAAGTAATTATATCGGTATAATAGTCGTGTTGCAGGTGTTCTTTGTTGATTACCAATAAATACTCATCACTACAAAACACATAACTCAGTTCATTCGCCCTTTTCCCAGCAGCGGCACATTGATCAATAATCCATGACTTGAGGTGTTTCTGATCTAAAAGACGAAATTCGATTTCGTGCGTAAAAAATCGAATCATGTTTCTTCGTTCAATTTCAAACTAAATTTTATTGCTTTCGCCTCGTTACAATAGGACAATCCATTTGTGAATGCTTGCAGAAAATACACGCCACGCCCGCCTTCTTTCTCCCTGTTCTCTAGGGTAGTTGGGTCTACCATCAAGCTCAGATTAAAACCAGGGCCTTGGTCGCTGATGCAAAAAAACAACTCTGCCACATCCGCATTGTATCGGTAATCGATAATCACCGTCTTTTCCGGGTCGCTGTGGTTGCCGTGGATTATGGCATTCTGTATTGCCTCAGAAAGCACCAGGCGCGTCTTAAAAACATCCTCCACACTCATCGACGCACATTCCTTCAGCTTCTCGATAAGCGTATCGATGACTTGTAAATTGGCGCTCTCAGAGCGTATTACAATGCGGCCTTCCATTTTATCGGTTGATTTGTAAAAAGTAAGTATCGACCTTGTCTTTATAAAAACTGTTCAGCTCTGGCGTTAGGGTTCGGTATAAGTCCACCGCCCTGTTCTTTTGCTTTCGATAAGCTTCAAAACCAGGGGGAGTTCCTTTAGGTGCTTCTTTGGCCGATTTGCTCTCACGCCTTTCTTCTTCGTCTCTTTCTCTTTCGGCTTTTTCAGACTCAAGCAAACGCGTCATGATCTCTTCTTGCCGGCGCAAGGTTTGTTGGCTCAGCATTTTATTCACGAGTTCCTTCTCTGTTTTTTCCATCTCCTTCGCCAGTCTGTCCAAATCACCCAAGGGCTTTTTTCCGTCCTTATTATATTCTTCATTCAATTTTTGCAATTCGCGACGAATGGCCTCTTGGCGTGCAGCTGCCTCAGAAAACGCCTTGCTCTGGTTGCCCCGCTGACCTTTCTGACCCTGCTGACCTTTTTCACCTGGCTTTTGTCCATCCTTCATTTGCTGCATCTGCTGATTAAGTTCCTTCTGCAGCTGCGACAATTTAGACATGCCTGATTTACCACTTTTACCTGGTTTCATACATTGCGACTCACTTCCGCTCTTCTTCGACTCCATCTCCGCCATCTCCTGCTGCATCTGCTTCAATATTTCAGAAAGCATTACCGCCAGATTATTGGCCGACGTCATCGCATACTGTTGACGAGACCTCGCCTGAGGTGTTTGCCGGTTAGAAAGATGGTCGACCATAATCTGGAGATGGTTATTCAAATCCCCAACTTCCTTATTCACGAAACTCTGAATTTGAATAACCCGCTTGCTTAAGGCAAGCAAACTGTCCGCTATCAAACCAACATCTTCCCGCAACTTAAACTGTTCTTTGCCAATATCCATATAGGCTTGGCTATAGTTGGTGTTTTCTTTAAGCCTGTCCATGAGTGCTTCTTGGGCAAAACTGAACTTCACCAGGTTTTCTAGTAGCTGTCGTAAGGCGCGAATATCAATTTCAAGCTGTTCTTTTTGCCCTGCTTGCATTTGCATGCGCATTTTTTTCGCCAGCTCCTCCATCTTTTTGGCTGTGTCTTTTTGCTTTTTTGAGGCTTGTTGTTGTTTCTTCTGCTTCAAATCAGCTGAAGAGGATTTCATTTCTTCGCTAATCTCTTTGTTCTCTTCCTCCATACCGTCTAGATCTAACGGTTCCTCCAAAGCACCGTTTTTCTCTTTGAGCTCGTCCATCTCCTCCTTCAGTTCATCAAACTTTTTGTTCAATTCTTCTTGTTTCTGAGCGGCGGTTTCTGCATCCGTCTTCTTCTCATTTTCTACAGCTAGTTTGTTTTGTTCATCAGCCAGCTTATCCAGCGCTTTGATGGCTTGTTCCACTTTTTGTTCCACCTCCATAGACTTGAAAAATTCCAACATCCTATCCAGCTCCTTGGCGATGTCCTTATTGTCCATTTTTAGCACGTCCAGCTTATCCTGCAATTGTGGTTGGTTCTCTTGCTGCATCATTTTCTGCAGCTCTTCCATTAGCTTTTTAAGATCGTCGTTCAGCAACTTCTCCACCATCTCCTTCAAAGCATCTTGCTTTTGTAGTATTTCTGCAGCATCAGGTTCTATTTCTTTTTTTAATTCAGATTGCTCCTGTAACTCGTTGCGAACGTCCTTGAGCTGCTCTTCAATATTTGCTTCTCTCTTTTGAATTTGTTCGAGTAACTTTTTATCCTCCCAGCCAAGCGCCTTTTGGTCTTGTAGTTTTCGCTTTAATCTTTCGGCATCTTGCTGCAGCTGCTGTACCTCCTTCAACGATGATTTTAGCTTGTCGACAATAGCATCAGACTGTTTGCTGATTTCCTCACGTGTCTCCTTTTCGGTAAGCTGGCGGTAACTAAAAACATTTGACCGGCTTTTTTTAGAACCATGAATTTGGTCATTATCTCCTACTTCAAAATAATAAGACAGCTGATCACCAGCTTTGAGCTTTAGTGTTCGTAAGTCAAAATAATGGTAAAACGACTGACGCAAACCCCTACCCATATTTAGGTTCTGCTCAAAATTTCGTGTAACATTTCCCTTTTCATCTGAAATTTCAGTCTTGAATTTGAACGAGCCAAATCCATAATCATCCGCAATTTCACCACTGAAATACAACATTTTCTGATCGCTCGAGTCACGCGCAGCTTCCAATTGGATAACCGGGAAAGCATCTTGAACAACACTTAATCTGTACTTCATAATTTCCGCATCCGGATTCATGGCATTCACGGCGGTGATGCTATAATCGCTGCTGGAGCGTACAAGTTTTTGAAGCGCGAAATAATATCCGCTGTTTTTCCCTTCCAGTGTAGATGAATCAGCCTCATAGAATAAAGACACGCCATCTACTGACTTCACATGAAATTCCCAACGAATATTTGTTCCCTCCGGCACCACAAGGTCGCCCGTATTGGTAAGCCGCTCATCCTTCTTCCCAATGTATGCAGGATAATCTAAAACAACCTCAAACCGGCTTATTACTGGTTTGGGCAAAACTTTGAGCGTATAGGGAATAGAGTAAAACTTATTTGCAGCAAAACGAAAAGCCAAATCTTTCTGTAGCTCGCGGAAAACAAAACGAAATTGGTTGGCACCAATCTTTTCAAGTTTAAAGCGCCCCTTTTCTGTTTCTAGAAAAACTTCAGCAGGAAACTCCGTTCCGGTTAACTTTAACTGTACCGTATAATCTGCAAATTGAACCACCTCCAGGCCCTGGTTTTCCAAAACAAAGTTAAAGGGTGCTATAGGTACAAAAGTCTCATTGTAACGCAGTACCCGTTGACCGGCATCCGTGATGATTGTCGGTGCCGCCAAAAGTACTACACCAAAGACCAACAAGACCGGTACTAAATAGCGCAGATAACGTTTGTTTTGTTTAAAATCGATTACCTGCGCGAAAGGCAAAGGACGCAAAAACGCTGTTCGCTGCTCGATACTTGCAACCAAAAGCTCGTCATGAGGTAATTCTTCAGATTCCTTATATAACTGTATGGTATTCAATAATTTATCGGATACATCCGGGAAAAATTTACCAATTATCGCTGCTGCTTCTTCCCGACTAATACGCTTACCCAAACGGTTAAGTTTTGCATAAGGTAATACCAGGTATCTAACTAATATCCAAATATTTATAATTATAAAAAATAAGAATAGCGCCGTCCGACCTGTTCTATCGAATTGTCCATAAAACTCCGTTGTTGAAACCAACAAATAACTCAGCAATAACCAACTCAAAAACAATAGACTTCCTTTAATTATCTGATTCAGATAAAATTTACGGATGAAGCCGTCAAGTTTGTCGATCAATTGCTGATATGCATTCATTTTTAAAGGGCTAATTCTACTACAACGGGGCAATGATCGGAATGATGCACCTGGGGCATAATGGCAGCAGATTTTAAGACAGGTAATAAGGGTTCTGTAATAATGTTGTAATCAATGCGCCAACCCTTGTTGTTCACCCTGGCATTCATACGATACGACCACCAAGAATACTGTTGTTTTTCGTTAGGATGCAGGCTACGGAAACTGTCCACCAAGCCACGGCTTAGGTATTGGGTAAACCATTCCCTTTCTTCGGGTAAAAAACCAGACATAGTCGCATTTCGCACCGGGTCATGAATATCGATCGCCTGGTGGCAAATATTGTAATCGCCACAAATCACCAGTTTCGGAAAACGTTGCCTTAAATCAAAGATGTAGTCTTGGAAGAAAGCAAGTAACTTCATTTTAAACGCCTGACGCTCGTCGCCGCTCGAACCCGACGGTAGATAGACACTGATAACGCTAAAGTCGTTGTAATCGGCGCGCAGCACCCTTCCTTCGTAATCTATCCAGTCGACACCCGTACCAACTTCTACATGATTTGGTTTTTGCTTACTCAGCAAACCCACACCACTGTAGCCTTTTTTTTCAGCCGTGTGCCAATAACAATGATAGCCCAGACTTTCGTACAAGGCCATATTAATCTGATCGGGTTGGGCTTTTAGTTCCTGCAAACACAGTATGTCTGGGTTTTCTGTTTGCATCCAGGTCGATAAACCTTTGTTTTCTGCGGCCCGTATTCCATTCACATTGTAAGAAATTATTTTTATCATTTGAGGACTTTCACCGTGACGATACGCACATCTTCCAAAGGGCGGTCACCGGGAACAGTAGCCACCTTACCAATGGCATCCAAAACGTCCAATCCCTCCACTACACGTCCATAAATAGTGTAGGCTCCATCTAGGTGGGGTGTTCCACCTATAGTTTTATAGATTTCACGCGATTCATCGCTATATTTTTTACCTGATCTCATTTCTAGGCTGTTCAATTCAGCATCACTAAAAGTCCGACCTTGAACAATGTAAAACTGACTGCCACTCGATGCTTTTTCTGGATTCACCATATCGCCTGTTCGCGCTGCGGCCAAAGCTCCTTTGCGGTGAACAAGACTATCTACAAATTCAGCAGGAACGGTATACCCAGGCCCACCCTGTCCAAGTTGTTTGCCTTTTGGCGCAGTACGCGAGTCCGGATCACCGCCCTGAACCATAAACTCACGGATCACCCGATGAAATAAAAGGCTGTCGTAATATCCTTCTTCGGCTAATTTGATAAAGTTATCGCGGTGTAAAGGCGTTTCATCATACAATTGCAGCACCATACGGCCTGCGGTAGTTTGCATTTCTATCATGGTAATATTTTTGGCGTTCTTTTTGGATCTCTGAGCGGTCGAATGCATACTCATTAGCAGCAAAATCGATAAAATGAGCATTTTTTTCATGTCCGTACTATTTATGCTTCAGGTTTAATAAAATTAATTTCTTCGAAATAATACAGCGCGTGCGCTACCAGTAGATCTTCTTGTTCTAACAAATTTACACCAGGAACTTTTTTTAAAGCTTTAAAATGTGGCCAGCCTTCTTCATCATTACCGATATGCTCATAATACCCCGAAAACATGAGCAAACGACAAACAGCGATATGCATCAGGTCTTGTTTTTCTTCCTTTGTAAATTTACGGAAGCCCTGCCCTAACGCATCAACTCCAATAAGATAGAGGACGCTCTGCAAATCAGGTTTTTTACCAAATTCAACTTCTAATTTATCCGTAAGCTGCTCCCAACGAGCATGTAGTTCTTTTTTCATTTCAGTTCAAAATTATCACTATCGCGCAAAAAAGGCAACCTATCGCGCGTTTCCAGCAGCAAATCTGCCGAAAGTTCAACTGCCTTCACTGCAATTTCCTCACCAGCTTGCCACAATACCTCTCCCATTGGATCTATCACACAACTGCAGCCTGAATGTGGTATGCCGTGTCCATCGATACCCGTCCGATTCACGCCTATCACATAGCTCTGGTTTTCGATTGCACGCGCAATCAAAAGCTGATTCCAGGCATACACTCTTCGAGACGGCCAGTTAGCAATATTTATAAGCAAATCATAGCTGTTCTGGTTCCTAGCCCAAACAGGGAAACGTAAATCATAACATATTTGGAAATGAATACGCCAACCAGCAATAGGACAAATTAAAGTTTCACTCCCTGCACTAAAAACGTCGTTTTCTCCGGCCAAGCTAAACAAATGACGTTTGTCATATTGCGCCAAAATACCTTCAGCCGACACTACAAGTAGACGATTGTAATATTTTCCTTCTTCTTCAACATTGATACTACCCACCACCGTTGTTCTGTAGTCCGTTGCTATTTTACGCATCCATTCAACTACATCACCATCCATTTTGTTGGCGGTTTTTGCCGCTTGCATGCTAAAACCAGAGCTGAACATTTCAGGTAAAATAATCAAATCAGTATTGAAAGTAATTATTTCTAATAAGGAGCTTATCTTATTCAAATTCTGAACTTTATCCTCCCAGATAAGATCGGTTTGAACCAATACTAATTTCAGATTGCGCATATCACCTCCGCGGCTTTTTGCAAAGTTTCGTCGCTTTTGGCAAAACAAAAACGAACCAATGCAGGTGCATCATTACTCTGTATAAACGGTGAAATTGGAATGACAGCCAAGCCTTTTTCCCGCACTAACATTTCCGTAAATTCCATATCGTCAGCGCTACTAATCCGATTGTAACGAGCGAGTTGGAAATAAGTAGAAGCAGTCGGTACGAAGTCAAAACGACTCTTTTTAACCAGATTCAGGAACAAATCACGTTTCTGCTGGTAAAAATCGGGTAGCTGCTCATAACTTTTGTCTAGTTTCAGAAACGCTGCAAAAGCCCACTGTACTGATGTATTGACGGCGAATACATTAAACTGGTGCACCTTCCTAAATTCTTTGGTCAGTTCGTTTGGTGCTATTGCATAACCCACTTTCCAACCCGTATTATGGTAGGTTTTTCCAAAAGAAGAAACTACAATGGCACGGCCACATAGTTCTGGATGGGTCAACATAGATAAGTGTGTTTTCTTATCAAAAACCATGTGTTCGTATACCTCATCGGCAAGGACCACAATCTCCGTATTACGCAGCAAATCAGCTAACTTATCTAGGTCTTCTTTAAGTAAAACTGCACCCGTTGGATTGTGAGGATTATTCAAAATAACCATACGTGTTCGTGTATTAATCCGCGCACGCAACTGATCCCAGTCATAAGCAAAACGATTCCCATCCCAAAACATGGGCAAATGAATCGGCCGTGCACTTTGCACCTTTATAGCGGGTGCATAACAATCGTATGCAGGGTCAAAACAAATTACTTCCTGATCCGGTGATACAAAAGCTGCTATAGCTGTAAAAATGGCCTGCGTTGCTCCAGCCGTGATAGTAATTTCCGTTTCTGGATCTACATTTTTCTTGTAAAACAGTAATGTCTTCCTTGCCAATTCTTGACGTAAATCCAATAAACCAGGCATAGGTGCATATTGATTTTGTCCTGACTTCATTGCTTCATACACCTTATCCACCAAAATTGGATTTGGCTGAAAATCAGGAAAACCCTGGGCAAGATTGATAGCCTTGTAGGTATTGGCCAGCCCTGTCATGACTGAAAAAATACTATTGCCTGTATTGGGAAGTTTGGTCAGGAACATCGCCCAATATCCGAATTAAAGTCCAAAACTTGCTGATAAGTCAAGCATGCGCTGCAATGGCTTGAGCGCTTGCAAACGGAGCTTTTCATCCATCAATAACTCAGGTTGTTCATATTTTAGTGCTAAATAGACTTTTTCAAGTGTATTTCTTTTCATGTGCGGACAGTCATTACAAGCACAATGATTGGTTGGCGGAGCAGGAATAAAAATTTTGTGCGGGGCTGATTTTTTCATTTGATGAAGAATTCCTGCTTCGGTAGCAACGATAAAACTTTTTTTCTCGTTTTTGATAGCAAACTGTAACAATGCCGTAGTCGAACCTATAAAATCAGCCATTTGCAGTATTTCAGCTTCACATTCAGGATGTGCAATAAAAGCTGCATCCGGATAGTCCATGCGTAATTGGAGTATTTTTTCCATCGAAAAAATCTCATGCACCATGCAGGAACCATTCCAAAGAACGAGATCGCGGCCCGTTTTTTTAGAGATATAGGCACCTAAATTTTTATCTGGAGCAAAGATTATTTTTTGATCTACTGGCAAACTTTCAACGATTTGAACGGCGTTACTTGAAGTACAAATAATATCGGATAGCGCTTTGATTTCAGCACTGCAGTTCACATAGGTTATCACCAAGTGATCTGGATGATCTGCTTTAAACTTGCTAAATAAATCAGCAGGCGTACTATCGGCCAGTGAGCAGCCTGCTTTTAGATCAGGTAATAACACTTTTTTTTGGGGAGAAAGTATCTTAGCCGTTTCTGCCATAAAATGAACGCCAGCAAATAAAATGATGTCAGCATCGGTAGCAGCTGCTTGCTGTGATAACCCCAGGCTATCTCCAATGTAATCGGCTACGTCTTGAATATCGCCTGTTTGATAATAATGCGCCAAAAGCACCGCATTTTTTTCTTTTTTTAGTTTATTTATTTCGGCAACCAAATCAAGGGTTGGGTCAACCTCCAGATTTATATAACCTAAAATAGGCAGCTTATCCACAGCTTTTTTGAGCTTTTCGTTCAGCATCTTTATCCTTTTAATAAAGTATTTAAAATATTGGTTGTTATGGTTAGGGGTGTTGAAAGGTGGATATTCTCTGTAATTAGCTATTGCGAATATCAGTATTCACCTTTGCGTCTATTTGTTAACAACCACTATAGGTCAAAGTTCAGTGTTTTTGGCAAGAATGCGCCCCTTATCCACAAATGTGGATGACGCTTGTACACGGCTTAATTTCATCTTTTCTTGTGGAAGGATTGTGTACATATTGGGTCTTGTTCACTTTTAGTCGCGGAAAAACTTATAACTATTTCCAATAAATCCAATTGTCCGAAAAACAGAGGGTTTATGCACGGCTTATACAGCTGTCCACACAGCTTTTTATAATTACTGTATAAAGATGTGGATAAGCGTTTCAGCTGTAGAACTGCTCGCCCACCACATAATCATGAATACTTTCGGGGAGCAGATAACGAACGGAATCACCTGTTTTTAGGAGCTCACGTATCTTGCTCGAAGAAATTTCTAGCCGGGGAGCGTCTACTAGTCTTACTGAGGGATGGTCGATCAGCTCCGCACTTTTTTCGCCAACGCGTGGATAGACTAGTATTGTGTGGTTTTCGAGCAGATATTCATAATTTTTCCACTTCTTAAGACCCACCAGATTGTCTTCTCCCATAATGATAGAAAAACGGCTTTCTGGAAATTTTTCCTGCAAATGCACGAGTGTATGCACGGTATAATGGGGTGCTTTAAGCTTAAACTCGACATCACTGGCACGAAGCCTGTCGTTACCCAAAACGGCTCGGTGTACTAGATCGAGCCGATGGTATTGGTCGAGCATGCTATTGCGTATTTTAAACGGGCTTTGCGGGGTGACCACAAACCAGACCTCATCCAAATTAGCACGAAACGCAAAATGGTTGGCCAAGATGAGGTGTCCGGTATGAATGGGATTAAAAGTCCCGAAAAAAAGGCCAATTTCTTTCATTTAGCGTTTAAAAAGGTGTCGACTAGTTGCACAGCTTCTTTTTTAGCAGCTTCCAACTCATGATTTACAATGACCACGTCAAAAGCGGTTTCAAATTTCATTTCCTCTTCCGCTTTTGCCAAGCGCATTGCCAACTTTTCAGGGCTTTCGGTATTGCGGCCGATTAAGCGGTCTCGTAAGATTTCAATCGAGGCTACTTTTACAAAAACCGCGAGAGCCTCCGGTCCATATTGTTTTTTAATATTGAGCCCACCTTGGACGTCTACATCAAAAATGACGGAATTGCCCTGTTCTAAAATTCGGTTGATTTCACTTTTTAACGTGCCATAGTAGGTTCCGGGATAAACCTCTTCCCATTCCACAAAATCACCAGAGGCAATTTTTTCACGAAATTGGTCTGTATGTATAAAATGATAGTCTTTACTATCGGTTTCATAAGCCCGGCGTTCACGACTGGTGGCGCTAATGCTGAACTGAATATTAGGAAAATGACGCAGCAAATGGTGAACCAGTGTTGTTTTTCCTGATCCAGAGGGTGCTGAAAATATGAGTAGTTTAGCCGCCACGAATTATAAAACGTTCAAAACTTGCTCTTTGATTTTCTCAAGCTCATTTTTCATGTCTACTACCAGTTTTTGGATTTCGACATGATTACATTTTGAGCCAAGGGTATTGATTTCACGCCCCATTTCCTGAGCAATAAACCCGAGTTTTTTGCCGCCGGATTTCTCGTTTAAACTGCTCTTAAAAAATGCGCAGTGCTGACGCAAACGCTGCTTTTCTTCAGAAACGTCTAATTTTTCGAGATAAAAGATGAGTTCTTGCTCAAATCGGTTTTGGTCGATTTTTTCCTCTTCAATAAAAGCGTCCAAACCATTTTTCATCCGTTTACGGATGGTTTCTATTCTCTCTTGTTCAAACGGGTCGATTTTAGACAGCGCTAGCAAAATACGGTCGCTTGAGGCAATCATATCTACACCTGTTTGTTGGCCTTCTGTGGCTCGGAATTGGTCGAATGCGGCTAGGGCAGCTTGAACAAGCTTTTCTATTGCCGGCCAGCAGCTGTCGTCGGCATGGGAATCGCCACCGGTAATTTCAGGAAGGCGCAAGACGCTACTTAGAAGATTATCGGTAGGCTGATTAAGCTCTCTGGCAAGATCTTCTAGCTCGTGGAAATAGGCTTTTACGAGGGTTTGATTGAGTAGTCCACCGCTCTCTGCACCGCTTCTTTCGATGTTTACGCTGAACGTAACCTTTCCGCGTTCGATGGTACTGTTAATAAGGTTCCGGAATTGATATTCGCGGTCTTGTACGGTCTTGGCTAGGCGCATGTTTAAGTCTAGAAACTTGCTATTCAGCGAGCGAATTTCTACGGTTGCCTGCCCTATGGGTAGTTGCGCAGTGGCTTTACCGAAGCCGGTCATGGATTTGATCATGGGTGCAAAAGTAAGACTAATTCCGTGCCTCGCTGACGAGATATACACCTGCAAAAATCATAAAGGCAAAAACGACTTGCTCGAGCATGAGCACATCCCTCCCCCAAATCATCGCAATGAGCGTGGCGAGTACGGGTTGCAGATAGATATAGGTGCCTACAACCGAGGAGTTGACAAATTTAAGCGCCCACGCGTTCAGCCAATAGGCAACGATTGATATACCGATGATGATATAAGCAAATGCCGACCATTGAACAAGTCCAAAATCTGTCCAGCGAACAGCTAATGCTTCTTTGAAGCCAAAAGGAAGTACCAGGATGCTACCAAATAAAAACACCCACTTAACTACGGTAAAAGTTGAATAGCGCGCCATGAGCGGCCTAACGAGTACAAGATATGTAGCAAATAGGATGGCATTAATCAATATCATAAAATTTCCCCAGCTACTGTTTGCCGGCATGGTGGCAGCATGATGAGGCGTTCCTATGATGAGTAAAATTGCTCCGGCTGTGCCAAGACCAATGCCAAGCAGTTTGCGCCAGCCAATCTTTTCGGCCTTATAAAAGGCAGCAACAACCAGTATAAATATGGGCGAGGTAACCATAATTACCGAAGCGTTGATGGGCGAACTAATGGACAGTCCTTTAAAAAAGAGCAGCATATTTCCGGCAACACCAAAAAAGGCACAAATTGCCAGTAAACCCAGATCACGTTTTGTTGGGACTTCTTTTTGTTTTCGAACGATCGGATCAACCAGCCAAAAGAAGGCGGTAGCAATCCAAACCCGCAACAAAATGAAGCCGAAAGGCGCTATCCAAAGCGGCATCAGTTCTTTGGCGATGGTGTAGGAGCCCCCGTACAACAGTGCCGTTAAAAACAACGACCCGTGTACCAGCACTTTTTGATTCATCGTGCGAAGGTAAGGGGTCGCCTGATATCAAAAACGATTTGTGCTCGTGCCGCTTAAAATAATCGCCAGCCGAGGGATAAAATAAATTGACTTGGCCGTGTACTGGCGGCAAAATTCTGACCCTGTATGGTCACATTATCACTGAGCGCACTAAAGCTACCTTCATATTTGAAGTCGGCATTGAGCTTCCACAAATCAACGCCAACGCCAATCTGAAAACCCACTGAAGCACTTTTGTACTGACTAGAAACATCCTCGGTGATATTTCCCTTGCGCGCATCTGCCTGGAGCAAAGTAGAAAATACCGGCCCAGCGTTAATACGTGCAACGCGAAAAAAACGTTTTCCAAACATAACGGGGACATCAATTTTAGCAAAATTCATTTGTGAAATGGCGGTACCGCTGGCCGAAGTAATGGCTATTTCGGAGCTGGTGGAGGTAAAAAGAACCTCTGGCTGAACATAAAAACCCAATACCATGACTCGGCTATACAAGCCGACATGGAAACCAATCCGCGCATCCGATTGGCTAATCGTTTGCAAATTGGAATTGGTTACTTGATCGAATTTTAAATTAGAGGAGCTTACGCCAAAACGAGGGCCAAGTTGAAAAAGCTGCGCCTGAATGGTTGTGCTGCATAGCAGCAATAGTAGTAGCAGGGTGGATTTTCTCATAAAAAATGACGTAAGACTGGGGTGAAAATAAGAAGGCTTTAATTCGTTATTCGCACTAAACGAAAAAAAACACGTTATTTGTCTATTAAGATGTTGTCGCTGAAACATATAGTACTTACCACCCTTGCTGCTGCCTATTTGTTGGCGTCAACAGGATTGGTGGTGAACTTGCATTATTGTCTTGGCCGCGTTAAAGCGGTCACGTTGGCAGTGCAGGAAAAAGAGCACTGTATATGTCCAGAGCCGACGGTCGAAAAGGATTGTTGCCGTTCGGAGCAACAGTTGCTCGAAACGCAATCGACCCATCTGTTAGCGGAAACGTTTGTATTTCAACCCGCCTTCATCACGCATGTGCGCGGTGTTGATGTTAAAAACGAGGCGCTATTTGAGAGCCATCTCACCAATGAGTTCGCAACACGCGGTCCGCCAGCGCCCATTTATAAACGGAATCAGGTTTTTAGGTTATAGACCGGCGATTTATAATTTGTCCAATTTATTTAAATCTCTAAAAACCAAAAACCATGAAATATTTCCAAAAACGCAATATATTACTCTTTACACTTGGCTTTCTTTTTGCTTTCAGTCAAAGTGTTTCGGCTCAAAAGCTGCCAAAAAAAGCCGAAACTAAATTTACAGTCTACGGTAATTGCGGTATGTGTGAAAAACGCATCGAAACAGCTCTTGATTTAAAAGGCATCACTTTTTCTGATTGGGATAGAAACACCAAAGAGGTGTATATCAAATACAATCCACGTATTGTTAGCGAAGATGAGCTGCATAAGCTTATTACAGCCGTTGGCCACGATACCAATAAAATGAAAGCCGATACAACGGTTTACAGCAAACTCCCCGGTTGTTGCTTGTACCGCGAAAATCCGAATACCCATAGCGATTAAGGTTTTTAATCGTGTATTATTTACGGATACTCAGCATTGTTATGCTGGGGTTGTTGTTGCTTCCTGATGATTTAGCAGCACAAACCAATCTGCAGGGTTTTGTATTGGAAGAAGATGAAAAGGGTCGACTTAAGCCACTTATCGCCGCCAATGTGTATTGGTTAGGGAGTACAAGCGGTACCACTAGCGATGCGAAGGGCTTTTTTAGTCTGCCCTTGCTTTCGGGGAGCTCGAAACTGGTTATCAGCTACATCGGCTATAAAAACGATACGATCATCATCTCTCGTCAGCAGGAAGTGAAGGTGATTCTCAAAAATGCCCGTAATTTATCAGTGATTGAAATCAGCGGGGATAGGGCCAGCACGTTTATTTCGTCGATTAACCCAATTAAAACTCAGGTGATGACAGAACAAGAGCTTTTTAAGGCGGCTTGTTGTAATCTCAGTGAAAGTTTTGAGACCAATCCGTCGGTGGACGTGAGTTATACCGATGCAGTTACCGGTGTTAAACAAATTCAGATGTTGGGTTTATCGGGCAGCTACATTCAATTACAACGGGAGAATATGCCGGATGTACGTGGTTTGTCGGGCTTTTATGGGCTCAATTTTACACCGGGCAGTTGGATCGAGTCTATTCAACTTACCAAGGGGGTAGGTTCGGTGTTTAATGGTTACGAAAGTATTTCAGGTCAGCTTAATGTTGAGTTGAAAAAACCAGACACGGGCGATTCTGTCTTTGCAAATGGTTATCTCAACCAAATGGGGCGCTCAGAAGCGAATTGGTACAGCCGCCATCGTTTAAATACGAAATGGAGCACTGCATTTTTATTGCATGGAAATCTGACTACCCGAAAAAACGATGTAAATGGTGATGGTTTTTTGGATATGCCTACGGGTAGTCAATGGAACGTCATTAACCGATGGAAGTACGACAATGGCCAGGGCATTATTGGTCAGTTTAGTGTGCAAGCGCTGAATGATGAGCGCATTGGGGGTCAAAGGGCATTTGATCCCAGTGGAGAACGCACCACCACCACGGCTTATGGTACGGGTATGCAGTTGCAGCGGTATTCAGTCGATGGTAAACTGGGCTATCTTTTCCCCATGGATCGCTATCGCAGCATTGGTCTGCAGTTGAAACTGGTGGATCAACGGTCCAGTGGGTATTTTGGGTTGAATAATTATATCGGTAACCAGCAAACGCTTTATGCCAACCTAATTTTTCAGGATATTTTGGGCACCACCGACTGGAAGTACCGCGCGGGTTTAAGCCTACTTTATGACGACTATGACGAGTCATATCGTGGGACAAATTACCAGCGGAGGGAACAAGTGCCTGGAGCCTTTTACGAGCTGACTTATTTGCGTTCTCGTTGGAGTGTGGTGGGTGGTTTGCGCTATGACTTCCATAATCTTTATGGTGGATTTTTTACGCCACGAATCCATGCTAAATACGATATCACGGAAAATACGGCGATTCGGGCATCGGCAGGAAGGGGCTATCGCGTTGCGAATGTGTTGATGGAAAATTTAGGGGGATTGGTAAGTAGTCGTGTACTCAACATTCAGGCGCAGAATAACAGCGGCTATGGATTGAACCCGGAAATTGCCTGGAATTATGGTTTGAACCTCACACATGCTTTCCGACTTGCCCGTAGGGATGGTTATTTATCGCTGGATTATTACCACACGCGGTTCGAAAATCAGGTGGTGGCAGATTATGACTTTTCACCGCAACAGTTGTTGATCTATAATCTTAATGGGCGTTCTTTTAGCAATAGTTTTCAGGCAGAGTTGAATTATCAGCCGATTACGCGCATGGATGTTCGGTTAGCGTATCGTTTTTTGGATGTTCGTACCGACTACGCTACTGCTTTTTTAAGCAAACCACTGATTGCTCCCCATCGTTTATTTGCCAATGTAGGCTATAAAACACGGGGCGATTGGTCGTTTGATTATACGGTGCAGTGGTTTAGCTCCAAAAGACTACCTTCTACTGCAACAAATCCGGACGCCTTTCGCTTTCCCGATCAGTCGCCTGCTTTTGTGCTCATGAATGCTCAGATTAGTAAAAAATTGGGGCGGTGGGATGTTTATATTGGCCTTGAAAATGTGGGTGATTTTCGCCAACAGCAGTTGGTGAATTCTGCCAACGACCCCTACTCGCCTTATTTTGATGCCTCTTTGGTTTGGGGACCAGCTATTGAACGTATGGTTTACATTGGTTTTCGCTGGAGGATCAGTCCCCCTTCACCAACATTGTAACAACTGGCCAAACCAAATCCGATTCAAAGCCTTTTCGGATGAGGTGTTCCGCCAATTTATTTTTACGAATCCAAGGGTCTGCCTCCGCGATGGAGGCAGCCTTTTTTTCGGCTGTTTGTAATAATATAGCTGCATATTCGGCCTCATCAATGGCTTCAAGTGCTATTTTTTGACAATATTCAGAGATGTGTTTTTCGAAAAAGGCTTGTGAAATGCGTCGCCGACCCCAGTGTTTTTGTCGAAGCTTGCTGACCGCGTAAAGTTTGGCAAAACGCTCTTCATTGAGAAAATTCTCCCGAATTAGTGCGGCTATAAAGTCATCTTGTTTGTAAAACGGAATCTTTAGTCGGTCCATTTTTGCTTTCAGTTCACTATGACAGCGTTCTTGATAAGCGCAGAAGCTGCGGAGCATTTCTAACAGCTGAATATCATCGGGGGGAGCGGCCTTGGAGCGCATTTTTGGTTGTAGTTTCGGGACGTGAAAAATACCAGCCGCTTCGAGAACAAACAAGCCCTGTTATGGCTCTTTTTGGCCAACACGGTTTCGGGAGCAGCACAAGGTATTAGTATGATTGCGATTCCGTGGTATTTTATCGATATCATTCGAAAACCCGGCGTTTTTAGCCTTTTTTATGGCGCGCTGACGTTTTTGAGCATATTTTGGGTGATTTATGCGGGCTCGCTTATCGATAAATACAATCGTCGGGAGCTTTTTCGGCTTTTGTGTCTGGTTTCTGGAGTGGTGGTTTTGTCTATGGCAGCTTGGAGCGGACAATCAGGTGTAGACCAGTTTTTACCCGCTCTAATCGTCATGGCGATTACAGTACTTAATTTTAATTTACATTATCCAGCCTTGTATGCTTTTGCCCAGGAACTCACGGACAAGGGTCGTTATGCCAAGGTGGTGAGCTACCTCGAAATACAAGGGCAAGCGACCAGTGTTTTGTCAGGTGCTTTGGCGGCGGTTTTATTGAAAGGAACGGTGGCGGGTGAGTTTGTTAATGTGATGGGTTTTAGTGTAAAACTTCCATTTTTAATACCTGCTTGGTCGTTGTCGCAGATATTTTTGATTGACGGCATCACGTATTTTTTGGCTTTTGGTTGCATAAGTCTTATCCGCTATCGGCCCCAAATGATACGGGAGATAGAAAGTGGTAGTGCTTGGAAACGCATACGGGTGGGATTCACCTATCTCAAAGCCCGCCCAATGTTGCTCTTATTTGGTGTGCTGAGTTATGGCGTTTTTGTGAGTGTAATGGTAGAGGACAAAATTTTACTTCCTGAATATGTACGCACGCAACTGTTGGGCTCGGCTGATATTTATGCCTCGGCTAGCATTTGGTTTGCATCGGGGGCCTTGTTGTCGGGTGTAATCACGCGGCGGCTTTTTTCGGGTTGGCACTCTATAGCGGCCATTAGTTTGTTATTTTTTTTCACGGGATTAGTTTTTTTGGGCTGCACCTGGAGCACCCAAGTGTGGTATTTATACCTTTTTTCGCTGTTGTTTGGTTACGCCAATACGGGTGTTCGGATCTTGCGGGTAAGCTATTTGTTTGCCCATGTGCCTAATCAAATGATTGGGCGGCTGCTTTCTTTTTTTAAAGTGGCTGATACTTTGATGCGCAGTCTTTTTATCGGCTTATTTGCGTTGCCGTGGTTTCACATCAACAACAACGTTCGCTTTGGCTATCTGATTTTCGGTATTTTTATCCTACTATGTGGGCTAATGATGGTGACTACTTTAAAAACCCTTTCGACCCCGCCACAAGATGCATCCTAAACTTAGTTTGAAACAATTGGCCAAGGCGTGTGGCGGAGCTATTTTACGCGAAGGACTATCGAATGATGTTTCGGCATTGGCTTTCGATAGCCGGAAGTTGCCTGAGCCGGACGGCACCGTTTTTTTTGCCCTTAAAAGCGCCACTAATGATGGGTTACGCTTTCTCGAGGACGCCTACCGCAAGGGGGTAAGGACTTTTGTCGTGCCACGTAATTTTTTCCCAGACAAGCGCCTGTCGGAAGGGTCGTTTGTTGAAGTGGAGGACACGCTGCTGGCGCTACAAGCGCTGGCAACCGCCCACCGCCGACAGTTTACGCTCAAAGTGGTGGGTATTACTGGTAGTAACGGCAAAACAATCGTTAAAGATTGGCTTTCCCAACTGGTAGGAGCAGATCAACGGGTTTGTAAAAGTCCGAAAAGCTACAATAGTCAGATTGGCGTGCCCATATCGGTATGGGAGCTGCGGGCTGGTGATACGTTGGCAATTTTTGAAGCTGGTATCTCGCAGCCTGGAGAGATGGAGCGGCTAGCTCGGATTATTCAACCAACTCAAGGCATATTCACAAATATTGGTGAGGCGCACGGAGAGAGCTTTAGCGATAAGACGGCCAAAATCTGGGAGAAGCTCCGATTATTTGAACAATGCGAAAAACTTATTTATACAGCCGACAATTCGGAATTGACCGCAGAAATAAAGCTTTTTTCAGAAAAACATCCCCGGTTACGCGTCATAAGCTGGAGTCAACAACACCCAGCTGATTACCAGATTAGCACTTCTCTTTCTGGTAAAGATGCTTTGGAAATACAGGTGAGCGGAAAAAAAAGCGGCAGCTTCCACATCCCTTTTGCTGATAAAGCCAGTCTTGAAAACGCCATGCATGCCTGGGTTTGGATGGTAGAAAACGGCTACGATCCGCAAGATATTGCTCCCCGTTTTATGACACTGCCGCGAATACGTATGCGGATGGAGATGAAAGCCGCTATTAATAGCAGCACGCTTATCAACGATAGCTATAGCCTCGACTTGGATTCACTCGGTATTGCGCTCGATTATCTCGACCGCCTCACCCATCACAAACAGAAGACGGTTATACTATCGGATTTTGACCAGAACGCGGGTGAAGATGAAGCGCTTTTTAAGCGGGTAGCCACTTTGTTACGGGAGCACCGCATCGACCGACTTGTGGGCGTTGGTACATTGATGACCCGGTATAAAAAACAGTTTACCGGAATAAAAACGCACTTTTTTGAACGCACCAACCAGGCTGCTGCAGAATTGGGGCGGTTGGGTTTTGCGAATGAGGCCATTTTGCTGAAGGGGGCACGCCGTTTTGGTTTTGAACAATTAGAGCAACAGCTGGCGCTCAAACAACACCAGACGGTTCTAGAGATAGATCTAGATGCCATGCTCCACAACTATCAGTTTTATCGTGCGTTGCTCAAGCCCAATACACGCATGATGGTGATGGTGAAAGCATTTTCTTATGGCAGCGGCACTTTTGAGGTTGCGAGTTTGCTGCAGCACCATCGGGCCGATTATTTAGCCGTTGCTTACGCCGACGAGGGTGTTGCCTTACGAGAAGCTGGTATCACATTGCCCATTATGGTAATGAATGTGGAGCCCGCAGGTCTGGAGAAATTGGTGCGCTATCAACTTGAACCAGAGGTATATAGTTTTCGGTTACTTGAGGAGCTCATCACCTATCTGCAAGCCACCGAAACGAAGGGATTGGCCATTCATCTGAATATCGACACTGGTATGAAACGCCTGGGTTTTGACTGTGATGAAGTGATGGAGTTGGGAAATTTACTTAAAAACCAACGCGAAGTGAGGGTTGCGTCGGTGTACTCTCATCTTGTAGCGAGCGACGCTTCTGAGCATCTTGCGTTTACCTTAGATCAAATTTCGAACTTCAAAAAAGCCGCGGACCAGTTGAGCGAAAATCTGGGCTATAAACCGCTTGTCCATATCTTAAATACGGCAGGTATAATTAATTTTTCAGAGGCACAATTTGATATGGTGCGTCTGGGGATTGGACTATATGGTTACGATAGCGCACAACATTTTCAGGACAAACTGCAGGTGGTAGGCACGCTAAAAACCGTTATTTCGCAGCTTAGAACCGTGAAAGCCAGCGAAACTATTGGTTACAACCGCAATGGCAAAACGGAGCACGATAGTACCATAGCTACTTTACCCATTGGTTATGCCGACGGTATTGGCCGTATGGCAGGACATGGAAAAATGACTGTTTTGGTAAATGGAAAAGAGGCGTCGACCATCGGCAACATTTGTATGGACATGCTTATGGTTAACGTGAGCGGCATCACCTGTAAAGAGGGGGATGAGGTCGTAATTTTTGGTCCGCAACACAATATCGAGAAGTTGGCCACAGCCTTGGGCACCATTCCCTACGAGGTGCTCACCAATGTTTCGCAGCGCGTGAAGCGGGTTTACCTGAAAGACTAGCTTCTGGGTTCAGATTTGCACAGTGCTTTTTGGGGTTAAAACGTATTTTTGTCATCTAGCCTAAAGGCTCATCCATGAAAGTAGCACTCATTACCGGCATTACCGGACAAGACGGCGCATATCTCGCCGAATTATTGCTCGACAAAGGTTATCTGGTGCATGGCATCAAACGCCGCGCATCTTTATTTAATACCGACCGCATCGATCACCTTTATCAGGATCCCCATGAAAAAGGCGTGCGGCTCAAGCTGCATTATGGCGATTTAACCGATAGTTCTAACCTGATTCGCATCATCCAAGAAGTGCGTCCTGATGAGATCTACAATCTGGCGGCGATGAGTCATGTGCAAGTGAGCTTTGAAACCCCCGAATACACCGCTAATGCGGATGCTTTGGGGCCGTTGCGTATCCTGGAGGCCGTTCGCATTTGTGGTCTGGAGCAGAAAACACGTATTTATCAAGCCTCTACTTCGGAGCTTTATGGTTTAGTTCAGGAAGTGCCCCAAAGTGAAAAAACGCCGTTCTATCCACGCTCACCGTATGGTGTAGCCAAATTGTATGGCTACTGGATTACCGTGAACTACCGAGAAGCGTATGGCATGTACGCTTGCAACGGTATTTTATTTAATCATGAGTCGCCCACCCGTGGGGAGACTTTCGTAACCCGGAAAATCACCCGTGCCGCCAGCAAAATTTCACTCGGTATGCAGGAAAAGTTATATCTCGGCAATTTGGATGCGCAACGCGACTGGGGACATGCTAAAGATTACGTAGAGGCCATGTATCTCATGCTTCAGCAAGACAAGCCGGAAGATTTTGTGATAGCTACAGGCGTTACGACCTACGTGCGTGACTTTGTGAAAATGGCTTTTGAAGAGGTAGGCATTGGTTTGTTCTTTTCGGGCGAAGGCGAGGCCGAAATAGGCACGGTACAAACGCTTAATCTAGATCTGATGCAGAAAAAGGGCATTAAATCCGCGGCGGTAGCCGTCGGACAGGAACTGGTGGCAGTAGATCCTCGGTATTTCAGACCGACAGAAGTAGACTTGCTCATTGGGGACCCCACCAAAGCCAACAAACAGCTGGGTTGGAAACCAAAACACAGTCTGGCAAGCTTGGTACACGACATGATGGAGAGTGACCTCAAATTGATGCAGAAGCAACAATTTTTGGAAGAAGGGGGTTATGATATTCTGGTGCAACACGAATAATTATTAATGTAGGTGCATATTTCGCAAAATTCTTCAAGTACACAGTTCCGTTAAGTAGCTAAATCATACATTTAGAATGACCATTTCACAGGAAGCTAAAATATATATCGCAGGTCACAGCGGCATGGTTGGCAGCGCCATTCACCGTGCTTTACAAAAAAGGGGCTACCGTAATTTTGTGCTGCGTGATAGCAAATCGCTGGACTTACGGAATCAGCAGGCTGTAGCTGATTTTTTTGAAGCTGAAAAGCCGGAATATGTCTTTCTCGCTGCAGCCAAAGTTGGGGGTATACAAGCGAACAATATTTATCGTGCGGAATTTTTGCATGATAATCTATTGATTCAAAACAATGTAATTCACCAGAGTTATGTGCATAGCGTGAAAAAACTGTTGTTTTTAGGCTCAAGTTGTATCTACCCAAAGCTCGCTCCCCAGCCGCTTAAAGAAGAATCGCTATTAACAGGTTTGTTAGAACCAACCAATGAGCCCTATGCCATTGCTAAGATTGCTGGCATTAAAATGTGTGACGCATATCGAAGTCAGTATGGCTGTCATTTTACGAGCATTATGCCTACCAATTTGTATGGGCCTAACGACAATTATGATTTGCAGAACAGTCATGTGCTTCCGGCTCTTATCCGCAAATTTCATGAAGCGAAAAAAGCAGCACAGCCTACTGTAGAAATATGGGGTAGTGGCGTGCCGTTGCGTGAGTTTTTGTATGTGGATGATATGGCGGAAGCATGCTTATTGGTAATGGAAAAGTTCGATGATTATGGTTTTGTAAATGCCGGTTATGGCAGTGATTTGAGCATAGCCAAACTTGCCGAAACCGTGGGCCGTGTGCTTGGTTATTCGGGTGAGTTGCGGTTTAATACCGAAAAGCCGGATGGTACACCGCGTAAATTGATGGACTCAAGCCGCATTCAAGCCCTTGGTTTTAGGCCTAAAGTAGCGCTGGAAGAGGGGATTGCGCTGGCTTACGCCGATTTTTTAAGTCGTTACCCCTGAGGTAACCACCTGTGCCATCCTTTTGGCAGACGCGAGAGCAGTTGTTCACGGTAGATGGTTATAATTTCGTCTGATAAACGCAATCGGACCATACCATAACCCAACAAGAGGGTCACCAATAAAGAGCGGAAGAGGATATTAAAAACATCGGCCAACGGACCACCCGGTACTAAGGGCAACCAATAAGTGGCTAATAATACGCCTAAAACCAGCAACATCGATTTGAACCAGTTGCTGGTAAATGGTTGGAGGCCTGTTTTGATACGCAGAAATAGCATTTTCAGCAGTATGAAAAAGCCAAGTGAAATTAATGTTCCTGCAGCGGCACCATTTAAGCCAAAACGAGGGATCATATAGTAGTTGGCCGAAAAGGATATGACGGCTAAAAAGACGATAGAAACCAAGTTAAAGCGGTAGTGGCGCGAGCTGAGTATGATGTCTCCGTGTATACCCGTTCCCATATCTATCAGGCGGGCCGCAGAGATAAGCAACACAACAAGCTTGCCTTGACTGAAAATCTCACCTTTGGGCATTAGCCCAAATACGAGGTCAATATTAATCCAAACCGCAATAAATATCCAGCCGCCCACAAGTAGCTGGTGTAGCGCAGATTTTTTATAAAGCTCTTCGAGTTTGGGCAGATCGTTTTCTTTCCACGCTTTTGCCACTAGTGGTGAAGCAATACTACTCAACGAGCGGCGGGGCATTTCGATAATGGTGCCGATAAAAAACGCAATCGAATATATGCCCGCGGCCGACAAGGAGGCTAGCGAAGCCAGCATAATGCCGTCGATTTTATCGGAGATAATACTTCCCGCCCCACCAATCAGCAACCATGAGGTATATACCAGCATTTCCCAGGCCAAGGGTTTGCCTACTCTTAAATAGCGCCAATGCAGGTGCAATGCGCCCAGCTGACGCAGGTAAACGAACAAAGCGATGACGGCTAGCACATAGGTGCCAATCAAAAGGGCAATAAAACGTTCAAAATCTATGGTTCCGAAGCCATAAAGCAATACCAATACCATCAACAAGAAACGTAGGCCAATTTCCCGGATGAAAGTGGGCACGGCAATGCGCAGATTTACTCGGGCATATGCTTCGAGCATCGATTGTAGCATCATCAATCCCGTAAGCGGGATAAAGCTGAGCAAAAAATCGTTGACCAGAGGTGAGTTTGCCGAGAATAGGCTGATAATGTCGGCCTTGAAGATTAAAAACGCCAAACAAAAGAGCAAAAAACCGAAGCTCGAAATCAGCAACATCAACAATAAGAAACCATTGTGTTGCCGGCTTTTGTCTTCGAAATACGGAAAAAAACGCGCCATGATGGTTGTCATGCCTAGTTGTGCAAAAAAGCTCATGGCCAGAGAGGCGCCAAGCAAAATTTCGCGCAGACCGATTTCTTCTGGGGTGAGTATTTTTGGGAAAAGGTAAAGCAGGTTAAATGCCCCCAGGGCTACGCCGACGTAGGAAACGACCGTTGACTTAAAACCTTGTCGGATGATTATCCCCATGATTTGAATGGATGTCATCAAAAATGCTTGAATATTTCCATTTTTACAGGAAGAATTTCAAATGAGTAGCCCTATCCTATCCATCATCACCATTACTTACAATGCCGGTCAGGTTTTACAGCGCACCCTAGACTCTGTTTCGGCGCAGGATTACCCGCATATTGAATACATTCTCGTCGACGGCCAATCAAAGGACAACACCATGGATTTGGTCAAAGCCATGGGAAGCCGTATTAACAAAGTGGTAAGCGAGCCCGATGGTGGGCTATACGACGCCATGAATAAGGGGTTGACAATGGCAACAGGCGTGTATGTGCTCTTCTTAAATGCGGGTGATGCGTTAGCAGACGGGCATGTGCTCTCGGAGATCTTCTCGCTTCCGCCAGCCGATGTGTATTATGGCGATGCTATGCTCGTGAATTTGGATGGAAAAAGCCTGGGTTTACGCGAGCCGTTGCCACCCGAAAAATTAAGCTGGAAAAGTCTGCAATGGGGCATGAATGTCTGTCACCAGGCCTTTATTATTCGGCGAGACAAAGCCACGACTTACGATTTGCAATACCGTATCTGTGCGGATATCGATTGGATGATTCGCTCATTGAAGCAATGTGAGCGCACCCAAAAAACAAGGGGTATAGTTTGTCGATTCCTGATTGACGGCGTGTCTTCAGCACAAAGAAAAAATGCCTGGAAAGAACGCTATACCATCCTCTCGAGGCATTATGGTTGGTTCAACAACTTGCTGAACCATGTATTTATCACCTTACGTTATCCGTTTAAGCGACGGTAGGCGGTTGTTTTTTTCTGATTTTATCAAAAATCGCCAAAGCAATCAAGAGCAACAAGACGATAGAGCTTGCTAGCGAAACTTTCTCCCCGAGAATATAACTTTCTGGCTCGAAACGGAAACTGATTTCATGTTCACCAGCCGGTACTATCATAGCGCGCAGGAGGTAGTTTGCTCGGAAATAATCTACTTGTTTACCATCGACAAATGCTTTCCAACCTTTATCGTAGTACAGGTCTGAGAATACAGCCAGTTGGTCGCTACTGCTGCTGGATTTGTAAACGAGCTTATCTAAACCGTATTCACTCAGCTCAATACGTGCTGAGCTGTCGGTTGGTGATTTAAAACCAGCAATTTTCGACATTTGGTCACTTTCAACAATGGCAAGAGCCCGCAAATCAATACTCCCGAGGGTATCCATTGCGGCGTCGGCGGTGGCTACCTCGAGTACACCACGCGCAAACCATACATTACCCATAGCCGTAGGATTAAATTGGGCTTGCGGACCCGATTCGGCTGGAAGAATAAACCAGCGCGCATTGAGCATGTTTAATACATTCATATTTGGCTGACCCTCGAAGTAGGTGTTTTTTACATCTTCGAAACGTGCCAATTTGGCCGCATGATAACCCCCGATAGAGTTATGAAAATAAGACGCCCGGTTTTCATTAAAAGGATTGCGATTGCCCATATCAAATACCCGGTAATAGGTAGTTTGATCCTGTAAAATTTGTAAATCTGCGGCAGTTGCTTCAAATGCTTGGGTTACCTGGCGTTTGTTTACAAAATCATTCGCATTGACATATCGTTTGTTCACCGACCACAAATCCGCTACTGTAGCCACGAGGAGGATGAGCATCATGTTTTTTGCCGAAAGTTTATTTGTCAGCCACATCCACAAGCTGCCTGCAGCTAATAATACCAACACCAAGGCCTTAATGGCATCGTTACGCAACATCGAAGTTCGGTCAGCAATAAGCGCATCTACCAAACCCGGAAAATTTGCGTAGTTGCTGTCTGCCGTACTTTCAAAGCTAAAAAAGGCAGCAGGCGCCAGCACAAAGACCAAACAAAAACCGCCTACTATTGCTGTGGCTATTTTAAGCTGTTTAATGGCTTTGGTGCTGTCTATTTTCTTGTCGATCAAACGCTGAACGAGTATAACAGCCAACATAGGAAAAGCCAATGCGGCCGTTACCTGTGCAATAGAAACCGCTCGGAATTTGTTATACATCGGCATATAGGCGATGAACAAATCGGTTAAAAACCCGAAGTTACGGCCCCACATCAACCCAAAAGACAGCAGTACGGTAGTAAAAAGCCACCATTTTACCCGGCCTTCGACCAGCAGCAGCCCCAGTACAAAAAGAAAGACTACGATGGCGCCAAAATAAGTTGGGCCAGCGGTAGATGGCTGGTCACCAAAATAGGTAGGGGCATTTTCAACAAACTGCTGAGCCTGATTCCGTGGTACGCCGTTTTTGGTTAGTACTTGGAAGGTTTCCGAATTTTCGCCGATTGGACTTGCAGACGCGCCTCCATTAAAGTTAGGAATGAGTAAAGTGCCGGTTTCGCCAATGCCATAGCTCCACCGCAGGGCATATTCTCTGTCGAGGCCACCACCAGTAGCTGTTTTTGCATTGGTGAGCGCTGAGCCACCCCGCAGCGTTTCTTGGGTATATTCATAGGTAACCCAAAAGCCGGTGAAGTTGGCTGTGATTGATAAAGCCGCAGCCACCAAAGAAAAAGCTGCCGCCTTAAAAAATACGGGTAGGGTTTTCTCCTTAAAAGATTCATAGGCTTTAAAAACGACGTAGAGCACCACCATCAACGCGAGGTAATAGGTTACTTGATAGTGATATGCGTTTATTTCGAGGCCTAAGGCAACCGTCAAAAGTGCTAGGTTGCCGATACTAGGTTTGCGAAATATTTTAATGACGCCGGCAATAACCACGGGCATATACGCAATGGCCATGGCCTTAGTGAGGTGGCCGGCATCTAGAATGATGAAATTGTAGGTAGAAAAGGCGAAAGCAAAAGCGCCAAAAGCAGCCAACAATGGGCGGAATTTCAAAATCACAAAGAGAAAATATCCGCCAAGCAGATACAATAACATGAGGTTGGCTGGCTGTGGTAATTGATAAGCCAGCGCATAATGAAGGTATTGTATCCACACTTGTGGCGTTTTCATGGCTACCTGATAGGCGGGCATACCTGCAAATAAGCTGTTGGTCCACAAGGCGCGTTCGCCTGTTCTGGCGTAATGATCTTGTAGCGCTTTCGACATGCCGTTTACTTGGGTCATGTCTTCCATGCGCATGGCTTTACCGTCGAGCAGCGGAGCGTTGTAAATGAATACGGTTCCTACAAAAAGGAGCAGCACCCACAAATGTGGCGTGAATTTTTTCCAGTCTATTTTCATAAAGTTGGTATGAGAGCTTGAATCTAAGAAGAATTGGGAGCTTAACGAATCTCTTCGTAATCGATGTACTCGCCATCGGTTGGTTCGCCAGGTGGTTTTTTATTGTCAGGAGCGTTTGTTTCAACATAAACACTGCCCTCTGGACGACGTTCGGGCTGTTGTTTCTTCTGTATGTTTTGAAAAACCCGGCGTATCAATACGGGTAATAACATCCGTAAAAGCAGTCTTACCAGCAGCAAGACCAATAGAAAAATCAGGATGAACTTTAACATACCTCAAATATAGGCTTAGTTCAGCCTAATCTGGGTATTTCCAACATAAGCATTGTTGGTATAGATGTCGAGATTGTAGACCCCTGCCGGCAATCCTTTCAGGCCGTCGATGGCAATATTGATGCGGTTGATTTGCTCAGCATCTTCGGCCTTGACCTCAAATGATGGTAATATTTCAACAGGATTGTTGTCGAGATAAACGGTTTTTTTCTGCCCTTGAAGAATGTTATATATGGCGCCGCTTTCGTCGGACATGGTCACGAAGAACACCTCTTTTTTGATCTTCATAAACTCATACCTGTCAGAAGGCTCAAAGCTGACGACGAGTTTTTTGGTTTTTTTGCCACGCGTAGTTAAATCACGGCTTTTTGCGCGCCATGCCTCCACCCTAAATGCCCGACCAATACCCTTATGGATGGTAATGACATTGTTGGTGGCCTTAAGCTGGTGGTTGTCGAGCGATAATTGGTTTACTTGTTTGAGCAGTTGGTTGTTTTTGGCAATGAGTTGCTCAATGGTTTTGGAAAGCCTACTTACTTGCTGCTGAACCGCTTCGGTTGAGCCATCAATTTGCTCCAATTGGTTTTGTACAGACTTAATTTCAGTTTGATTGCTGACGATTTGGTGCATTAAAACTCCTTTTTCATCGAGCGAAGCAACCGTATTGCCTAGGTAAACAGTTAGCTGTTGATTGGCTTTTTCAAGCTGTTCTAGCTGGGTGTTTTTATGGGTTAGCTCTTTATCGGTCAATAATTTTTCTGAAAAAACGCGCTCATGGGCAAGTTTTTCTTTATTCAGACTTTGACGCAGGTACTCCCTGTTCAATACCAAATAAAAACCGCCCATGCTTGCAGCAATGGCGAGTACAAGGCCGCCAAGCATTAAACCTGCACCTACGTTCGTATTTTTTATTTTGAGCATAAATTATCGGATACAAATATTCACATCTTATTCGCGATTACGACTATTCAACAATTAAAAAATAATTAAATCAAGTAAAGAGCCTCACCGTGAAAGCACTACTGCTGCCTAATACGGACTGAACCTCCAGTGTGCCATTGTGCATGACAAGTATCCTTTCAACCAGCGATAAACCTAGTCCATTTCCTTGAATATCAGCGACATTGCCAGCACGAAAGAAAGGTTGAAATATTTTGTCAAGCGCAGCTGGTGCAATGCCTATGCCTTGGTCTTCAACACGAATACACAGGCTGTCGTCCTGTTTGAAGACCCGGACATGGATATCTTTCCCATAACTGTATTTAATGCCGTTTTCGATGAGGTTGTAGAAAACAGCGGAAAGGAGCTCTTCATTTCCTTGAACACTAAGGTCATCGGCTGTGTCTAAGGCTTCATCAAAAATGATTAGAATTTGAACGCCCGGTCGCCATTTCAGTAAGCTGGACTGGCAATTGAAGAGCAGCTCGTCAATGCGAACTTGTCCAAAGTGTTCCTTGGTTTGGGCGGTATCGGCCTGTGCCAACAGCAAGAGCTGATTGGTGATGGTGGTGAGCTGCCGAATATCAGCCAGCAGGCTTTCTAGCTTCTGGGCATAAACTTCTGGTGTGCGGGTTTTCATCAGCACAACTTCTAGTTGCCCCTTGATGGCCGTTAATGGTGTTCGTAATTCGTGGGAAGCATTGGCTACGAATTGTTTTTGCATTTGAAAAGCTGTTTCGATACGGTCGAGCAAACGATTTATGGTAAGCGTGAGCTTGCCGAGTTCATCTTTGCTGCTGGGTTTGGGTAAACGATCGCTAATGCGGGCGACATTCAACTGGTCGGTTTGTCGCATAATTTGCTGAATGGGCCGAAGTGCTCCACCGCTATAAATCCACGCGAGAATGGACACAACGGTTAAGCTTAAAAGATAGACGAGTACGAGCATTCCTCGCAAAAATTCAAGGTTTTCCCAGCCATTGGTGTCTATACCCGCACTTATTACCACTAGCCTATTGTACCGGTCGGTGAACATAAAACCAGCTAGCTCATAACTGTCTTGCTCAAAACGAATTTCTTTTTTAATCCTAATCTCGTCTAAGCGGTCGTGGGAGATGCTCAAGCGTTGTTTTGGATCAGAGATATAAACGATGTCGTTTTTGTAATTGTAAATGAGCACCTCTTCTCTGGGCAGGAAGGTGGTCGATAGTTCTTCAAGATCGCGTAAACGTTCAGGTTTTGTATCGGAAAACTCCATAAGCATCAACGTTTTGCTGATGCCGCTGGCCTTCATCTTTTCATAGAATTCCTTCTCGCGGTGCTTATTTGCTGTCCAATAGATGGCCATTGAGGCGCCCAGCTGGATTATCGCAACGATAATCACAAACCAAATGGTTAAACGGGCGCGAATTTGCATTTCAGGCGTCAATCATATAACCCATGCCAATTTGCGTAAGCAAAAGTTTGGGTTCAAAATCCCGGTCTACCTTTTTTCGAAGAAAATTTACATAAACATCAACCACATTCGTACCGGTATCGAAATGGATATCCCAAACGTCGGCTGCAATTTGTGCACGCGATAAAACCTTGCCTCGGTTCACCATGAGGTACTCCAGCAAGGCGAACTCTTTGGCTGTGAGCGTAATCGTCTTCTCGTCCCGTAAGGCTATTTTTTTGTCTAAATCGAGCTCCAAGGGGCCGACTTTTAACATCCGATGTTCGTGGTCGATTTGTTTGGAACGGCGGGTAAGCGCTCTTATGCGTGCAACTAATTCCGAAAACTCAAAAGGTTTGACGAGGTAGTCGTCTGCTCCGGAATCAAAGCCGGCAATTTTATCGGCAGCGGTTCCTAGTGCGGTGAGCATGATGATAGGTAAGCCGGGCTGAGCGGCGCGCAAAGCAACACAAACCTCCAGCCCACTTTTGCCGGGCAGCATGAGGTCGAGCAAAACCAGGTCAAATGCCTGTTCGGTGGCTAGGGCTTCGCCTTCAGGGCCGTCGAATGCGGCCGAAACCACAAAATCTAGCTCTTCGAGTCCTTCACGAATGAAGGCAGCGACCTTTTTTTCATCTTCTATGAGGAGTATATGCATATCAACGGCTGAGGTACATCGATTTTCGTTTATATAAATCGCGGAAATACGGGTCTTTCAGGTCTTTGATAAAACGGATGGCTTCACCTGTCGATTTCATTTCGGGACCCAATTCTTTGTTTACGTTCGGGAATTTCTCGAAAGAAAAGACAGGTTCTTTAATTGCCCACCCTTCTAATCGTTTTTTAATGTCAAAATCTTTCAATTTTTTGTCACCCAACATCACTTTGGTGGCCATATTAACGAAAGGCACATTATAAGCTTTTGCGAGGAAAGGCACTGTACGTGAGGCTCTTGGGTTGGCCTCGATTACATAAACGATGTCGTTTTTGATGGCGAACTGCACGTTCATCAGGCCCAAAATATTTAAGGCATGGGCGAGCTTCTTTGTATAGTCTTCCATGAGGGTAACTACCAGTGGGGAGAGGCCGAATGGCGGAAGTACGGAGTTAGAGTCGCCCGAGTGAATACCGGCCGGCTCTATATGTTCCATTACGCCCATAATCTCAACGTCGGTACCGTCGCAAATGCAATCGGTTTCAGCCTCCATGG
Organism: Bacteroidia bacterium; assembly: GCA_041688385.1. Taxonomy (GTDB): domain Bacteria; phylum Bacteroidota; class Bacteroidia; order UBA7662; family UBA7662; genus UBA7662. Next base: position 55,537 of record JBDNIH010000127.1, read on the forward strand.
CACGGTCAAGGAAATGATCGATGAGGATGCGGTTGCCTGGAATCTTACGAAGCAGGTCCACAACTGCATGTTCTAGCTCTTCTTCATTGATGACAATGCTCATTCCTTGGCCACCGAGTACATAACTCGGGCGAACCAATACAGGATAGCCGACCTCCTTAGCAATTTCGATGGCTTCTTCGGCTGTTTGAGCTACACCATATTCAGGATAGGGTATATCTAGTTGTTTGAGTAGGTCTGAAAATAAGCCGCGGTCTTCGGCCAAATCCATGTTGCCATAGCTGGTGCCGATGATTTTGACCCCGTTTTTTTCAAGCCGTTCGGCCAACTTCAGCGCGGTTTGTCCACCGAGCTGCACGATGACCCCTTCGGGCTTTTCATGCTCAATGATATCGATGAGGTGCTCCCAGAAAACCGGCTCGAAATAGAGTTTATCGGCCATGTTGAAGTCGGTTGAAACCGTTTCAGGATTACAGTTGATCATAATGGCTTCGTAGCCACATTCGCGGGCGGCGAGCAAGCCGTGTACACAGCTATAGTCGAACTCTATGCCTTGTCCAATCCGGTTTGGGCCTGACCCCAGAACGACCACTTTCTTTTTGTTGGAGGAGATGGATTCGTTCTCAACGTCGTAGGTGGAATAATAGTAAGGTGTTTGTGCTTCAAATTCGGCGGCACACGTATCCACGAGCTTCCAAACGCGGTTTAGGCCGAGTGCTTTGCGGCGGGCACGGACATCATCTTCATCTACCGTTTCGCCGAGTATATAGGCGATTTGTGCGTCGCTGAAGCCGTTTTTTTTCATTTCATCGAGCAGGGTGCGGGGCACGTTGCTCAAACTGTAGCGGCGCAATTCCTGCTCCAAGTGTACCAGGTGCTGGATTTGATTTAGAAACCAGCGGTCGATGCGCGTGGCTTTTTCGATAGATTTAATGGGCACCCCCAGCGACATAGCGTCGTGGATATGGAAGAGGCGGTCCCAGCTCGGCTTCTCGAGGCTGCTCATGAGTTCTTCAAGATTGCGAAGCTGCTTGCCGTCGGCACCGATACCCATGCGATTGATTTCTAAGCTCTGACAGGCCTTTTGCAAAGCTTCGTTGAAGCTACGACCGATGCCCATCACTTCTCCTACCGATTTCATCTGGAAACCCAATGTCCTATCGGCACCATGGAATTTATCGAAATTCCACTTCGGGATTTTGACAATTACATAATCGAGTGTTGGCTCAAAAAATGCCGAACTACTCATGGTGATCTGGTTAGGCAGTTCGTCGAGATTGTAACCAATGGCTAGCTTAGCGGCAATTTTAGCGATAGGGTAGCCGGTTGCTTTGGACGCGAGTGCGGAGGAGCGCGAAACACGCGGGTTAATTTCAATGGCAATGATATCTTCTGTGTCGGGATCCATCGAAAACTGCACATTACAACCACCTGCAAAGTTGCCAATGGCACGTATCATGCGGATGGCTTCGTGGCGCATTCGCTGGAAACCAGTGTCGCTTAGCGTCATGGCGGGTGCCACGGTGATGGAGTCGCCGGTATGTATGCCCATCGGGTCGAAATTTTCGATGGTACAAATGATGCAAACGTTGTCGTTGTTGTCGCGGAGCAGCTCGAGCTCGAATTCTTTCCAGCCGAGAACAGCTTTGTCGATGAGCACTTCGTGGGTAGGTGAGGCATCGAGACCACGCACGAGTAACTTTTCGAAGTCTTCTTTGTGCCGAACAATACTACCGCCCGTACCACCCAAAGTATAACTTGGCCTGATGACCAGCGGAAAACCAATTTCTTCAGCGGCTTCTTTTCCTTCTAGAAAACTGTTGGCGATACGGGATGGGGCTACTCCTACACCGAGTTCAATCATCAGTTTTCGGAACTCTTCCCGGTTTTCTGTTTTTTCGATGGCGTTGATGTCTACGCCTATCATGCGCACACCAAACTTCTCCCAGATGCCGAGTTCATCTGCTTCTTTACACAAGTTGAGAGCGGTTTGCCCACCCATCGTAGGGAGCACAGCATCTATTTTGCGCTCTTCGAGTATCTGTTCTATCGATTCAACCGTAAGTGGAAGCAAATAAATATGATCGGCCGTAACCGGATCGGTCATAATGGTCGCCGGATTGCTGTTTATTAGGGATACTTCTATGCCTTCTTCTTTCAGTGAGCGGGCAGCCTGAGAGCCGGAATAGTCAAATTCGCAGGCTTGTCCGATAACAATGGGGCCGCTACCGATGATAAGGACTGAGCGGATGGAAGGATCTCTGGGCATAGTAAATGGTTTTTTTATAAAGCCTGTGCTTCACAAATTGGGCTAAGTTAAGCTTTTGAAGGCGTAACTTCATGGTCGAATCATGAGAATCAAACCAGTGCGTGAAAGATTGTGGCTATACCTGAGTGGCGGACTCCTGTTATTACTCGGCATGGCTTTGCGTACATTTAATCATTCACAAGCTACTATTGCATCGGCTATAGGCTTGAGTTTGATTGTGCTGGGGTTGGGCTTGTACTGGAAAGCAATGTTGGAAAAAGAGAAGGACAAGGATGAAGTATAGCTTTGTGTTTTTGGTTTTAATGAGTTGGGCTGTAGCTGGTTTATCCCAAACAAAAAAGGGGTGTCTTATTGCACATTGAAGATAGGCACTTGTACAAGGATAGTAGCTTGCTTATTTCGTCTTTTCAGTTGGCGCTTTGGCACAAAAGCACCAATTATGTGCTACGAGCTGAAGGCCCTGTCTTGCGCGGCTAGCTTAAGGTATAAAACTCTAGTTTTTCTGTTGTATGCACCCGAATTACCCCAGCGCTGATGAGGTTCACTAAAATTTTACGAGCCCGCCAGGGGGAAATGTTTACGAGTTTGCAGAACGGCTTGAGTTGAATCCGTTCATTTTTTTCAAGGAACTCTAACAGGCCTTTTTCTTTGGATGAAAACTGAATCAGGCTATTATCGCCAGAACTTTCACGTTTTAGTACGTCCAACACAAGTTTACTTGCGAGAACACTTTTGTCGGCAACGCGAATATAGGCCCACCACAGGTGATCGTCGGCGCGTGCGTAAATGGGTTTTTTGTCGACTTTAGGCACATATACCACCAGTACCTGTTTGCCATTTATTTCGGCAAGGTCGTAGCTTATCTCTACGGGCGCTTTGCAAAAAAAACCTGCTGCGGTATCGATCATGTGTTTTTCTTCTTCCACCTGAACGCCGCGAATGGCTTTGTTGTCGCGTACCCCTATCAGGATCCGGCCGCCGCGTGTATTGGCGAAAGAACAAATTGTTTTGGCGATTTTGAGGGAGGAACTGATGGTTTCTTTAAAGTCCTGCCGGTCGTGCTCCCCTTCGTCTATCCACTGCTGAAGCTGTCGTGCACTAATCATAATGCTAGAGAAACAGCCGGATCCCAGAAACGGTTTTTAAAATCTATCACCTGGTCCTCTTTTATAATTATCCCCTCTGCTTCAAGTAACTCCTGCATGTGGTTGGGGTAAGCAAAGTGGTGTTTGCCGGTGAGCAGGCCGTTCCGGTTTACAACCCGTTGCGCTGGCACGGGTGGGTTTTGGCCATGGGCGGCATTCATGGCATAACCCACCAATCTCGCCGAGCCCTTACTGCCCAAATAGCTGGCAATGGCACCATAACTCGTTACCCTGCCGGCAGGCACGAGGCGTACGACTTGGTACACCTGATCAAAAAAGTCGGAAGATTTAAACATGGGCGGAGACGAAGTCAAATGTAAATTAAATCTAGTGCGAAACGGCAGA
>JBDNIH010000020.1:0-2663 GCA_041688385.1 Bacteroidia bacterium
AATTCATTTCTAGCCTCCTTTAATTTTTGACCGTTCTCAAAATACTTCTCTACCAAATCCACAGGGATATGATTTAATGGCACATAGCGCTTATCACCGCCATCCATGCCATTCATATCTTCGAGATCGGCAATTTCGTTTGGCGATATTGCGCCTACTGAAAACAAGTTCTTGTATGCCTCGGTGCGCGACTGGATATCGCCACGTAGGAGCGCATCCATGTTTACCTTAAAGCTGTAGTTGCCAGTGGCTTTTTCTTGCTCGGTGAGCAGCTTGGTGCGATACTGCTCCTCTTCCTGAGCTACGTGTGGGGCTAAGGTGTACTGGGTATACTCAATAGCTTGCTGCTCAATATTAGAATGGGTTGCGCGACCTAACTGCTGCAGCATGTGCGGCGGTATGCGAAACCAACGCGCTATTTCCTCAACGCCAAATTCCCTGGTTTCGAGCATTTGAGCCTCGCTGGGCGAAACACTTAGGCGGGCTAAGTCGCCGCCGGTTGGAAGTATCTTCACCGTGTGGCTGTTTTTTAAACCAGCTCCGGTTTCGATCCACGAGTCCTTAACAATTTTGAGCTGCTTATCATCGAGGGCATTCGGGAACTTGAGGGCCACACCACCATTGGCGCCGTTGGCAAAGTAGTTATCGCCAAACTCTTGAGCCGCCAGGTTAATGCCGAAACTGTGCGCACCGTATTGAACGGGGCTAATGCCAATTATGCCATCAAAACTAAAATCTTTGAAATGCAAAATATCCATGGCGTCGTAGTTACGATCAACTAGGCCAGCGCCGGAAACGCGGTAAATTACTTTATAGGTTGCGCTCACCATTACCGTTACCTTATCTGGATGGATAGGGATGAGCGCAATTGGCCGTGAAGCATTGTCGCGTATTATTACCGCATAGCTGTTACCACGCAGCAATTTTACCGCGTGCATCATACGGCGAAAATCACGGCTGAGCATGAGCTCATTTGTTTTACCGCTCAATAGCAGGTATGCCGGATGGTCGTAAAGTTTGATGCGTTGTGAGCCAGACTCTTTAATGAGATGTACTGGTAGAGAACCGATATCGCTACTGATATTACGGATGGCACCGTATACAGCTGATAGTTGGAGACTGGTACGTGTATTAACGGGGGTAGATGTTTTTACCCCACCGCCACCTAGGTTCATCAACCAATCGGCTGGGCTAGTGAGGTTACTTACAGCACCTGTGCCAGATCGTTTTTCGATTGCACGCAGGATTAATTCACCTGCTAAATCCTGTATGTTTTTTCTCAATCCCATTTAGCTGCTTTAACGGCTTAAGCTTTGTAGGGAGTAAAAGAATGTAATAAAAAACCGAAACAAGTGGACAAATGTCCGTTTTTTATTTTTGGTGGATAACAAGCACAAAAGCCCTGTGTTATCAGGGCTCTTGCTTATTTTAAATTAATTAATTAATTAATTATTCAGGAAATGGATAACCGCAATTGCGGGTTGAAATATGTTAGCAATTACGCTAAACCACACCAGCGACATTTTGCAAACGATAAACTTTACAAGGATAAGTTTCTGATTTTTCGGCAGCCATAAAATCTGCACCACATTCAAAAATATTTCCATTTTTATCTACCCAAATCCATTGTTCAGCACCTCTTGTTTTATTAGGTAATATTCTTGGAACTCTATTTACCCAAGCCTGTTTGCTTTCCAATTCAAAAAGCAATTCTCCGTTTACTTCAATTTTTTGCATTTTTCAAGTTTAGTAATTCTATTTAGCATCTGGTTCCGCCACTTCGCTAAGCCGAGCGCTGTTAGAATCAATGTTAACAAATTACATTGCAACGTCTCTTATTCCAATTTTGGGTTAACATTAAATTTTGGTCAGGTCTTACTACATAGTAGTTTGTTTTCTCGTCAATAACAGTCCCATCAAAGGTTTCGTCTGTATCTTTTGGGAAAAATCTGACCCTAATCTCAGGAACAGAAACACTGGTGTTAGCGGCACCTGGACAAGATAACTGGCTGTCATTTTCTAATAAAGTTTTTTGTGTACTCATGATTGTTTTGTTTTATTAAGTGAAATAAGGTTCTGATATAAATATGTTAGCGGCAAGGCTAAACGTACTGCACATACACACTCGTAGCATTTGACAATTCATTAGGCGAAAATGTAAATGGGTATAATTTTTTACTTTCCCCATTTTCAAAAACACCGAAAGTTTCCTGTAAAAATCCGTTTACTGGATTGTTTTTAAAAAACCTTTTTGCTTCTTGAAATTTTAACTCTGGACTTTCAGATGTAAAAATAAATGGCTCTGATTTTTTCTCCTCGATTTCTGGATAGTTACTCCAAATAAATGAATGAACCTCATTCAATGCTTCTGCAATTTTAAAATCTTCTTTTAGTGGTGGCAGATAATATCCTTCTTGGTAATTATCATTCCAACAACCATCTACAATTTTATCGTTTTGTAATAATTGTTTTTCGATATTTCTTTTCAAGTCGTTTAAATGTTTCTCAAGCTGCTGAAGCACATCGCTTCTATCAAGTTCACTAATTCCGGTTAATTGAATGGTGCAATAAAATCTTCCTTGATATTCACCAAATTGCTTTTCTATTTTGGTAAGCATTCTTTTTGCTTTTGAAACAGCCTCATGCCGCCTACAGTTTTTATG
>JBDNIH010000128.1:0-2688 GCA_041688385.1 Bacteroidia bacterium
ACCCAGTTTATGACTGCCTATGGTGTTTATGCTATACTTCAAGGGGAACAGCTGCTAAACCAGGCCAATATGATAGCTGCTTTGTCGTTGGAGGCCTTTGATTGTCGGACCGAGCCGTTTCATCCCTTGGTGCATGAAGTGAGGCCACACACTGGCCAGCAGCAAGTGGCAGCAAGTATCCGCAATTGGTTGGCGGGCAGCCAGACTGCAGCCCGCGAAAAAGCAACGGTTCAGGATCCCTATTCTTTCCGTTGTGTTCCGCAAGTACATGGGGCGAGTTACGATACCTGGTTATATGCAGCCTCCGTTTTCGAAACCGAGATGAATGCGGTGAGCGATAACCCGAATCTGTTTCCTGATGAGGATTTGATTATTTCGGCTGGTAATTTTCATGGACAACCCCTGGCTTATGCTTTAGATTTCTTGGCCATTGCCATGGCCGAAATAGGATCAATTAGTGAAAGGCGTGTCTATCAGTTGATATCGGGCAGCCGTGGTTTGCCGGCTTTTTTAATTGCACATTCAGGTTTGAATAGTGGCATGATGATACCCCAATATACCGCTGCCTCCATTGTGAGTCAGAACAAACAACTTGCAGTACCTGCTTCCGTCGATTCAATTACTTCCTCGAACGGACAAGAAGACCACGTGAGTATGGGCGCCAATGCAGCCACCAAACTTCACCGCATCCTAGAAAATGTGCAAACTATATTGGCCATTGAGCTTATGAACGCCGCTCAGGCATTTGAGCTCAGAGGAGATTGGAAAACATCTACCAGCCTAACCAATTTGATGCTGGCTTACCGTTCGGAAGTTTCTTTTTTGAATGAAGACAGATTATTACACGACGATATATTGGCGTCGAAACGTTTCTTGCAGACTTACTAAGCCGTTTTAGGTGCCATTTTTCGGCTGCGCATGAGCAATACCACGCCTAGTAAAACCAAAGGTACGCTTAGCCATTGGCCCATGTTCAATGCCATCGATTTCTCGAAATCAACTTGCACATCCTTGATAAATTCGATAAAAAATCTGAATCCGAAGACCAGAATAAGAAATAGGCCGAATAAGCGCCCCGAATACTGACCTGCCTTGTTTTGCCAGTACTGCCGGAAAAGAAAGATGAAAATGATCATATAGGCAAAGGCTTCGTAGAGCTGGGTTGGGTGCCGAGGGAAATCCTCACCCAAACGCTCAAAAATAAAACCCCAAGGAAGGGTTGTTGCGCCTCCAATAATTTCGGAGTTCATTAGATTGCCTAAACGAATACAGCTCGCGCCAAGGGCCACTACAATGACGAGGCGGTCGGTAATCCAAAGAAAGTTAACCTCCTTGAACTTACGTGAGAAAAGCCAAAGCGATAATAATATGCCGATTGCTGCGCCATGACTGGCCAAACCGCCTTCCCATATTTTGAGTATTTCGATGGGGTGACTGAGATAATAAGCAGGTTCGTAGAAAAGACAATGGCCGAGTCTTGCACCTAATATGGTACCCGCACCTACATACAATGATAAGCTATCGAGCCAGGCCACTGGTTTGTTTTCGGCTTTAAATATGCGTTCAAGCATATAATACCCAAACACAAAGCCCGACATGAACAATATGCCATACCAGCGAACAGGCAAAAAATCGGGAAATATTTCAGGATGTACGTTCCAATGGATATAGTTCAACATATGCGCAAGTGTTTTGCGAAGTTAAGTTCAAAAGCGGTAATGTTATGAAGTTAGCAAATCAAATTAAACGCTACTCCCTGTTCAATCGAAAACACTCAATGAGCTACCCTGATTAATATATTTATCATATAAAGCCAATTATTTAACATTTTCAACGCGTAGTTACATGCGAATACAATAGAAATCAACCTAATTTTGCAGTACAAAAAACTAACTCAACAATCATGAAACAAATTTTAACCCTTGGACTAGTTCTCCTGGCCTTTATTGCTCAGGCAGGAAAAACAGATTTACCTTTTGGATTGAAAAAAATGAATCCTAAAGTTGAAAAGCTCATGAAAGACACACGTTTATACATGAGCGATGCACAGTTGCGTGTAGCGGCTTCTGGTTTTCCAGATTCAATGTTGACCTACGGCTGGGATGGATCAGCTTGGCAATTGGAGAACCAAGCCAGAATTAGATATACCAATTTTGGAAAAATATCGAGTATTATTTTCTACTCAGATATGGGAGGTTCTTCAGTCCACGACGCTTCTTACGAGTATACCTACGATGCGGCGGGACGCACGACACGTATCGAACTAGTTCAGATTTTGCCTGGCACCCCTCCGGCAGTCGTTGCACGATTTACCATGAATTATGACGCACAGGGCAACCAAACATCCGTGTTTGTTTTTGAAGAGGACAATGGCACCTTGGTGCTCTCAAGTGGTGACTCGCTGCAAATCAATTATACGGGTGGTGTTCCATCGCAAGCCACTCAGTATACTTGGGATGACTTTGCTCCTGTACCAGCCTGGGTAGTTAACGGACGATTTACTAATTTTTCTTATGATGCCAATGGCCTACCAACCGCATTAACTTCTAGTTCTTTTGATAATGGTATTTTTGTTGAGGAAGAGCGGTATAACGGCATTAGCTGGAAAATGGGTTATCCTGGTTTTTCAATCGCTTTCGGTGGTTTAATTGATATTGGTCAGTTTTTGTTTCAAGAGCTACCAGTGAT
>JBDNIH010000129.1:0-3560 GCA_041688385.1 Bacteroidia bacterium
CAAGATTGTTTTCTTGTCTTAAGGGGTATCAAAACCTTGCATCTCCGCATGAAAGCACATTGCGAAAACGGCCGAGAGGTGGCATTTTATCTGCGGCAACATCCAAAAGTTGGATTGGTTAATTGGCCGGGTTTCGAAGACCATCTGGGCCATGCCATCGCGAAAAAACAGATGTCGGATTTTGGCGGAATGTTGTCTTTTACGCTCAAAAGCGGCAATTATGACCAAGCCATGCAACTCGCCTCCTCTATGGAAATATTCAGTCTAGCCGAATCACTTGGCGGCGTAGAATCACTCATCGGTCACCCCGCCAGCATGACACACGCGAGTATTCCGCGCGAAGAGCGTTTAAAGGCAGGTGTTGAAGATGGATTATTGCGCCTCAGCGTTGGGGTGGAAGACGTAGAAGACCTGATAGCCGATTTGGAACAAGCCCTGGCTAAAATCTAAAGCGGCAGCACATTCAGTAAATCCAGCCTTTCGTAACCCATGGTTAAACCGCACTGGTAGGAGTCGAGGCGCCTTCGGTAACGCAGACGCACCATTTTATCTTGTTGTTTAAGCGAATCGGGGAGGCCGATAACATGATAAGCAATGCCTGACAATTCAGCTATCCAGTCACAGCCATCTACGGCAGGGTCGCCGAAATATTGAATACGGAATACATCTGCCTCCGGGCAGGCACCAGCGGTATAGTTCATTCGGACACAATCGGCGGCGCAAGGGCTGGGATACGTTTTGCCATCATCGCCACAAACGGGAGTGTAGATGGCGGGACAGACGCATTCTTCGTCACGACTACAAGCCAACACGAACAAACAAAAGGTGAGGAGAAATACAACTTTCATAGTCGAAATGTAATCAAATTTTTGAAGTTATACCCTAACCTAATCTGCCAGAAATTTGACACTTTCAGTCCGGAAAGCTCAATAAACGTGAAAACGGATGTCCAAACTTAAAAGCCTTCAGCAACAACTCAACGAGGCCTACGCTTATTACAACCGGCCGGAATTTATTAGCTCCGACCCCATTTGTGTGCCGCACCAGTTTAGTGAAAAGACGGATATTGAGATTTCTGGCCTCTTCGCAGCAATTTTTGCCTGGGGACAACGCCCCACCATCATAGCTAAAAGTAAGGAGTTGATGGCACGTATGGACAATGCCCCAACCGACTTTGTTCGCCACCACCAAGCCACCGACCTCAAAAAGTTGCTCGGATTTGTACATCGCACCTTTAACGAGACCGATTTACTCTACCTCATAGATTTTTTAAAGCGACATTTTGCACAATTCGATAGCCTAGAGGATGCATTTTTAGCGGTAGATGTGGCAGAGTCGGATTCCGATAAAAGGGCATTTCAACGATTATCGGCCTTCCATGAGCGTGTATTTGACGTTTCTTACGCCCCACAACGAACCCGCAAACATATCGCTACCCCATTAAGTAATTCCAGTTGCAAACGTTTAAACATGTATCTCCGCTGGATGGTCCGTAACGACGACAAGGGTGTAGATTTTGGACTCTGGTCCAGAATTAAACCGAGCGAGCTTATTATGCCAATGGATTTACATGTGCAACGGGTGGCCACACGTTTAGGTCTGTTGCCTGCGGAAAAAAGCGACTGGAAACATGCTATTATACTTACCAGCGCCTTGCGCCAGTTTGATGCGCAAGACCCAGTAAAATATGATTTTGCCCTTTTTGGAATGGGGGTATTAGAGAAGGGTTTTGTATAGCGGTATCAAAATGTGGCCAAATCTTCGATGTATAAATCGATGGCACCTTCATTTAATAACATTCCAGCTAAGGTAAGCGGATTTTTTACTGCCTTCATAGCCTTCTTTCGATCGCTTTCTCCATTTTCTTCCATATACAGTTCGGTGTAATGGTCTAGTTCAGGGTGATCGTTTGGATTCACGACACCGTACAGCATTGTTTCGTTTAGGCGGTACATCCTACACACATCAAAGACCTCCAGCTCATCACCAAACACGATAACCTCGGCTATGCGGTCCAATATCAGTGCTTTAGCCGTTTTTATTACTTCCGGATTAGTACCATTCAAAAAACAGATGATGGGGCTATCTTTGTCGACAGCCCATTGACGGATTTTTTCCAGCTTACTCATAATACGATTGCCACCGAAAAATAAAGCCTAAATGGCATATTTGTATGAACCGACCACAAATTTTCAATACAGATGACACAATTGTCGCTTTGGCCACGCCGGCAGGGGTTGGAGCGATAGGTGTTTTGCGTTTATCAGGACCTAAAGCCATTGAATTGGCCAATCAAATTTGTCGGAACAAAGACCTCCGCCAGCAAGCTTCTCATACCGTGCATTTTGGTATAGTGGAAGCTGACGGCAGAAAAATAGATGAAGCGGTTTTTACGCTTTTCCGTGCACCTACTTCCTTTACCAAAGAGGACGTAGTTGAAATATCGCTTCACGGCTCTTCTTTTATTCTCGATCAAGTTATTCAGCTGCTCATTCGCCTCGGTGCCCGCTTGGCACAGCCAGGCGAGTTTACTTTCCGTGCCTTTTTAAATGGCCGCTTTGATTTGAGTCAAGCCGAAGCGGTAGCGGACTTGATTTCGGCTGACAATGAACATGCGCATCGTGTTGCCATGAATCAAATGCGGGGTGGTTTTTCGCAAGAGATTGGCAGATTGCGCACGCAGTTGGTCGATTTCGCCTCCTTATTGGAATTGGAGCTCGATTTCAGCGAAGAAGATGTTGAATTTGCAAACCGACGCCAGTTAAAGGAATTGTTGTTGCGCATCATTCAGGTGGTAAGCAGCTTGCAGGAAAGTTTTCGCTTGGGCAATGTGATAAAAAATGGAGTCGCTACCGTTATTGCAGGTCGACCGAATGCCGGCAAATCTACCTTGTTGAACGCCTTGCTTAACGAGGAAAAGGCCATTGTAAGTCATATCCCAGGTACCACGCGTGATGTTATTGAAGATGTACTCAGTATAGGTGGGGTTAAATTTCGCTTTTATGATACCGCTGGTATTCGCGAAGCGGAGGACATGATTGAGTCGATCGGCGTGGAGCGCACCTTCGAAAAGATGGGGCAGGCCGCGATTATTTTGTACCTCTTTGACCTTACCCAAACTAGTGTAGCACAATTGCAAGCCGAACTTGACAGCATGGCTAAACACAATGCCGAGCTTTTATTGGTTGCCAATAAACTCGATGAGGTGAAAAGTCTAGAGGGTATGGAAGCCTACAGAAAATTGGGCGACGTATTGTTCATCTCCGCCAAAAAGAAAGAAGGGCTGGATGCCTTGGTCAATAAACTTTTGTCGCTGGTTGAGGCTGGTAAAATTCAGAACGAACCTATCGTCGCTAATGCGAGGCATTTCGAAGCGCTCGGCAAATCCAACGCCGCGCTACAATCTGCGGTACACGCCATGGATGCCGAATTACCCACCGATCTCATCGCCCAAGAAATCCGGCAGGCCTTGCACTATCTCGGTGAAATAACAGGTCAGGTGACTACAGACGATTTACTAGGGAATATATTTTCAAAATTTTGTATCGGAAAGTAACCAC
>JBDNIH010000130.1:0-2293 GCA_041688385.1 Bacteroidia bacterium
AAATTATTTAATACCTGCTCAAAGGAGCTCACCTCTACCCAGCTGGCCGTATAGGAGCGTTCGCCGAGTCGGAGGTAGTTGTAGCCAACTTCTCTGCCGAGTGCAAAAGCGCGTTGTTCGGGCGATAAGCGGTGGTGTAAAATTAAACGTGCTGGTGGACCAGGAAGCGTCAGAGAACGCAATTGTTGCAGGGCGGGTTGATCTTCAAAGCCGCTGTATTGTAATGCGTAGTGGTAGTGTTCTTGTAAAAGCTGTTCAAGTGCTTCTGGCCCTAAAGGGGTAGGGGTTAATTTAAATAAATTACGACAATCGATGGCAGCGGCTTCCAATTCGGGAAAATAATTGTCGTGCATCTCTTGGAAGGAACGCAGTACCGCAAAATAAAAGCCCTCGAAATTAAGGCCATAATGCCTGCTTATTTCGATAAGCGTACTTACAAATGCACTTAATTTCGAAGGAGCTCCGGCTAAAAGTTCAAGTAAGTCGGCGGGTTCTACGCCAAAAATATCGAGGGGTAATTCCGACAATACATTGGATTGTAACAAGTCTGAAACAGCCGCCAGTCGCCGATCGAGTTGGAGGGAGACGAGTTGGTCGTAGGGTACCTCGAGGGTTTCGGCGAGCAGGGCTACTTTATCGGCTTTGGGATATTTTCTTGCCTTTTCAATCTCGTTGAGGTAGGAGATGGAGATGCCTGTTTGATGGGCCAATTCCGACAACGACAAGCCCTTATCGAGGCGAAGCTGCCGCAGTTTGAGGCCGAAAATTAGCCGGATATTCTCTTCTCTCAGGGCCATGATAAATTTTATGAAGGCAAAATACGCCAAAAAATGACGACAGGCCGCTTTTCTAAAAATTTTCTCTTTTTGCGCATATTTTCTTTTTGCGAATATTCGCTAAAAGTATAAATTCGCAGATTAGCTTTTTGAAAATGGAAACGAATCACGCAATTACGCATACAGCTCCTTTGACCGGGTTATTGCTGTATAACCAGCAATACCACGACTTTATGCAGGCTTTGGCCCGTCGATTTGAAGGTCCGCGTCAAAAACTATTGGAGGCACGAAAGCTACGTCAGCTAAGCTTTGATGCAGGCGTTTTGCCTGATTTTCCATCAGAAACTGCCTCTATCCGCGCAGCCGATTGGCAAGTAGGCCCCATACCGGCCGATTTAATGGACCGGAGAGTTGAGATTACTGGTCCGGTTGACCGTAAGATGATTATCAATGCACTGAATTCAGGGGCCAAAGTTTTTATGGCCGATTTTGAAGATGCATCCAGTCCCAGGGTAGATCAAATGCTGCAAGGCCAACAAAATCTCTACGATGCTATCCGGCGTCAAATTGATTTTACGGATGAAAAAGGGAAAGCCTATGCCCTCCAAGCCAAAACGGCCACCCTCATCATACGACCGCGCGGTTGGCATTTAACCATGCAGCCTAATCCTTTGAGTGAGCTCGCGATTAGCGCCTCTCTTTTCGATTTCGGCACATATTGTTTTCTCAATGCTCGGGAATTACAAGCACGTGGCAGTGGCCCTTATTTTTACTTGCCCAAACTTGAAAACCGTTTCGAAGCAGCACTTTGGGCCGATGTTTTCGCCTTCACCGAGGCCAGTTTAGGTTTATCGCCGGGCACCATCAAAGTAACCGTACTTATCGAAACCATTACGGCGGCTTTTGAAATGGAAGAAATACTCTTTGTGCTAAAAAAGCACATCACAGGGCTTAATGCCGGTCGATGGGATTATATTTTCTCGATCATTAAAAAATTTAAGGAACACCGAAGTTTTATTCTTCCCGACCGCAAGCTGGTGAGTATGAAATCGCCATTTATGGCCGCTTATGCAATACGTTTGGTGCAAATTTGTCACCACCGAGCGGCCCATGCCATTGGCGGAATGAGTGCTTTTATTCCTAGCAAGGACGAAGCCACTAACCGCTTGGCCTTCGCTCAGGTGCAGGCAGATAAGGAGCGCGAAGCTCGGTTGGGTTACGACGGCACTTGGGTAGCCCACCCCCATATGGTAGGCATTGCCCAGGAGGAATTTGATAAAATACTCGGCACTGAACCACACCAGAAAAGCTGCCAGCCCGAAGGAGATTTTTTGGCCAGCGACTTGTTGAACGTAGCTGTTCACGGTCCGATTACAGAAGCCGGTGTGCGGCTCAACATACAAGTAGGGATTTTATATCTCTCCCATTGGCTCGCCGGCCAAGGAGCCGTTGCCATTCATAATTTAATGGAAGACGCGGCCACCGCAGAAATTTCGCGCGCCCAACTTTGGCAGTGG
>JBDNIH010000131.1:0-24277 GCA_041688385.1 Bacteroidia bacterium
AAAACGCAAAAAAGCCTGCAAAAGCTATCCCGAGCAAGGACAGCCCGAACGAGGACAGCCCGACTTATTCTTCGGCGGCCTTCTCTTCTACTGTGGCGAAATACTTCTTTTGAAAAAGCAATATCATCAATACACCAGTCGAAATGCTGGCATCGGCGATGTTAAAGACGGGTCGGAAGAAGATGAAATATTCGCCACCCATAAAAGGGATCCACTGGGGTAAAAAACCCTCCCAGATTGGAAAATAGAGCATATCTACTACTCGGCCGTGAAAAAGCCGCTCGTAACCGAATGCAACACCATAAAACACCGAATCGATGATATTGCCGAATGCGCCCGCGAGTATAAGCGACATGGCCACCACAGCACCTTTGGGCGTAACAGGCTTGTGTACTATTTTATAGATGTAGTAACCAATAAAACCAACGGCGCCAATGCGGAACAACGTTAGGAATAGCTTGCCGTAATCGCCGGCGAATTCATAGCCGAAGGCCATGCCATTATTTTCGATGAAATATATTTGGAAATACTTACCTAAAACGTAGAAGTATTCGCCTAAAAACATCTGGGTTTTGACCAAAAGCTTCGAGGCCTGATCCACCAAAAGGACCAGGCTCACGACTAGAATGGGAATGTGTTTCTTTTGCAAGGCTTAGCCCTGTTTCAATTTGGCTTCCATCGAAAGGGTTGCATGTGGCACCGCCATCAAACGCTCCTTAGGGATCAATTTACCGGTCTCCCGGCAAATACCATAAGTCTTGTTCTCGATGCGGATCACGGCGTTCTCGAGGTGGTCAATGAACTTGCGCTGACGTGACGCCAGCTGGCTGTAGTGCTCCTTGTCCATGGTTACCGAACCTTCTTCGAGGGTCACATAGGAATTCGAAGTGTCGTCGGTACCGTTCTCATTCGCATTCATCAACTGATCCTGATAATATTTGAATTCGGTCCGTGCAGCTTCAAGTTTTTCAAGGATAACAGTTTTGAACTCCAGAAGCTCTTCGTCGTTATAGCGGTTCTTTTCGATTTTGTTTTCCATGACTATCGTTTTAGAGCGATTTTGATTTCCTGTTCATCTATTTCGATGACGGTAAAACTATCTTTGAAATTTTTCACCAAGGTTAAACTTGTTGCTAGAATTTCGGTGCAAATATACGTCTTAAAGTGTGCCGCAGCACCCTTAACATAATCATGATCTTCGAGTTCAACGACTATACGATCGGTAATTTCGAAGTCGCTATCTTTTCGCAACTTTTGAATTCTATTCACCAATTCGCGGGCTATGCCCTCTGCTTTTAGCTGATCTGTTAAGGTAACATCAAGCGCTACCGTTAATTTTCCCTGTGAAGCTACCAACCAACCCGGTATATCTTCCGACAAAATATCCACATCTTCGGTGCTTAAGTCGATGGTTTGGCCACTGATGCTGAGCGGATAACGGCCGTCTTTCTCCAGTTGGATAATGTCGTGCTGGCTAAATGCGGTAATAGCGACCGCAATGGCCTTCATTTGCTGACCATATTTCGGGCCGAGAGTTTTGAAATTGGGTTTGATTTTTTTTGTCACCATACCAGTGGTGTCGGTGATAAATTCAATCACCTTCACATTCACTTCGCTAAGGATAAGATCAGCTACCTGCTCCACCTGGCGTTGCATCTCGGGATACGTTATAGGCACGAGTATACGTTGCAATGGCTGGCGTACCTTGAGGTTTTCTCGCTTACGCAATGACAATACCAACGAGGAAATGTCCTGTGCCAACTGCATACGTGCTTCTAGGTCGCTATCAATCTGACTGGTATCTACTGTCGGGAAAAGGGTTAAGTGAACCGATTCTTCCTTCAACCTACCCGTCATGCCGTTCAAATCGCGGTACAATTGTTCGGCGTAGAAAGGGGCGATGGGCGCCATTAACTGACCAATCACCTCCAAACAGCGGTATAAAGTCTGATAGGCACTTATTTTATCGGTATTGTATTCGCCTTTCCAAAAACGACGGCGACACAAACGTACATACCAATTGCTGAGGTGTTCATCTACAAAACTTTGTATGGCGCGGGCAGCGCGGGTAGGTTCATAGGTCGCATAACTGTCACCAACTTCCTGAATAAGCGTGTTCAACAACGACAAAACCCAACGGTCGATTTCTGGCCGTTCGTTCAGTTTGAGGTCAGCTTCGGCGTATTTAAATGTATCGATATTGGCATAAAGTGCAAAAAAGCCGTAGGTATTGTAAAGGGTGCCGAAAAATTTGCGTTGCACCTCCTTAATTCCTTCGACATCAAATTTGAGGTTGTCCCATGGCTGGGAGTTGCTCACCATATACCAGCGGGTCGCATCGGCGCCATAGGCGTCAAGGGTTTTGAACGGGTCAACGGTATTTCCCAATCGTTTCGACATTTTATTGCCGTCTTTATCGAGTACCAGGCCGTTTGAAATAACGTTTTTATAAGCTACAGAATCAAATAGCATCACAGAAATGGCGTGCAACGTAAAAAACCAGCCACGGGTTTGATCCACCCCTTCAGCGATAAAATCGGCAGGATATAGGCCTTTGAGTCTGGTTAGCGCCCCCTCTCCGCTGCCAAGGGCCGGGGAGAGGTCAAAGGGGTAATGATGCTGCGCATAAGGCACCGCTCCTGAGTCGAACCAAACGTCGATGAGGTCGGTTTCGCGCCGCATGGGTTCACCTTTGCTACTCACGAGTACCACGTCATCCACATAAGGACGGTGCAAATCATCGATGTTAGCAGGGTTTTGTATGCCAGCCGAAGTTGCTTTTTCCATTTCGGATTTCAACTCGGCGATGGAGCCTATACAAATGCTTTCGCTACCGTCGGCGGTTCGCCATATAGGTAGGGGAGTGCCCCAGTACCGGCTGCGGCTAAGGTTCCAGTCGACTAAATTCTCTAGCCAGTTGCCAAAACGACCGGTCCCCGTGCTTTCAGGTTTCCAGTTGATGGTTTTGTTGAGGGCCACCATACGCTCTTTGAAAGCGGTGGTACGTACAAACCACGAATCGAGTGGATAATAAAGAATAGGTTTATCTGTACGCCAACAATGTGGGTAGCTGTGTTCGTAGCGTTCAATTTTAAACGCCTTGTTTTCAAGTTTGAGTTTGAGGGTAATTAACTCATCCACGCTCATATACTTGCTGAGGTTGGGGATGATGTTTTTCAGCTTCTCCTGCTGCTCGGTCAGTTCTTTCTCTTTTTCGGCGTCGTTGAGGTAGGCTTCTTTTACAAACTTGCCTGCTAAGGGGAAAATAGGGTCGGCTACTTCGGCGGTAAAACGCCCAGTTTTATCAACCAGCGTTAAACTGCCGATGCCGGTTTGTTTGGCTACGCGAAAATCGTCGGCACCAAAACTCGGCGCAATGTGAACGATACCAGTACCATCTTCGGTGGTAACAAAGTCGCCTAAAATAACCCTAAATGCATCGCCATCTGTAGGTTGTGCATAGGGGAGCAGTTGTTCGTATACCAATCCTTCGAGTTTTTTGCCATTTAAGGTGGCCAAAACCTGAAAAGGGATCATTTTTTGCCCAGCCTCATAACTAGCCATTGCTAATTCCGCTGCATCGGCTTTAAAGTGTTTTGACAATAAATCTTTCGCCAGTACCACGGTTACGGGCAGATGGGTGTATGGATTAAAGGTCTTGACAACAACATAATCGATCTTGCCTCCCACGGCCAAGGCGGTATTGGAGGGCAAAGTCCAAGGTGTGGTAGTCCAAGCGAGAAAAAAAACATCGGTATCCAACCCCTGTCCGGCTAAATTTTCAATTTTCAATTTTGACTTTGGAAGTAGTCGGAATTGTGCCACTGCCGAAGTATCCTTCACGTCGCGGTAGGTTCCTGGCTGGTTTAGCTCATGCGAACTCAAACCAGTGCCTGCGGCCGGTGAATAGGGCTGGATAGAATAACCTTTGTAGAGCAAATCTTTTTCATACAACTGCTTTAGCAACCACCAAACCGACTCGATATAGTCGTTTTCGTAGGTCACGTAGGGGTCTTTTAAGTCGACCCAATATCCCATTTGCTCGGTCAGTTCTTCCCACAAACCAGTGAATTCCATCACATCCTGACGGCAAAGGCGGTTGTACTCCTCGATCGAAATCTTTTTACCAATATCATCTTTGGTGATGCCGAGTTTTTTCTCCACCTGCAGCTCAATGGGCAAGCCGTGTGTATCCCAGCCTGATTTGCGTTTAACCTGCTTGCCCAGCATGGTCTGGTAGCGACAAAAAATATCTTTAATTGCTCGCGCCATCACATGGTGAATGCCGGGAATGCCATTGGCAGATGGTGGCCCTTCGTAAAACACAAAAGCAGGCGCTCCAGCCCGACTTTCGATGCTTTTTTCAAATATGCTTTCGTTTTTCCAGAATTGGCGGATGTTTTTATTTACCGCACTCAGGTCAAGCTGCTTGTGTTCGGGATATTTATTGGTTTTCATGAATCGGTTTTGCTGGCAGCTGAAATTAATAAGCCGCGTTTATCGCGTTTATCGAACTTCAACAAAAGCGAGGGCAAAATTATCAAATTAGCGAACATTGCAACCAATAATGTGGTACTGGTCATGATGCCAAGCACGATGGTGCCACCAAAATTGGAAGCAGAAAAGATAATGAAGCCAAAAAAGAGGATGATACTGGTGTAAAGCATGCTTGGGCCTGTTTCCCGTAGCGCCGTAATTACCGTGCGGCGGATGTCCCAATTGTGCCGTTCGAGCTCTTGTCTGTATTTGGTGAGGAAGTGTATGCTATCATCAACGGCTATGCCGAAGGCAATCGAAAAAATGAGCACAGTGGATGGTTTTAAGGCGATGCCTAAGTAGCCCATAGCTCCCGCCGTGACCAACAAAGGCAAGGTATTCGGTATCATCGAGATGACAATAATGCGCCAAGAACGGAACAAACCACCCATTATGAAAGCAATCAAACCAAAGGCAAGGGCTAAACTGCTGATGAGACTGTTGATGAGGTAGTTGTTGCCTTTTAGGAAAATAAGACTACTACCGGTATAAATTACTTTGTTTTGGGTGCCTTCGTAAATGCTGTCTATTCGCGGCTTTACCGCTTCAAATAAGTCACGCATGGCATGGGTGCCAACATCCGACATACTCATGCTAATGCGTATCAGTCGACGGGTGCTATCGGTTAAGGAGCTAACTGCTGTACTGGTGCCAGTTTGCGAACGCATGAGATAAGGCAGTACAAAATTGCGTTCCTGACTGTTGGGTAAGCGGTAATAGTCGGCGTTGTCGTTAAAATACGCCTGATTTGCCGCCTTTATTACTTCAATAAGCGAAATGGGTTTGGCAAAATTGGGATATTCCTGAAAGATGGCTTGAACTTGCTCGGCTTTCTGCAATTGCATAGGCGACTGTGCACCACCTTTTCGACCAGTATCGATGAGTATCTCAAAAGGCATTACACCTTTGAAGTGTTTTTCAAAAAACTTCAAATCCGTATATACCCTGTCGTGTTTGGGGATGTCATCGACGATAAAGCTGAGGGCATTTAGGCGGGTCATTCCCAATAAGGCAGTAATAAAAATGCCTGCTGTAACGGCGAAAACAGTCTTGCGGTGATCCGTACTTAAGCGGATAAACCAATTAATGATGTCGCTTACCTTTTTGTTCTCGAGATGTTGGATTTGTTTACGCTCCGGGGCTGGTAGATAGCTAAAAACCGTAGGTATCAGGACAATCGACACTACAAACACCAACATAATACTCACCGAAACCACTAAGCCAAATTCTCTGAGTGTGGTGCTGTCGGTAAGATAAAACACACCAAAACCAATGGCGGTGGTGGCGTTGGTTATAAGCGTCGCAATGCCAATTTTTTCGATGATGCGCCCAAGGGCTTTGATTTTATTGCCGTGTTTGCGGAATTCATTGTGGTATTTATTCAGCAGATACACACAATTTGGAATGCCTATCACCACGATTAACGGTGGTATCAAGCCCGTGAGCATGGTAAGTTTGTAACCCAACAAATGAATCAAGCCCATCGCCCAAATGGCGCCAATAATTACGACCAAAACGGAAAAAAAGACCGTTGAGAAGGAGCGGAAAAATAAAAACATGGCGACCGCCGTCACCAATACAGCTAGCACGCTGAATAAGCGGAGCTCATCTGCAACCTTAGTCGCAAAAATGGTTCTTATATACGGAATACCAGAGTAATGCATTTCTACATCATGCTGAATACCAAAAGCATCTACTACCTTTTCGATGGCTTTAACTGCATCTACCCGCTGTGGTGAATTCAGTACAGCTTTGTTGAAGCTAATGGCCATCAATGTGGTATTCGTTGCCCTATTTAAGAGTATGCCATCATACAATTTGTTGTTGCTTAGCGCAAAAGCAATGGCATCCAGCTCATCTTGATTTTGAGGTAAGCGGTTTACAATGGGTTTAAAGTCGAAACGGCGGGTGGCGGAATTTTTTTGCAACGCAGGTAGATTGGTTATCGAAATAACCTCCTGCACCATGGCCAGTCTACCCACCTTTTCGGTGAGCTTAGCCCAATCGTTAAAAAACTCGATTTGAAATAAGTCGTCTGTCTGAACTCCTACGACCATGATATTGCCATCTACCCCGAAAGTTTGGCGAAATTTCTCGTAGGCAACAAAATCAGGATCGTCGGCAGGGATGAGTTGGGTGCCTTCATACGACATTTTTACCTGCACCGCATTCCACAGCATAAAGCCCGTTGTCAGTCCTAAAACGACCAATAACGTTAACCTATTTCTCAGAATTAGTCGTGCCAGCTTAACCCACATCTGTCTTAAAAATTGCGTAAAGATACAAAGCCGCTCCCCCGCTGCCAATTACAACTTGTTACATTGTTCTTGGGAGGCGTTTTAAAAAAAAAAGCTGTTTTCCTAAAAAAGAAAACAGCCGTTGTAAAAAGGAAGTAGTGTTTAAAGCTTCGAAACAATTTTCTCGTCGAGCGGTGAAACAGCCGATGGGAAGACTTCTATGAGCTGACCTTTTTCATCAAGCAGGAATTTGGTGAAATTCCAACGGACTTCAGCATCTTTCACGCCGTTCAAATTTTTGTTCATGAGCCACTGGTAAAGTGGGTGACGTTTGTCGCCTTTAATGACCACTTTTTCGGCCATTGGAAAACTAACGCCGAAGTTTTTTTCACAGAATTCGGCGATATCTTTCTCCGAACCAGGTTCCTGACCACCAAAATCGTTGCAGGGGAAACCAATCACGACCAATTTGTTGCCGTACTTCTTGTGTAGCGCCTCCAAATCTTTGTATTGTTTGGTATAGCCACATTCAGAAGCTGTATTTACCACCAATATTTTTTTTCCTTTGAATTGGGCAAGTGTCATTGATTTGCCATCGATAGACTTAAAGGTATAGTCGTAAACCGACTTAGCAGGAGGAGTAAGCATGATAAATAGATTGAGAATCAGGGTGTATAACATGATTTAGGTATTTAAAAAAGAGTAACACCTGCTGGTGCGGCTTTGTTCATTGGGACGAATTACTTTGGCTATTGGTAGGGCATACTCCCCCGCGCAGTAGAGCCGCTGCCAAGCCCACCTATCAAACCAAATACGACGAAATAGAAGGTTTTGATTTCCTTCCTTACATATTCCGGCGGTACTGACCGCCAACCTCATACAATCCGAGGGTAATTTGCCCTAGCGAACAATATTTGGTGGCTTCCATGAGTCCTTCGAACACATTGCCGTTTTGTATGGCCACTTCTTGAATTTGACGAATCATTTCAGCTGATTTCTCGCCGTTTCGTTCGCCCAACAGGCGCAAAGTCTCAATCTGCGCTTCTTTTTCTTCAGTGGTTGCACGAATTACTTCCTGCGGCAAAATGGTAGGAGAGCCTTTGCTGCTCAGAAAAGTATTAACGCCGATTATGGGGAGCTCGCCGGTATGCTTTTGCATCTCGTAATACATCGACTCCTCCTGAATTTTGTTGCGCTGGTACATGGTTTCCATGGCACCCAATACACCACCCCGTTCGGTAATGCGGTCAAATTCGGTGAGAACGGCTTCCTCTACCAGGTCGGTGAGTTCTTCGATGATGAAAGAGCCTTGGTTGGGGTTTTGGTTTTTCGCTAGTCCCAACTCGTTGTTGATGATCAATTGTATGGCCATGGCACGGCGTACCGATTCTTCGGTAGGCGTGGTGATGGCTTCATCGTAAGCATTGGTGTGTAACGAATTACAGTTGTCGTAAATCGCGTACAATGCTTGCAAGGTGGTACGAATGTCGTTGAAGTCAATTTCTTGGGCATGCAGCGATCGCCCGCTGGTCTGGATGTGGTACTTCAGCATCTGACTGCGGTCGTCGGCTTTGTATCTCAGCTTCATGGCTTTGGCCCAAATGCGACGCGAAACCCGGCCTATCACCGAATATTCTGGATCGGTGCCATTACTAAAAAAGAAGCTGAGGTTGGGCGCAAACTTACTGATGTCCATGCCACGGCTCACATAATATTCCACAAAGGTGAATCCGTTGGCGAGGGTAAAGGCGAGCTGCGAAATCGGATTGGCGCCAGCTTCAGCGATGTGGTATCCGCTGATGGAGACGGAGTAGAAGTTGCGCACATTGTGGTCGATAAAAAACGACTGCACGTCTCCCATCAAACGCAACGAAAATTCAGTGCTGAAAATGCAGGTATTCTGGGCTTGGTCTTCTTTTAGGATATCGGCCTGCACGGTGCCACGAACCGAGCTAAGCGTGCGGGTTTTTATCTGGGTGTACACATCGGCAGGCAATACTTGATCGCCAGTAACACCCAGAAGCATCAAACCTAAGCCGTTGTTGCCTTCAGGTAAACTAGCTGCATTGTACTGAGGGCGAGCTGCACCTTTGGCTTTGTAGATGGCGGTGATTTTGGCTTCCACCTCCTTTTCGAGGCCATTTTCTTTGATGTACAGCTCACATTGTTGGTCGATGGCTGCATTCATAAAAAAGCCAAGTAACATAGGCGCCGGACCGTTGATGGTCATAGATACCGAGGTGGCAGGGTCACAAAGGTTAAAACCGCTGTAGAGTTTTTTGGCATCGTCGAGGCAACAAACACTTACGCCTGAATTGCCAATTTTACCGTAAATATCGGGACGGTAGTCTGGGTCGTTGCCGTAAAGCGTTACCGAATCAAAGGCGGTACTTAGGCGTTTGGCAGGCAAGCCCAGGCTTACGTAATGGAAACGTTTGTTGGTGCGCTCCGGTCCGCCTTCACCAGCAAACATACGTGTAGGGTCTTCATTTTCGCGTTTAAAAGGGAACACACCGGCGGTATATGGGAATTCACCGGGTACATTTTCTTGGAGATTCCAGCGAAGGATGTCGCCCCAAGCTTTGTAGCGCGGCAGACTGATCTTCGGGATCTGGAGGTGCGAAAGGCTTTCGGTATGGGTTTTTACTTTGATGTCTTTGCCACGGACTTGATAGCTATATTCTGGGTTTTTGTAACGAGCAATTTTATCACTCCAACTTTCCAGTATAAGTTTGTTTTCGCCAGCCAGCTTGCGCTCAAGTGTGGTGTAGTTTTTTTCGAGGGTCTGGATGGTGGTTTCCAGGTCGGCATCAATTTCGCCAGGTTTGCTGAGGCCTGTGAGGGCATTTACCGACTCCCGCATGGCGTATAACTGCTGGGCGTAGGTTTGTTGTTCTTCTACCCATTGGTCGTATTGGTGGATGCTCTCCGTGATTTCGCTGAGATAACGGGTGCGGTGTGGTGGGATGATGTAGATTTTTTCGCTCTGTTCACGACTGGCAACGATGCTCGTTTCAAGCGGTGCATGGGTTTTCGTTACAATGCGCTCGATAACTGCTTTGTAGAGGCGGTTCATGCCCGGATCGTTGAACTGACTGGCAATGGTGCCAAATACTGGCATGGTGGCTGGGTCTTCGGTCCATCGTTGGTGGTTGCGCTGGTACTGCTTCTGTACATCGCGTAGCGCATCTAGGGCGCCCCGTTTATCGAATTTATTTAGGGCGATGAGGTCTGCGAAATCGAGCATATCGATTTTTTCAAGCTGGGTGGCAGCACCATATTCAGGTGTCATCACATACAAACTTAAGTCGCTGTGCTCAATGATTTCGGTATCGCTCTGGCCAATACCGGAAGTTTCGAGTATAATAAGGTCGAAGCCAGCTGCTTTGGTCACATCTACGGCATCTTGCACGTATTTACTTAAAGCAAGATTGCTTTGGCGTGTGGCTAGCGAGCGCATATATACCCGCGGGTTGTTGATGCTGTTCATTCGAATGCGGTCGCCAAGCAAGGCGCCACCCGTTTTCCGTTTTGAAGGGTCGACAGAAATTATGGCGATGGTTTTGCCTTCCTCCATGTTTCCGTTGGTTGAAAAATCGACTAAAAAGCGGCGGACGAGTTCGTCGACTAAAGAGGATTTGCCCGCACCACCTGTTCCGGTAATGCCCAGTACAGGCACCACTTTGGTATTTGAATCAGTCACGTGCATGGCGCGTATGCTGTTGCGAATGGTGGCATACAACGCTGGGCTATTTTCTGCAGTACTAATGAGGCGCGCAATGGCGAGCGGGTCTTTTTCGGCGATATTTTTCAGCTCGCCGTCGAGCGAGGTGCCGGTGGCGAAATCACAATTTTCGAGCAGGTCGTTGATCATACCTTGCAAACCCATCGAACGGCCATCGTCGGGTGAATAAATGCGATTAATGCCGTAGGCTTGCAGTTCTTCAATTTCCGAAGGCAAAATGGTACCGCCGCCGCCGCCAAATAATTTGATATGTGGCGCACCTTTCTCCCGCAGCAGGTCGTACATATATTTAAAAAATTCTACATGCCCGCCTTGGTAAGAGGTGATGGCAATGGCCTGGGCATCTTCCTGAATAGCACAGTTAACGATTTCAGCCACTGAACGGTTGTGCCCGAGGTGAATAACTTCGGCACCCGACGATTGTAAAATCCGCCGCATAATGTTGATGGCGGCATCGTGGCCATCGAACAAAGAGGCTGCGGTTACGAGTCGGATGTGGTTTTTTGGCTGGTATATTTTGATTTCGGCCTGCATAGGTGCTGCTTTGGGGTCGACAAAGTTACAAAAACAGCCGCTCTCTCTGACGGCAAATCCAGCGATTTCGGTAAGGGCTGTCGATTACTGCGCTAGACTTAGGCATTTGGCAGGTTTTATGACCTAGTTTTCGATTCCGTCGCGGCTGTAAACCCAACTTTATGAAAACCCCTTATTTAGTTTTAGGTTTGCTCGGCCTGTTAGCTTTAAGCACTTGTAAAACGCCCCAACAGCAAATAGACCGACAAACTGCCACCGAAATCGATATTTGTCCCGTTGAAAGGCGCAACGGCTGGCGCTGGAAATACAAAGTAATTGCAGCTGCGTTCACCGCCGAAAGCTTCAAAGGGGGCTGGGTTGGCTCCTATGACTTCTCGTTTTTCTTCGCTTCAGCGGCTCAAAAGAAAAATTTTCATTTGTGCAGTTCGATAGCCAACGTAACCAGGCTATGGTCGTGGCGGTTAATTCCTTCAAAACGGTTGAAGTGCCTGCGGTGCGTAATTGTTTTGGTGTGCCTATTCAGTACGAGCAAATTTTTCCCGGCGCAGTGCATCTTCCAGCACGGAAACGGGCGTTTGCTTATCGGTTGAACTAACCCCGACGCCAATACACGTTTTGCGCCCACCGAAGGTTTTATAGCACTACCAAAGGATATTAAATAGTAATGGACATCAGCAGCACGTAGGCACGGCCTTTAAATTACCTGCAAATTTAGGTTACAACTTTTTTTGTGCGGGTGAAGTAAAAGCCACAGTCAACACCATGAACAAAGGCATGATTTATCTGAAAAAGGATTTAGATAACGAAACACGTCTTATTTTGGTGGCCGTCGCGACTCGTTTGATGCAGCGCATGCAGTAGTTTGGAAGTTTTGGAAGAGAGGCAGTCAGGCAGACACAGCCGAGGTTTATCCCGGTTTCAATTGTTTTTTTTCGCGGGCGGTAAGTATCTCGGTAATACTTTCGAGTAAGGCGATATAACGGGTTTTCCAGTAGTCGATTTCAGCCTTGAGATCCTCTTTGCTTGGTTCTGCGGCAATACTCATACGTGGGTCATTGCGGTACTCGGGCCTTTGCAGCAATTCATCCAGAGGGTCGTTGAGGATGGCGCCAATTCGAATGATCATGGCCAAATCTATATCGACACTTTCGTATAGATTGTAAAGTGTCTGACGACTGACTTCTAATTTGTCAGCTAATATTTTATGTTTGATTCCGTGTGTAATTACGGCTTTTCGGATGATTTCACCGGCGTGTGTCATGTGCCCAAATTGGACAGGCCACTATACAAATTGATTTACATTTTAGTAAACATGCTATACAAAAATGTAAATCTGCTAATTTTAATTCAACCGCCGAGAGGCAGGGCTTTTCCTTTTATTTGACGGCCAGCAAAACGTGCTGGTCGTCTTTTTTTTAATATGCCCGACTGTTGTTTTTTTCGATGTAGTTGATGAATGCTTTGTTCACCACTCGGTTACCGCCTGGGGTAGGGAAATTGCCGCTGAAATACCAGTCACCACTGTGCTCTGGCGTAGCCAGATGCAGATTTTCGATGGTTTGAAAAATGATTTCAACCGGAATATCGATGTCCTCGGGCTTAACAATTTCAGCAATTTTAGTCGAAATCTCTGCATCGGTAAATGGTGCGTAGATTTTTTTTACGTGATTCACCAGATTGTCATCCGGCATTTTCTCTTGGCTTTTGCAGAGCAGGTAAACGTCGTTGATCAGGTTCCACTGCCCGCTTTCTTCGAGTAACTGAATGGCTGCTCTAAAGGCAACAAACTCACCCATACGCGACATGTCAATACCATAGCAGTCTGGATACCGGATTTGCGGTGCAGAACTGACAATGACAATTTTTTTCGGCTTCAGCCGACTGAGTATTCGAATAATGCTTTGCTTGAGTGTTGTTCCTCGTACAATAGAGTCATCAATGACCACCAATTTGTCTACGCCAGCTTCGAGTATGCCGTAGGTGGTGTCGTATATGTGGGCTACGAGGTCGTCGCGTTGGTTGTCGTTGGTGATAAAGGTGCGCAACTTGGCATCTTTAATGGCTGCCTTTTCAACCCTTGGCCGGAGGTTGAGCAGGGCTTGAATTTTGTCGGGGTCGTAATTGCCCTTCATGGCCATTATTTCCCTCGTTTTTCTTGTGTTCAGATAGGTTTCTATCCCTTTAATCATGCCATAAAAGGCGGTTTCGGCAGTATTGGGAATAAAACTAAATACGGTATGTTCCAAGTCATTTTGAATGCTTTCCAGAATCGCGGGCACCACCAATTCACCGAGTTTTTTCCGCTCATTGTAGATGGCATAATCGCTTCCCCGCGAAAAATATATACGCTCAAAGGAGCACTGGGTGAGTTTTCTTGGTTCGAGTACGGGTACAATTTCCCAATCACCATTGGCACGAATCACAAAAGCATGTCCAGGTGGTATGGGTTTAATTTCGTCGAGCGAAACATTAAATGCGGTAGCAGCAGCTGGTCGTTCGGAGGTTACAACAGCAACTTCAGCATCTACATAATAATAGGCAGGGCGTATCCCGTTGGGATCACGCAGTACAAAAGCATCGCCGTGACCCAATAGGCCGGCCATGGCATAACCGCCATCCCAATGTTTGGAAGCCCGCTGTAAAATGCGTTGTATATCTAGATTATCGGCAATAAGCTGTTGTGCTTCCGTTTTGCTGTAGCCCTCGGCCAAGTATTTCTCGAAGCGTTCGATACTTTCTTCGTCGAGAAAATGTCCGATTTTTTCCATGACGGTGACCGTATCACTTTTTTCTTTTGGATGTTGCCCGAGCTCTACCAATTGGTTGAAGAGGGTTTCTACATTGGTCATGTTGAAATTGCCAGCAACGACCAGATTACGCGTCTTCCAGTTGTTTTGACGTAAAAAAGGATGGCAATGTTCTATGGTGTTTTTGCCGTGGGTTCCGTAACGCAAATGGCCCAAAAGGAGCTCACCCAAATAAGGCAGCTCTTTTTTCATGCGATTCACATCGTCGAAAATGGCTGGGTTATGCCTTTTTGCTTCCTCAAAATTGCTGTATACCCGCTCAAAAATTTCTTTGATGGCTTGGGGGTTTACTGAGCGTGCTCGGCTGATATAACGCTCCCCTGGAGCAGCATCCAGTTTGATGACCGCGATTCCGGCACCATCTTGGCCCCGGTTGTGCTGTTTTTCCATCAATAAATACAGCTTATTTAAGCCGTAAAAGGGGGTACCATAGTTTTCCTGATAATAAGAAAGAGGCTTTCTCAGTCTGATAAGTGCAATACCACACTCGTGTTTGATGCTGTCGCTCATGCTTGGCCGGGAAGGAGGCGTAAATTTACAACAATTCAGACCGATTTAGGTCGTTATTGCTGCATATGCTCCTTCCCTGAACCAAGAGCGGGGCAGCTGAGTTCAAATTATAATAGCTTTGTGTTTATGCAGCGACGGAGTTTACGATTGGTTGTTTTTTTGGGTTTGATGGTTTTGACGAGCCACGCCCAGGTTCCTGTGGGTCAATGGCGGGTGCATTTGCCCTATGCCTATGGGACTACCGTCGAAAAGGCGGGTATGAAGGTGTACTGCGGTACGCGAAATGGACTGTTTTATTACGATACCGAAGACAACTCCATCAACACGCTCACCAAAGTGCAGGGATTATCGGACGTAGACATCACTTTTCTCAAATTTTCGGTCGAATATCAAACGCTGCTCATTGCCTATCGCTCCGGCAAACTTGATCTGTACAAAAACGGTCGTTTTCAGTCGTTCGATGCTATCAATCGCGCCAACATACCCGGCCTGAAACAAATTAACCACATCCACCTGCGTGGACGGTACGCATATCTCAGCACTTCTTTTGGCATAGTCGAATTCGACCTGCAGCGGGCCGAGTTTCGCAATACCTTTATCATTGGCAGAGAAGGCACACGCTTGCCAGTAAATGCACTTACCAGCGATGGACAAAACTTTTATGCCGCCACCGACTCGGGGATGCTCGTAGCAGAATTGGCTGCACCCAACTTATCGAACTATAATTTTTGGATACAAGAACCACAATGGGGCGATAGAAAAATTACGCATATCGCAACTTGGCGCAATGCGGTTTATACCATAGGTGCAGATTCCTTGTATGCTTGGGACGGCACACTTTGGACAGGCCGAGTTATTAACCCGGGATTTGATAATACCAGTTTACATGCAGGCAAAAATCACCTCTTACTGACCAATACTTTTCGAGGAATTGCCATGGATACCCTAGGAGGTTTGTTGTATCCACCTTCCCCCAACTTCGAGGCATCACCCGTACAAATTTATTTCGAAGAGCCGCAACTTTTTTATGCGGCAGATGCGTTTAATGGTTTGATTCGCGGCGCATTTGTAAGCGAACGTTTTTTGCCGAATGGCCCCTACACAGCGCGTTCCTTAAAACTAAGTGCAGGAAAAAATGGCCCTTTGGTTGCAGCCGGTAGTTTGGGCGAAGCATGGTTTAATTTGTACATACCAGATGGCGTTTTTCAATTTAAAGATCAACAATGGGTTAATTATAACGCTCGACTAACGCCAGGCCTCGATTCAACTTTTGACTATGTATATGCCGTAAGCCATCCTACAGAAGATAAAATTTATCTGCTTCCTTGGGGCAAAGGGGTGAAAGTATTGACGAACGGGGTGGTAACAGCAACCTACGACGCGACCAATTCAAGTCTTGAATTTATACCAGGTTCTATCAATCAGAATACCGGAATAGGCGATACAAGGGTAGGTGGTCTCGACTTCGACAACGCAGGTAATCTCTGGATGAGCAACTACGGCGCGAGTAGCCCAATTTCGGTGCGTCGTACCGACGGCAGTTGGGAGTCGTTTAATCTGGGACAGTATACCGATGTGAACGATATGCTCGTGGATGATTTTGGCAATAAATGGGCTAGAATGCTCACCGGAGGGGCGGTTATATTGAATAGCGACAACACGGCTTTCAGATTTATCGGTACCGCCGAAGGCCAAGGCTTTTTACCTTCCCCCAATGTGAATTGTATGGTAAATGACCAAGAAGGAGCCGTTTGGGTTGGCACGAATGAAGGCCCTGTTGTTTTTTATAATCCCTCTTCCATTTTTAGAGGTCCTTACAGTGGCAGTCGAATTAAAGTGTTGCAAGAACAGTTTGTCGGGTTTTTACTCGGACAAGAAGTCATCAATGGTATAGCAGTAGATGGCGCCAACCGCAAATGGTTTGCGACCAATTCAGGAGCATGGCTGTTCAGCAGCGATGGCCAGCAACAAATTCATCATTTTACAAGCGAAAACAGCCCTTTGCTGTCGGATGTGGTGTTGTCGATCGCCATCGATCCTAAAACGGGTGAAGTATTTATGGGTACCGATAAAGGTGTAGTTAGTTTCCGTGGTACAGCAACAGCAGGTAACGAAACGCATACCGATGTCCAGGTATTTCCAAATCCTGTCCGCCCAGAATTCGATGGCTTAATCGCTATCAACGGCTTGTACACCAATGCCTTTGTAAAAATCACAGATGTACAAGGTAATCTGGTGTACCAAACCCGGGCCGACGGTGGTCAGGCGACTTGGAATGGTCGCGATTATAATGGTCGCAAAGTGAATACAGGGGTGTATTTTGTGCTGAGTTCTGATGCTTTGGGGCAGGATACCTTTGCTGCTAAAATCCTATTCATCCAATAAATTATGCTGCATAAAGTCAAGGCGATTGTGCTCCGTACTACCCGGTACAGTGAGACCAGCGTTATCGCCCTGATGTATACCGATTTATTTGGCATGCAGTCGTATATGATTAATGGTGTACGCAAACAAAAAGCGAAAATTACCGCTGGCATGCTGCAGC
The DNA here is from genome assembly GCA_041688385.1 of Bacteroidia bacterium. Classification (GTDB taxonomy): domain Bacteria; phylum Bacteroidota; class Bacteroidia; order UBA7662; family UBA7662; genus UBA7662. Next base: position 16,915 of record JBDNIH010000131.1, read on the forward strand.
CTTTGTGTTTGGTAGATGCCGAAGTATACCACAAAACCCAAGGTGATATCCAGCGTTTAAATGAATTACGGTTAGAACCGGTACTCAATGGCATACTCAGCGACCCGAGTCGTGGTGTTGTTGCGATGTTTGCAGCCGAAGTGCTCACCCGCGCTATACGTGAGGAAGAGGGGCAGCAGGAGTTGTTCGACTACCTAAGTCACCATATTCAATTGCTTGATATTCACCCGCAACCCCTTTTTGCTTTGCTGCAATTGTTATTGGGTTTATCGGCCCGACTGGGTTTTCAGCCCGAAGCGCGCGGTGCGGGTGGGAATTGGTTGAACCTCACAGAAGGGCGTTTTGAAGCACAGCGCGACCAACGTTCGGCCTATGCCCGCCCGGAAAGTGCGGATCAGATTGCCGTTTTGTTAGATCAAAGGTTGCTCAACAAGCTAGAAGTAAAGCGGAATACGCTGAGAGATATGCTGCTATTGTACCAATTGCATCTGCCCGGATTTAAGCCACCCAAGGCAACCGATATGCTCGAAGAGTTGTTTTTTATGGCTTAGAGGTCATCGCAATCCCTTTTTTCGCAAACTAAGTTGTTTTATTAAGTTAAAATTTTAGTAAAGTATCGGCCAATAAAAGGTAAGCCGTTGTGTTATTCTTATTTTCGGTCAGAGTTTTGTCTTATGGAAATTGTTAAACGTTATCGCTGGTGGATAATCGCCGGAACTGCCGGCCTGGTATTGGCATTTACTTGGTTTTGGTCGGGTGACGAACAGGCTGCTGTAGAGATAGTTGCAGAAGTTAAGCGGACTGATTTTAGTTCGGTAGTCGTGAGTTCGGGCGAACTGATTGCTAAAAACTCTGAAAATATCGATGGGCCGGAAGGTTTAAGGCAAGTCGGCATCTGGCAGGTGAAGATACAAGACCTGATAGCTGAAGGTACAGTGGTAGAAGAAGGGGAGTATGTTGCCGCTCTTGACCAGACCGAAATAAGCGGTAAAATTAAAGATACAGGCGCAGAACTCGAAAAGGCAGAATCTCAGTTTCTACAAGTAAAACTGGATACCACACTTACTTTGCGTGGTGCGCGGGACGAGATTGTGAACATGGAATTTAGTCTCAAACAAAAACAACTTACCCTCGAACAATCTCGCTTTGAACCACCTGCAATCATCCGCCAAGCGGAACTGGATCTCGAAAAAACGCAACGGGATATGATTCAAATACGGGAAAACTATCTCGTAAAAAAGCAGCAGGCAGAAGCTAAAATGGCAGAAGCAGGCGCCAATCTGCAGCAGATAAAAAATAAAATGGATAACCTGCAGCGTGTTTTTGGGGAGTTTACCATTAAAGCACCTAAGGCCGGAATGGTCATATATATGCGCGAATGGGGTGGGCAAAAAAAGAAGGTGGGCTCCACCATCTCTCCCTGGGATCCGGCGGTAGCTACCTTGCCCGACTTGCGTTATATGCTCTCTAAAACCTATGTGAATGAAGTTGATATTCGCAAATTGGCCACCAACCAAATGGTGAACATCGGCTTGGATGCCTTCCCCGACCTCAAATTGAGGGGTAAGGTTACCCAAGTTGCCAATGTAGGTGAACAAAAAGGCAATACCGATAGCAAAGTATTCGAAGTGGTTATAGAAGTACTGGAAACCGACACCAATGTTCGGCCAGGTATGACGACCAGTAACCGCATCTATACCAAAACGATAAAAGATACTCTTGTGATGCCGTTAGAAGCCGTTTTTAACCAAGATAGCCTCACTTTTGTATACCGGAAAAGCGGCTTGAGCATCGAAAAAGTGCAAATAGCTTTAGGCGATGCCAACGAAAATGAAGTGGTTGTAACAGCCGGCTTAAAAGAAGGCGACAAAGTGTTACTGAGTGAACCCGTTGGTTACAAAGAAAAATCCTTTGTGCTGTTAGATCCGAAAGCAAGTCAACCCCTTGCCAACGTCAAACCTTGACTAAAGCACGTTTACTCAGCAATTTGAGCATAGCCGTCAATGCTTTGCTAGCGAATAAAATGCGTTCGGCGCTCACGGCGCTCGGCATTATTTTCGGTGTGGCTGCTGTAATTGCGATGTTGGCCATCGGAAACGGAGCGCAACAAGAAATTTTAGAGCAAATACGCTTGGTTGGTGTGAACAATATTGTCATTAAACCTGTGCTAGAGCAAACAGAAGGCGACCTAGAAGAAAACACCGGCAAGGTCGAACAGCCGAAAAGATTTAGTCGCGGACTAGACATGGCGGATGCCCAGAGTATCCGCAAATTTGTGCCAACAGTTTTGCAGGTAAGTCCAGAATTGATTTACGAAACTGATGTTATCCGTGCAGGCATCCGCCGGAGCTCTCGTATTGTTGGGGTAGAGCCCAGCTATTTTGAAATCACCAACCTCGCCTTAAAAGAAGGGGGGCATTTTACCGAAGAACAGCTTTACAAAGGACAGGGCGTCTGTATTATCGGAGCGAGCATTCGCAAGAAGTTTTTTACGAACGAAGATGCTGTGGGTAATTACATCAAGGTAGGCAACCATTGGCTGCAAGTAGTGGGCATCCTACAAGAAACCTTGGTATCGGAGAAGGCAATCGAAAATCTGGGAATACGCGACTATAATATGGATATCTATGCGCCCATTAAAACCGTGCTAGGGCGTTACATCAACCGGGCATCGGTGCTTGGCGGTTCTAGCGATAACACCTTTTTTGTAAATGGTGGCATGGTCAGCTTCGGTGGCGAGGAAGAAGGCGATGGCAAAAAGAAAGCACCTAAAAACTACCACCAGCTCGACCGTTTGGTCGTACAGGTAAAGGAATCAGAGGCGGTAACCGCAACCACTGAGGTGATATTACGTATGCTCAAACGCCGGCACAATGAAGTCGTTGATTTTGAGATAACTATACCCGAACAACTCCTCAAACAACAGCAGCGGACCAAAGATATCTTCAATATTGTACTTGGTGCCATCGCAGGAATATCGCTGCTGGTGGGAGGAATCGGCATTATGAATATCATGCTGGCATCGGTATTGGAGCGAACACGTGAAATAGGTACGCGCAGGGCATTGGGTGCAACCCAGCAGGATGTAATTAGCCAATTTATGTTTGAAGCGGTATTGATTTCGCTGAGCGGCGGCTTCATCGGCATAGTATTGGGCGTGAGTATGGCTTATGGTATTGAATTATTTACCGACATACAAACAATTATCTCTCCCTTGTCCATCTTGTTATCCTTTGGTGTTTCGGCTGCTATTGGATTAATATTTGGCATCACACCTGCCCGGAAAGCGGCTCTCCAGAATCCGATTGAATCGTTGCGTTATGAATAAGTTATTGTGTATTGGTTTGTTTTTTTGCTACAGCATGAGCTCGGCTCAAAGCATCGAACGTTTAAGTCTGAAAGAGGTCATCGGTATCGCCCAAATGCGGTCGCCTGCCTATGCACGGACCAAAAATAACTTCGAAAACAACTATTGGCGCTATAAAAATTATCGAGCGAGCATGTTACCCGCTCTTAACTTGAATGGCACGCTCCCCAACATCAACCGCAGTATTGAAAGGATTACCTTGCCTGATGGTAGCGATGCATTTGTAGATCGTTCCTTGGCCACAAGTGCGGCGACGCTAAGCATCGACCAGAACTTGCCGCTAACAGGTGGCCGTTTTTCGGTGCTAACGAGCTTGCAGCGGATTGATTTATTTGGCGTAAATGCCAGCACATCCTTTTTAAGTACACCGATATCTGTTAGTTACTTTCAGAATAATATTTTTTACAATGATTTCTATTGGCAGAAAAAGATAGAACCACTGGTTTTCGAAGAAGCGCGCCGAGCATATACAGAACAGATGGAAGACATCGCTTTGCAAGCAAACAGACTCTTTTTTGAGTTGTTGTCGGCCGAAAATAACTTCCGACTCGCCGAAATCAACCTGGCCAACACCGATACACTTTATAAAATCTCTAAAGGGCGATATGATCTCGGGAAAATTGCAGAAAATGATTTACTGCAAATTGAACTGTCGCTGCTTAATGCCCGCAACCGGGTAGCAGAAACCTCGCTAGACCAGGAGTTACGTCGACAGGATATCAAACGATTTTTGGGCATCCCCAATCAAGAAAAGGTTGCCTTGATTGTGCCTGATGATGTGCGCTTTTTTGAAGTTAATCCTGCAAAAGCTTTAGAAGAATCTCGCAATAACCGGCAAGCCGTATTACAATTCCGACGCCGCCGACTCGAAGCAGAACAACAGTTGGCCCGTATGAAAGGGGATAATGGGGTGCAGGTAGGCGTTTCGGCAAATTTCGGGCTCACACAAAGAGGTACTTTGCTCGGTAGTGCCTATACCAATCCACAGGACCAGCAAAACGTTGCGCTCACCGTAAATGTACCCCTCATTAATTGGGGACAGAATAAAAGTCGCATACGTATGGCCGAAGCCAACCGCGAATTGGTTGAGGTAGATGTGCAGCAGGAAGAAATCAACTTTGAGCAGGAAATCATACTTCAAGTCATGCGGTTTAATATGCTCAAAGACCAGCTACTCGTCGCCGCCAAAGCAGATACCATCGCCCAAAAACGATTTGAGGTAACCAAAGCGCGGTATGTTATCGGGAAAATTAGCATTACCGACCTCAACTTGAGCATACAGGAAAAAGACCAAGCCCGCCAAGCCTATATCCAGATGCTGCGTACCTATTGGAATAGCTATTACACCTTACGGCGATTGACATTGTTTGATTTTGACCAACAAACGAAGATTAATCCGCGGGGCGGGAGTTTACGCGGGGAGTAAAATCAAGTGGCAGATGTTGCCTTAGGCCATTTTACGCTTATTCAATAGTTTTTGGCAAGGTTCCGTGGCTAATCTCTACCGATTTGTGGCTGATTGTGGGCAGCTGGAAATCCATTTTCTGCGCCATGGGATTGCCTTTGTTGTCGCGCTTGACCACATATAGTATAAGTAAGTAGCTGGAACCATTGCGCGCTCAAAAGCACGCTTCAAATGAGGATTAAGCCCTTATCTTTGCCCTCGAAATTCAGCAGTATGTCCGATCACAAGATTATATTTTCAATGGCCGGGGTGAGTAAAACCCTGCCCGCCGGTAAACAAATCCTCAAAAACATCTACCTCAGCTTCTTCTACGGTGCCAAAATTGGTGTTTTAGGCTTGAATGGCTCGGGTAAGTCGACCCTCATGCGTATTATCGCCGGTATCGACAAATCCTACCAAGGCGAAGTTGTCTTTTCTCCAGGTTATAGCGTGGGTTATCTCTCGCAGGAACCCGATTTGGATGTCAACAAAACCGTGAAAGAAGTAGTACAGGAAGGGGTACAGGAAATCATGGATCTCCTCAAAGAATTCGACCAGATCAACGAGGCCTTCGGTGATCCCGATGCCGATTTTGATAAACTCCTTGCCCGACAAAGTGAAGTGCAAGAAAAACTCGATGCAGCAGATGCTTGGACCATCGACAATCGCCTCGACATCGCCATGGAAGCTTTGATGTGTCCCCCTGCTGATACAAAAATTGGTCAGTTGTCGGGTGGCGAACGCCGCCGGGTAGCACTCTGCCGCCTGTTGTTACAGGAGCCTGATGTATTGTTGCTTGATGAGCCCACCAACCACCTCGATGCAGAAAGCATCGACTGGCTGGAGCAGCATCTCCGCCGGTACAAAGGCACGGTTATCGCCGTTACCCACGACCGCTACTTCCTCGATAATGTGGCCGGTTGGATTTTGGAGCTCGACCGTGGTGAGGGTATTCCTTTCGAGGGTAATTATTCGAGCTGGCTCGATCAAAAATCGAAACGCCTCGCCCAGGAAGAAAAAACAGAATCGAAACGTCAGAAAACATTGCAGCGCGAGTTGGAATGGGTGCGTATGACACCCAAAGCGCGTCACGCTAAATCGAAAGCACGTATCGGCTCCTACAATAGCCTTTTGAACGAGGATGTGAAAGAAAAAGAAGCCAAACTGGAATTATTTATACCACCCGGGCCACGTTTGGGCAATGTAGTTATCGAAGCAATCGGCGTGGACAAATCGTTTGGCGACCGCAAACTCATCGAAAACCTCAACTTCTCCTTGCCGCCAGCAGGTGTGGTGGGCATCATAGGTCCGAATGGCGTGGGTAAAACCACCTTATTTAAAATGGTTATGGGGCTCGAGAAGGCCGACAACGGAGCGTTTAATGTGGGTGACACCGTTCAAATAGCCTATGTAGATCAGGCCCACGATGGTTTGGAACTTGAAAAATCGGTTTTTGATGTTATCAGCGGTGGTACCGAGACCATGTTATTGGCCGGTCGCCAGGTGAATGCCCGAGCATATATCAGTAAGTTTAACTTCAACGGCAACGACCAAAGCAAGAAGATTAAAGAACTTTCGGGCGGTGAGCGTAATCGTGTGCATTTAGCAATGACCTTAAAACAAGGCGCCAATGTGCTGCTACTCGATGAGCCTACCAACGATATTGACGTAAATACACTTCGTTCTTTGGAAGAAGCCATCGAAAACTTTGCAGGTTGTGCCGTTATTATCTCCCACGACCGTTGGTTCCTCGATCGGGTGTGTACCCACATCTTGGCCTATGAAGGAGCGGGTGATTTTTATTACTTCGACGGCAACTACACCGAATACGAGGAGAACCTCAAAAAACGAAAAGGGGATGGAGCTGTACGGAAAAATAAATACCGCGACCTAAGCGGACGTGCGTAAATTACAGACGTTATGGGGCGTAAACAACTGCTTTCAGCCGAGGCTTGTCAACAAAAAATCAGACGCATAGCCTACCAAATCTGGGAAGAAAACTTTCAAGAGAAGGAGCTATTGCTCGCTGGTGTAAAAAACCGAGGGGTTCAAATTGCAGAACTAATTGGCGAAGAACTCCGGAATTTGTCGGGACTGAAAGTAGAAGTGACTTGGGTTCGGCTAAATAAAGACAATCCGGTATTCGATGAAATTACCATTGGCGTAAACCCCGCCGATTGGCAGAATAAGGTGGTGGTGATTGTAGATGATGTAGCACATACCGGTAAAACATTATTGTATGCCATCAAACCTTTTATGGCGTATACCTACAAACGTTTACAAATAGCGGTATTGGTGGATCGTGCGCACAAATCTTACCCTGTTCATGCTGATTTTGTAGGTATTTCTCTGGCCACTACTTTACAAGAAAACATAGCGGTTACCTTATCCAAGGACGGGGTAAAGGTGTATTTGCATTAGGTTGGGCAAAAAAAAACAGGCTATTGCCTGTTTTTACTTTCCTTTTTCGCTTTTTTATCAGCTCGTTTTTCTTTGAGGCTTTTGGAAGATTCTTTCTTCACCTCTTTCTGGACGGATTTTTCTTTTGACAT
>JBDNIH010000132.1:0-2452 GCA_041688385.1 Bacteroidia bacterium
ATCGACCATAGTCCATAGTTCTAGCCATCGACCATCGACCATCGACAGCACAGCAGTTGCATACCGCTCAAGTAAAAAAAATAATCCTAATAACGGCCCTGTCTTCATGTACCTCAACACCCACAGTTTTTTCAGCATGCGTTACGGCGTGATGTCGCCCGAGGCCTTGCTGCAGCAAGCCAAAGCTTGTGGGGTAGACTGCCTAGCGCTCACCGATATCAATAACAGTTCAGCTGGTCTTGATTTTGTCCGTTTGGCACCTAAGTACGGCATAAAACCCGTTTTAGGCATGGATGTTCGCCAGCAAAACCGACAATTGTATGTGTTACTCGCCCGCAACAACATGGGGTATGCCGCCATCAACAGCTTTTTGAGTGCGCACCTTGCTTCGGGGGAGCCCTTTCCGGCTCGACCGCCCTTTTTGCCCGAGGTTTGGGTGGTTTATCCTCTTGCTGCTTGGGATGGTCACCGCCTAGCGCCGCACGAATACTTGGGTGTTGCGCCCCACGAATTGAACAAACTGCGGGTACATCCCAAACGTTGGCCTGCCGATCATTTGGTTGTACTGGCAACCGCTACTTTACGGCACAAACGCGACTGGAATGTACACCGTTTGTTGCGGGCTATTGATGAAAATACCCTCCTCAGCAAATTAGAAACAGCGGCTTGTGGTCGCGATGATGCCTTATTACAGCCTCTCGATCAATTGTTGGAGCAGTACGCCGATTTCCCAGAGTTGTTATTTCGGACACGATTGTTACTCGACAACTGTTCGATTCATTTTGAGTACGGAGAGCAATATCCGCACAAAAACCTGCGCACCTATACTGGTAATGAGGCACTGGATTACCGTTTTATGCGTCATTTGGCGTATGCTGGGCTGGCTTACCGTTATCCCAACCCGAGTGAACAGGTGCTGCAGCGACTCGAGAAGGAGTTGGAAATCATACGGCAGAAACGTTTTGTGTCGTACTTCCTTATCAATTGGAGGATACTCAAGTACGCACGTGAAATGGGGCATTTTTATGTGGGCAGGGGAAGTGGAGCAAACAGTATAATTGCCTATCTGCTGCGTATTACCGATGTAGACCCGGTGGAGCTGGATTTATATTTTGAACGATTCATCAATCTCTACCGCCGCAATCCACCTGATTTCGATATCGACTTCTCTTGGGCCGACCGTGACGATGTGACCCGATTTATTTTTCGGCGTTTCCCGCATGTGGCTTTATTGGGTACCTACGTCACTTTTCAGTATCGGGCCGTGGTACGTGAGCTGGGGAAGGTGTTTGGTTTACCCAAAGCGGATATTGACCAGCTGGCGGATGGAAAATTTGACCCCAATAAAATTGATAAAATAGGGCAAACGATACTGCAATACGGCACGGTGTTGCAGGGTTTGCCCAATCACTTGAGCATCCATGCTGGGGGGATACTCATACTCGATAGGCCTGTACAGTGGTTTAGTGCCACTTTTATGCCTCCCAAGGGTTTCCCAACGACGATGTTCGATATGGTCGTTGCTGAAGATGCCGGTCTGTATAAATTCGATATCCTCAGTCAACGGGGCCTCGGGAAAATTAAAGATGCCATCAGTCTCATTCGCGAGAACGGTGGTGATGTAACTAGCTTCGATATCCACGATTTGAAGCGATTTAAGGAAGATGAGCGCATCAAGGACATGCTGCGTACGGCACGGGCTATCGGCTGTTTTTATGTGGAGTCGCCTGCCATGCGTATGCTTATGAAAAAGCTGCAAGTCGACGATTACCTTGGCTTGGTCGCCGCTAGTTCGGTCATCCGACCTGGCGTGGCGAGTTCGGGTATGATGCGGCAGTATATTTTACGTTACCGTTTTCCAGAGCGCCGTCTAGATGCGCATCCCGTTATGCGTGAGATTATGCCAGAGACCTACGGGGTGATGGTATATCAGGAAGATGTGATTAAGGTGGCACATTATTTTGCTGGACTCAGTCTGGCTGAAGCCGATGTACTCCGGCGGGGTATGAGCGGTAAATTCAGGGGCAGGGAGGAGTTTGAACAGGTGAAGGAGAAGTTTTTTCGCAACTGCAAAAGCAAGGGATACGCGCCGGAGTTATCGGCTGAAATTTGGCGACAAACCGAAAGTTTTGCAGGTTATGCCTTTGCTAAAGGGCATTCGGCATCTTATGCCGTTGAAAGTTATCAAAGCCTTTTTCTCAAGGGGTATTACCCACTGGAGTATATGGTGGCCACGCTCAACAATGCTGGTGGTTTTTATAGCATCGAACATTATGTGCACGAAGCGCGCATGCAGGGTGGGAAAATAGAGTCTCCTTGCGTGAACCGCAGCCGGCTGCTAACTACGTTAAGTCAACAAACCATCTGGCTGGGATTAGGGATGGTGAAGGGGCTTGAAACCGTTTTTATGGAGAAACTAATAAGTGAAAGACTAAAAAATGGTCCTTTTACC
>JBDNIH010000133.1:0-1934 GCA_041688385.1 Bacteroidia bacterium
CATGTTCAGGCACCACCGGTTCCCTAACCAGTAGTACAGGAGTGGCTGGTGGCACTACCGCCTCCAACCGCTCACGAAGTGTTAATTGATTTCCCATATCCCTTATTTTGATTTTGATGATACATTGCCTTGACTCACGGCTCTGAGTCGTTTTTGATCTAGAAACTTGATGTGTTCAAGTGCCATTTTTTGGCCATCTACTTTGCGCATTTTGCCCGACTTAACGACGTTAAGTACCACGCCTGGCTCATCTGCTAATTCAGCCTCAAGCAGCAAACTACTTATCTCCACAAGCCGGCTACACAAAGCAGCTTGCTCTTGAAGAAGTTGTTTGCGAACTATGGGACTGAGCTTACTCATGCTGCACCCTCTATGATTTCGGTAGATACCTTGTCAGCTTTCAAATCCATACCGGCTATAACTTTATCAGCTATATTTCTAATTAGCTGACACTTTACGCTAGGTGTTTTTTCGGGGTGATGTAAAGCCCTAGATACATACTCAGGGCGGCAGCGAACACGTTCAGCAATAAGCTTTACAGCGCCATCGGGAAGGATGGCCTTCCGTTTTTTCTGTGTGTTTTCAACGTTGTTCATATATTTACTTAGACTTAGCAAAAGCGAACTTCGCAAATGCGACGTTAATTCGCAAATGCGATACTTAAAAAGTTATACACAACTTGTGGAAAACGCTGCTCACATAGGAGACCGCATCAAAAAAGTGATAATAGACAAGGGGATGACAGCAGCATCTCTAGCTAAAACATTGGGCGTTTCTCAAGCCGGACTAAGTGGCATTTTGAACGGCAGAAACAATCCTGACTTCAATTTCATCGCAAAATTTATCAAAAACTTCGCAAATGTGAATAGAGATTGGCTGATACTTGGAGTTGGGGAAGCTTATGTTTATAACTATTCAGGCGTTGTGAATGAATCTGAATCAGAATATTTTTCCCATTCATCGAAAAGTAATACACACTCAGGATTATTTTTTCAGGCCGATTCAGCGATTCAAAATTTGCTTATCGAAATTCATGAACTTAAATTGCGCTTAACAAAACTTGAAAGCGCATGAAATTCTGTATATTTTTTTTGATTACTCTTTTCCCTTTTTTTGCTGAATCACAAACCAAAATATATAAGGGAGATAAACTTGTTTCAGAAGGGTCTTTTTTAAGGTTTACTGATGGCGGGTGGCTTACCTTGGAATGTTATGAGTTAAAAACCAACAACCTATTTCTAAAGACGCACCAGCCGAAAAAATACTCATTGGTTGTTACTTCTGAAAAAAAGGTTGTTGATTATTATATTAAGCACTACCCTGATTTGGCTGTAAAATTTGACACCATCTCACCAGAGAAATATTCAATAGATGATGCATTCCCAATTATCAGCGCAAAACAATTTAGGTCTTACAAATATGGGATGAACGTTTTCCAGAGTACATCCTCACTACCCGTTGAATTATTTTACGACAGTCTGTTAAAAATACTTGGCATAAATGGCATAAGTGTAGATGCCCAAACAAGGCCCTATGTACTTCGCACATCTGCTATCAAACACGGGCATGGATCTGGATGGATTGAGTTTAAAATCAAACCAACAGGCGACAAACTTTTAATCGAGGCAAGAGCTTGGGGCAGCAATAATGCTTTTATAAATTATATAATCATTGGACAAACCCAGTTAGGTGATTTACGAATTTCAACAGGAGGACACCCCGAGAGCCCGAGCGGATATATAGTAAGAGCTGCTTCCAGTGTTTTATTAATCTCAACTGGAGCTTGTAATTTTCAAAAAGAAAAGCCAACGAGCTGGTGATTTTTGGGCGTGCCACAAACGGGACAAAGTTTTATTGATAATGATAAAAAACAACGATAGAAAACGTGTGCAGCGCATTTAAAAAAGGGGTTGCTCCAATCCAGTCCTGGGCAC
>JBDNIH010000134.1:0-6388 GCA_041688385.1 Bacteroidia bacterium
CAAAAGGCGAGTTTCGTGACTTTTGGCCCAAAGGAACAGACTTCAATGAAATTACTTCAAAGCAGATATTGTGGGTTCAAGAAGCATTGAATGAAAGGCCTAGACAAACACTAAATTGGGACACCCCAAAAGACCGATTTAATCAATTCATTTTAACTACTTCATTTTTGCATTAGCAGCTTGAAACCGCCTAATTAAAAAGAAAATAAATAAATTACTACGCCCAACAATGTATAAGAATAATAGCCAGGTTAGTGGGTATTCGAGCAATTTTACGCCGCTACCAAATTGTAACGGTTTGACAGGAAACTACCACGCGATAGGCTACTCTTCCTATAAAAACTGTTATTGGAAACCAACTCACAACACAAACACGACACAGACTACAAAATGAAATATGTAAAAATAATAATCCTATTTATCTTCATATCACCAACAATATTTGCTCAAAAGGGGACGGTTAATGAATTTTCGGCAATCGACAAAAAAGCATTGCAACTTCCCGACTCGTCGACAAAAAATGCTGAACTTATTGCAAATTATATTGCTACCAACTTTAAGACCGACAAAGACAAATCTCGTGCAATTTTTATTTGGGTTGCTTCAAACATTCAATATGACATTGACAATATGTTTGCTATAAATTTCTACGAAACTAAAGAAGATAAAATATCAAAGCCACTAATTACGAGAAAAGGCATTTGTGAAAATTACGCAGCATTATTCACGGAAATATGCTTAAAAACAGGTTTAAAATCATTTGTAATTGAAGGTTATACGAAACAAAATGGATTTACTGACTATATTTCTCACGCTTGGAGCGCTACCCTAATTGACAGTTCTTGGTTTCTATTCGATCCAACTTGGGGTTCAGGTTATATAGATGGCGGAAAGTTTATCAAAAAAATAAATAACAGCTATTATAAAGTAAGTCCATCAACGCTAATTAAATCTCATATTCCATTTGACTATTTATGGCAGTTCTTAAATTATCCTATAACAAACCAAGAGTTTTATGAAGGTAAGACACAACAGATTAAATCAAAACCATTTTTCAGCTTTAAAGACACTTTACAAGTATATGAAAAGCTAAGTCAAATTGACCAGTTTGTTTCTTCTGCATATCGTGTAGAAAAAAATGGCATAAAAAATTCATTAGTGTTTGACAGGCTTCAACACTTAAAAATATCAATTGAGAACGACCGGCAAAACAAAACTATAAACCTTTATAATTCAGCAGTAGTTGACTACAATGACGCAGTAAATGGGTTAAACGAATTTATAAATTACCGAAATAAACAATTCACGCCAAAAAAAACTGACCCTGAAATTCAAAGTATGATTGATGTTTTAGATACTAAAATAAAAGAAGCCAAAAATAAAATAAGCGAAATTTCCAGCACCGATGTAAATACTGCGAATATCAATCGACAACTAACTAAATCAATTGACGATCTTTCCATACTAATAAAAGAACAACAAGATTGGTTGAAATTATATTTTAGTAAAAGTAAATCGGTTCGAAAATCTATGTTTTACAAAATAACTTGGTTTGGTATTCCCTTAAATTAGCAAATGAAAAAGCATTAAGAATCAACGACATAGGTAGAATTGGCAGCCTATATCAGCGGTTTGGTAAAAGTGGCTGTTCAGTGCTTCGCAGTCCGCCTGCTGGCGGAGCTTAATCAAACATTGGGTCTCCGCATCAATCCGTTAGCTAACGGATGGTAAAATTCGCTACCTTCGCCAAGCTGCAAAACGTTGCGTCCAATAAGTCAAAAAACTGAAATTGAAAGCAAATCACAACTGTAGCGCGTAACAAAAAACGGCCTGCTGTGTTGTGTCTGATAGATCAAAGAATTGAAGTTGGAAGCAAAACACAACTAGAAAGATATTTTATGCACTTATACAAAAATTATATGCCCTTTTACAACACCACCATAATTTCATAGACAAAGACATTGAGAACGGGACTAACATATAAAGTATCACAAACCGACCAACTATTGGAAAACAGAGTGGTCGTTGCAGAAAATGACAAAGGAATTGAACTGATAATTTATTACTCTGGATTGGATAGACGAGTTGCATCAGATTTTATTCAAAGCACTTCGATTTTAATCTTTAATTTTTCAAAAGAGTATTTAAAGGCTTTCGGTGGCATCAACGAATTGGTATTACCGTTAAAAAAAGAGAACGAAATATGCTGTAATACTCAAATCATTTTAAACGAAATTTTTACCACAAAGCATATTGGAACGCTGAAAAACATGTTTATTGAGAGCAAAGCATTAGATTTACTTTTATGCTTTATGAAAAGTAATGCCGACCAATTAAACAGTTGCGAAAACTGCACATTTTTAAAAAATCCTTACGTCAAAAATAAGATTTTAAAAGCAAAAAATATACTACTAGACAATATACAAACCCCACCAACAATTCCACAACTTGCTTCACAAGTAGGTGTCAATCAATGCTACTTAAAAAAAGGGTTTAAAGACCTTTTTGACACCACTATATTTTCATTCGTTCAGGAACAAAGAATTTTGAAAGCAAAACAATTGCTTACGACTACGCAAGAACCCATCTCGAATATTGCAGAACTACTTGGATATGCTAACCCAAGTAATTTTACCAACGCCTTTAAAAATTTTACGGGTGTATTGCCGAGTGATCTCAGAAAGAATATATTACCATATTCACAAGTTTAATTCCCTTTAGAACAATTTTTATTTTTAGTTAAGCTCTAGATTCGCATCTCCTATTTAGAATTAATCTAATTAAAAATAAAAAATGAACTCAAGATTATCATTATTGGCATTTACTTTTTTGGTAACAGGCATATTTAGCGGTCAAGCTCAAGACACAACCAAAGTTCTAGGATTGAAGGAGGTGATTGTAGAAGGACAAAGAGCAGTTCCTGAAAGATTACAAGATGTAGAGGGAGTGTCAATTTTCTCAGGAAAGAAAAACGAAGTCATCAGGCTTTCCAGTATTGATGCAAATCTTACTACAAATAATTCCCGGCAAATATTTTCACGTGTTCCAGGTGTTACTATTTGGGAAAATGATGGTACAGGGATACAAGTCTCTGTGGGGGCGAGGGGATTAAATCCAAATCGTAGTTGGGAGTTTAATACGCGTCAAAACGGTTATGACATTTCAAGTGATGTTTTCGGATATCCAGAAGCCTACTATAATCCACCTATGGAAGCTGTAGAAAAGATAGAATTAGTTAGAGGCGGTGCATCCTTACAATTTGGTTCTCAATTTGGAGGCTTATTGAACTATGTGTTGAAAAAAGAAACTGATAATAAGCCTTTCACTTTTCAATCGCAAAATACTGTAGGTAGCTACGGAATGCTCAGCGCATATAATGCCATAAGTGGCAATACGAAAAAATGGAATTATTCTGTTTATAATCATTACCGAAAAGGAAATGGTTGGAGACAAAACGGACAATATGAAGTAAGAAATACACACGCCTTTTTGCAATATAAAATTAATGCAAAAACAAGCCTGTCCGCCGAATACAGCAATATGGATTATCAAATTCAACAATCTAGTGGGCTTACTGATGCTCAATTTAAAGCAGATAGCCGCCAATCTTTTCGCCAACGCAATTGGTTTAGTACGCCTTGGAATGTTGCAGCCATAAACTTTGATACTAAAATAAAAGAAAATCTGACTATCAATGTAAAGGTATTTGGCTTAATTGCCGAAAGAAATAGCATTGGATTTATAGCAACACCAAATATTCCAGATACCATTAATACGATACTGGAAGACTATAATAACCGACAAGTAGATAGGGATTTTTATAAAAATATTGGCTCGGAACTAAGAGGTATTTTCTCCTATAATCTGTTCAATCAGAAAAGTAATTTAGCTTTTGGGGGTAGAATTTACCAGGCAAACACCACAAGAAAGCAAAGAGGGAGAGGCGATACAGAATTTGATTATAACACGAATATATTGACCGAAAAATTCCCAACAGAATTAGCGTTTAAAACAAACAATATTGCTTTTTTTGCTGAAAATCAATTTAAATTAACCAACAAGTTTAGTGTCACCCCCGGCATTCGTTATGAAAATATAGTTTCAGACATAAAAGGAAGATTATCTACCACTGGAACAACAGAAGTAAATATAAGTCCAGAAAGCACAAAAAGAAGTTTGTTTTTAGCAGGCATTGGCATGGAATATAAACTCAAAACTACAAATGTGTATGCCAATATTTCGCAAGCATATCGTCCTGTTTTATTTTCAGACATCACCCCACCAGCAACCACTGATGTAATTGATGAAAATCTAAAAGATGCCAACGGTTTTAATGCAGATTTAGGCTACAAAGGTTCATTATTTGATTTTATAAACTTTGATGTAAGTGCTTTCTATATTCAATACAACAACAGAATTGGTACTATCAGAAAATTTATTGAGGACGACCCGACAAAAGGAACGTATCAATACAGAACTAATTTGGGAAAATCGGTAAATAAAGGTATTGAGGCTTATATTGATTTGAATATTACTAACGCATTAAAAATGAATAAAAAAGTTGGAGATATAAGTTTATTTGCGTCACTTGCTTTTATCAATGCTGAATATGTTGATTTTAAAACAACTTCAATTACTGGAACAGCACCAAGCATAGTAATCGATGAAGTAAATTTAAAAAACAATAAAGTGGAATATGCCCCAAGTCAAATACACAATATAGGTTTAACATATTCCTCAAAAGGATTCTCAGCTACTGCGCAAACTCGTATTTCAAGTGACGTATTTAGTGATGCAACAAATACTGAGATTCCAAACGCCACTGGTACAATCGGCAAAATTGATGGTTACCAAGTTTATGATTTATCAATGGAATACAAATTTTTTAAAAACTATAATATTCGGTTTAGCATAAACAATTTAACCGATACTAAGTACGCAACACGTAGAGCAGGTGGTTATCCGGGACCAGGTTTAATTTCAGGCGAAGGTAGAACCATAAATCTGGGGATTGGAATAAAGCTGTAAAACAACGTCAGATAACAGCACCTACAATAAATAGCGCTTTGGTGGTTAAATGAAGCTTTGTGTCCGTCAGCTGACGGGTTTTGTGGTGACACACAGTTTTGTGCTTCGATACCGAAAGCTTTCGGGACGCCAACTTTTTATAGCAGCAAACCGCTGTATCTAATAGGTCAAAGAACCGGAATTGAAAGCAAATCACAATACGCGCCCAGCTCAATCCATTTCAGTAGCTGTTATGTCTTATAGGTCAAAGAACTGAAATCTTGACTTCAAGCTACGAGTGTAAGTATTGCGGCGGCTTTTCCCAAACGCAACTAGTCGCAATTTTAACGCTGCCACCAACGGTCAATATGCCGTTATCGTTACCAACAGCCGGGGATGCGGTGATACTTCCGTCTGTTTGGGTATCGCTAGCCTCGGTTTTCCTAAAAACGAACTTTCCCGCAGTATCCGGTTCTATCCCAATCCAGGCGGTGCCCTGCAACTCCCTATTGGGGGCACTTCAGCCGTTCAATTTGAAATACGGCCGTTGACAGGGTCATTCATTCAGGGAAAAAAAACTAGAAGCCGGTCAACACCTTATCGAAACAGAAAAGCTAGCACATGGCATTTATCTCGTATACTTTTCACAAAACGGACTTCAATACACGAGTCGGTGGGTTAAACAACCTTAATTTTGACCGAGATATGATAAAAAGCTAGCGCATATAACACTAATTTGTTCTCATGTTTCGCGCTGGCCATCTCGCTTTGTTATTGTGCTGTTCTGTCTCTTGTTTTGGTCAGAGCAGCTTTTTTCTGAGTTATAGTGCGCCAGCCGTAGCCATAAGTCAGCGTCCTGTTTGGGTTTTGAATGCCGATCAACAACCCGTGGTTGCTGCAGCAATCTTTCGCGCTGGCAAAGCGAACCCCTACGAGCTTGCCTTAATTTGTTTAGATCGTTTGGGGAGAATACGTTGGCAAACCGCTTATCAATCGGAAAACCGAGACCTAGTAGTGAGCGATATCAAAACAGGCCCGGATGGTGGCTTGTACGTTGCCGGGATGTGGGGAGCGCAAATGAGTAGCTCCCCCAAACCCTTCTTGGCCGCATTTGACGCGCAAGGACGTTTTAGATGGAGCAAAACAATCCCCCTCGATTTGGTGGATAGCAGGGTAAAAATTACTTGCAGAGCCAATGAAATTGGATTAGGCTTTACGACTATTCAGCGTTTATATGATTTCGTACTGTTCAGATTCGATTACGCCGGCAACCAAAGAGGGGCCTTACGGGTGGATGGAAACAATAGCGAAGATGTACTGGCCGACTTACAGCTTTTACCCAATGGTAATTTTGTTGCATTGCTCGAAACCAATGCAAACA
>JBDNIH010000135.1:0-1899 GCA_041688385.1 Bacteroidia bacterium
CTGCGCCCAGTGGAGGACGTAAACAGCGGCATACACCTCAAACAATGACTACTGTTTCACCACGCGTGATTGATGTAACAACGCCCCATGCTGTGCACTGAAAATATATACACCAGGAGCCAGTCGTTCGATATCGATGTTTTCGTGCTGGCTTTGAAGTTGATGCTGCTGTACCAAACGACCTTGGGTGTCGCGGATTTGAAGGAGAAGAGGTAGGCTGATTTTTTCAGCTGTTTTCACCAGCACGCTGTTTGTCGCAGGATTGGGGTAAATCAATAACTCCCCGTTCGCAGCCGACAAACTGGGCAAAGCCGTAGCAAAAGGTGAGGTCACCAAAAACTGCCCCATCATACCACCATCTTCATGGGTAAGCATGTGGCAATGGTACATATAAGGCATCGCGTCGTCGTAAAAGGTATCGAAGCGCGTGATAAACCGTACCGTGCCCATGGCTGGGACAAAAACAACGTCTTTGCGGCCTGCCAGCGCAGGTGCAGGCACGGCGCCGTTTACCGAAAGCACATAGAATGGCACATTGTGTAAATGAAAGGGGTGACCAATCGGCGTTTGATTTCGCAACTCCCAAATTTCGGTATCATTAAAAGGCACCCGTTGGTTGATAACGTTCTTATCAAAATGAGCATTGTTGATCATAAATGGCCCTTGTATAGCCGTGGGGCCCATATTCGCTGACATAAAAGTGAGTATGCGCGTGGTATCGGCTTGGTTGGCATTAAAGCCTACATGCGCCACCAAAGTAGCTGGTAGCGGTGCCGCGGGTTCGTTGGTAGGCGCACCCACCTGCATTTGCAAAAGATTAAAATTAGCACCATTTAAAGGATTGGTGCTATAACCAGGCAACTGCTGACCAGCCCCCATACCAGCTTGTGTAGCGCCATAAATAGCGCTGGGTAACTGGGCGCCATAACTCATAAGTTGCAGGGTTTGTCCCATTTTTCCGCTTAAATCAACCACTATTTCGGCTCTTTCGCCTGGGGCGAGTTGCAAGCGTGTTAACGCCACTGGTGCTGCTAGCAAACCGCCGTCGGTACCAATAAGCTGGAAAGATACGTTGGTGCTTAAACCGATATTGTACACCCTTTCAATCGAGCCATTCAACAAACGTAAACGTACCCGCTGGGCAGGCAGATTCACGAAAGGTTTTAGCGTACCATTAATCATAATAGCCGTATCCAAGTGCTGACCAACCACAATCTGGTTGCTGGCATTAAACTGTCGGGTTTGTATGATTACGGGTATGTCGTCTACACCATAAGTTCGTGGCAAGGCCAATGCAGCTTCAAGTGGGTCGCGAACGATAATCATGCCTGCGATGCCTGCGGCAACGTGTTGCACTGTTTTGTGGTGGAGATGCGGGTGATACCAATAGGTCGAGGCCCAGTCGAGCACCGTAAACGACGGCTGCCACGTTTGTCCGGGTAAGATGTAGGTGTGTGGTCCACCATCGTTGGCCGGGGACACGTTCAAGCCATGCCAGTGAATGGTGGTGGTATCGGCCAATTGATTTTGCACGTTGAGTGTAACTTGTTGTCCGCGGTTTAAAATCAAGGTAGGTGCTAAAAATGCCCCATTGGCGCCCATCGTTTGGGTGAGGCTACCTGGGTAAAACTGTTTGCTCCCGTTTTGTAAGGTTAAATGGATACTGCTACCACTCAGCGTATCGGGTATAAAAAGTGGGCTTTGTGCCGAAACAAGTTCGCTCACAAGCCAAAAACCAGCAAAAAGTAATAATTTTTTCATACAAAGCGTATTAGCGCATATCGAAGATAGGCAGTGCTTCTGGAAGCAATGTAACTTGAGTCACACAAGCCAACAAACTTTACCAAGGAACTACCAACAACCCCCAATCCTTAAAAAAGGAAGGTGCCGGTTTTTTGA
>JBDNIH010000136.1:0-2147 GCA_041688385.1 Bacteroidia bacterium
AGAAGAACCCCCAATCGCAAAATTTCAACTATAAAACCGAAACTTCTAAGGCAGCAGCGCTTTGCTTATCTTTGCGCGTCATGAAAAAACGTCATCTTATTACCGCAGCCCTACCTTATGCCAATGGGCCAGTGCATATTGGACATTTAGCCGGCTGTTATTTGCCTGCCGACACCTACGTCCGTTATCTGCAAGCCAAAGGCGAAGAGGTTTTATTTATCTGCGGTACCGACGAACATGGCGTGGCTATCACCCTCAAAGCACGCAAAGAAGGCAAAACACCTCAAGCCGTAGTAGACGAGTATTATACCCTCATTCGCGACAGTTTCGCCGATTTCGGCATCAACTTCTCCCACTTCTCCCGCACCTCACGGGCTATTCACCACGAAACCGCCCAAGATTTTTTCCTTGAGCTCTACAAAAAAGGACAGTTCGACGAAATAGAAACCGAACAGTTTTACGACGCCGAAGCCGGACAATTTTTGGCCGATCGTTACATCATCGGCACTTGCCCACGTTGCAACTTCGACAAAGCCTATGGCGACCAATGCGAAAACTGCGGCAGTTCCCTCAGTCCAGACGAACTGATTGCACCTAAATCGGCCTTGAGCGGCAATGCACCCGTGAAAAAGAAGACCACCAACTGGTTTTTACCCATGGACCGCATGGTCGAAAAACCCGCTTTCAAAAAATACCAGCAACGCATCGAGCAGTGGAAGCCCAATGTAAAAGGCCAGTTTAACTCCTGGTTGCAACAAGGTTTGCAGCCCCGCTCCATGACCCGTGACCTCGACTGGGGCATACCCGTTCCCCTCGACGCCGCCAAAGGCAAGGTATTGTATGTTTGGTTCGATGCTCCCATCGGTTATATCTCGGCCACCAAGGAGTATTTTACAGAAAAGGGCGAAGCCAACCGTTGGAAAGACTATTGGCAGGACAAAAATACCCGACTGGTACACTTTATCGGTAAGGATAATATTGTGTTCCACACCCTCATCTTCCCGATGATGTTGATTGAACACGGTGGTTTTATTTTGCCCGAGCAGGTACCTGCCAACGAATTCCTCAATCTCGAAGGCGAAAAACTATCCACTTCCCGCAATTGGGCCATTTGGTTGCACGAATACCTCCGCGAATTCCCCGGCAAACAAGACGAACTGCGGTACACACTTACCGCCATAGCACCCGAAACCAAAGACAGCGATTTCAGCTGGAAGGACTACCAACTCCGGGTAAATAGCGAGCTGGTGGCTATTTTGGGTAATTATGTCAACCGTGTGATGGTGCTCGTCCACAAATTTTTCGACGGCACCGTGCCAGATGGTCGCATCAAGCCCGACACCGCTCCTCGTGCAGCGGTGCTCGATGCCATACGTTCCCATCAAGAAGAATTATTAATCCACCAGGGTGAATTGCACAAAGGCCTCAACGAATACCGCTTCCGCGATGCCCAAGGGGCTATGATGAATATCGCCCGCGCCGGCAATAAATTCCTCGCCGAAACCGAACCTTGGAAACTCATCAAAACCGACGAAGAAGCCGTGGCTGCGGTTTTATGGCAGTCGGTACAAGATTGTGCTACACTCGTCATCGCCTGTGCACCCTTTTTGCCATTTACCGCCGTAAAACTGCAAAAACAGCTCAATTGGACAGCCGACGAAAGACTCATACAGGCGTTTTGGAAAGAAAAAGTGCTGATGAGTCCGCTAGAAACCGGCCACAAACTCGGTATGCCCGAGCTGCTTTTCCGCAATATCGAAGACGAACAAATGGACGCACAACGCGCCAAACTCATTAAAACTACCGCTGTCGTGACCGAAAATAAAGTCGAAACCCCTACCAATACGCCGTCAAACCCAGACCTCAAAGCCGAAATACAATACGACGATTTCGCAAAACTCGATCTGCGCGTAGGCACCATCACCGCTGCCGAAAAAGTAGCTGGTGCCGACAAATTATTAAAACTAACCGTCGACTTAGGCTTCGAAACCCGTACCGTTGTCAGCGGCATCGCCCTCCACTTTGCACCCGAAGCAATTGTGGGCACTCAAGTCACCTTCCTAGCCAATTTAGCTCCACGAAAACTCCGCGGCATTGTTTCGCAGGGGATGATTTTAATGGCCGAAAATGCGGAGGGGAAGCTGGTA
>JBDNIH010000137.1:0-1479 GCA_041688385.1 Bacteroidia bacterium
AAAACAGGCATCAATCTCCACCACATTAAAAACGCAATTGGTGCTTTTCATCAAGCTGAGGCAGTATTGTTTAGCCGATTTTTGTTGCAGACTTTGCCGGTAAGGGAGTTGGAATCAGGTAAGGCTGAAATGCTGAAACATGGCCTAATCGCTGATAAAGGCTTGTGGTTGGATATGCTTTCGTTGAAGCCGGGAGAAATACCCGAAAATGTCCTGATCCAAAAAGCAGTAGGTATCAAGGCAGAAATTACAGCCCGCGATCCTTTCGAAACGGGAGAACGTAAACTACTGAATTTTGGGCATACCATCGGACATGCGCTTGAAAGTTTAGCCATGGAGTCGACAACCCCACTTTTACACGGGGAAGCGATTGTATTAGGTATGCTCGCCGAAATTGAAGTTTCAGTGCAATTGGGTGTGCTCGCTGCCGAAACAGCTTTAGCTATTCAATTAGACTTAAAACGGCTCTTTCCGCATTTGAAAGCTGAATTTCAGTTCGAAAACTGGTTGCCATTCGTTTTAAACGATAAAAAAAACCAGGGTAATCGTGTGCTGTTTACGCTTTTGCATGAGGTAGGCGCAGCGAGTTATAATAAAGCTGTAGAGACGTATCAAATGCAAGAAGCCTGGCGTAAACTACAACAGGAATGGGCCTAACACTGCAGGCTGCCCCAGTAAGACTGGAAGGCAATTTACGTCTTCCTGGCTCTAAAAGTAGCAGCAACCGCTGGTTGATACTCGAAGCATTGGCCGGTCAAAGTTTTCAGCTGCACGGACTATCTTCGGCAGAGGATACGCAGCGCCTACAAGCGGAATTACAGTCAAAACAAACGAGGCTCCAAGTAGGTGCTGCCGGTACTGCTATGCGTTTTATGACCGCTTACCTAGCGCAAAAAACTGGAAAATATGAGCTATTTGGTCGAGACCGGGCGCATGAACGACCTATCGCTATTTTAGTAAATGCCCTGCGTGCTTTGGGAGCAGATATACAATATATTGAAAAGGAAGGTTACCCACCACTTCAAATCACGGGTAAAACATTG
The DNA here is from genome assembly GCA_041688385.1 of Bacteroidia bacterium. Taxonomy (GTDB): domain Bacteria; phylum Bacteroidota; class Bacteroidia; order UBA7662; family UBA7662; genus UBA7662. The sequence goes on from JBDNIH010000137.1 coordinate 1,044, forward strand.
CTTGGCGGAACGCTAAAAATCGATGCAAGCGTGAGTAGCCAATACCTCACGGCACTTTTGTTAATTGGCTGCCGGTTGAAGGAAGGTTTAACGTTGCAATGGGAGGGTGAACTTAGTTCAGCACCTTATGTAGTACAAACGCTGGCTGTATTGAAGCAAGCCGGCATCCGAACAGAACGAAATGAGCGGCAAATAAAGGTTTATGCGGGGGAAATAAAAGCTGTTTCAGTGGTTGTTGAACCCGATTGGTCCTCGGCAGGCTACTGGCTGGCTTTTGCTTGTCTTTTGCCTACCAAGCTTCACTTAACTGCCTTAAAATCGGATACGCATCAGGCAGATAAAATAGCCTTGACTTATTTAGCTGAGCTGGGTTTAAATCACCTATTTGATATAAATGGACTGCAAATTTCACGGCAAGCGGTGGAGGTAACACAAA
>JBDNIH010000138.1:0-5622 GCA_041688385.1 Bacteroidia bacterium
GCGCTTTGATGTGCTCATGTGGCGCTGCGCTTTGATGTGCTGATGCGGCGCTGCGCTTTGATGTGCCGATGCGGCGCTGCGCTTTGATGTGCTGATGTGGCGCTGCACTTTGATGTGCTGATGCGGCGCGGCGCTTTGATGTGCTAATGTGGCGCTGCACTTTGATGTGCTAATGTGCGCGTTGATCGTTGCAAAACATTGCTGATGTTATCGTATAATTGAATCTCGTTGCTAAGTTGAGCGAAGCGAAACTTAGCAAAAAATCATACGCATAAACCTTCTATTAGCACATCAGCACATTCCCCAAGTTGAGCCCTGCGAAACGCCACATCAGCACATTAACTTCTCATTCGCTATTTAGCGCAACCGGCTATTTGGGTAACTGCTGCAAGCTACCGCTAAGGCATCCCCCGCTGCCCGCGAATCTTCTCGTACGCCTCATTCACCTTCTGAAACTTCTCATTTGCCGCCTTTTGCACCTCTTCTCCCAAAGTAGCCACCTTATCAGGATGGTGTTTGGCAGCCATCTTGCGGTAAGCTTTCTTCACTTCATCGTCGCTCACATCAGCACTGATTTCGAGTATTTTATACGCATCATCCGTGGAGGCGATGAACATGGCCTTGATGGATGCAAAATCAGCCGGACTGATGCGTAAGGCATGCGCCATCGTCTCTAGTAATCGGAGCTCGGCGGCATCTACCCCACCATCGGCTTGGGCAATGCCAAAAAGTAGATGGAGGAGTTCGAGTCGACCGGCGTGCTGCATGTTTTGGGCAATCTGCCGACAAACAGGTAGCGGATCAAAATCCTTCTCCACGATATCGCGCAAAATCAGGGTCATGTCTTTGGCACGCACCAAACCAAAATTGCGCTTAAGAAACTCCTTCACATAATCCAATTCGGCCTTCACCACCTTGCCATCGGCCTTCATCACGGCAGCTGCTAAAACCAACAAAGTAGCTGTAAAATCAGAAGGCGTAGTTTCAGGACCTTGGTAAGGAACACTACCCGTGCTGCGGCTATCGACTGCATTACCCAAAACAAATCCGAGGATGGCGCCTATGGGACCGCCGAGCACCCAGCCTAATCCTCCACCCAACCATTTGGCATATTGACTCATGCAGCGAAGATAAGCAGCCTATCCCAAAACCAACACATGAGTCTGTCAAGTCCCCATTTACACAACCACTTGTCACTTTAAAAACGAATACTACCTTTAAAATACCAATTCGCAATTTATGCGCTATCTCGCTCAGCTATTTGTTGCATAAACGCAGTATAATGGATGTTATGAATGAGTTGACGGGAATTCTAAAAAACAGAGTAAATATCAGTAGTGTACGGTTACAGGTCAAACATTTTCAAGTAATTAGAATCTTCATCGGATTTATTCCGTATTCCAAAGACAGTTTTGTAGTTGATGGAAGCTACGTTTTTCAAATCAAGTTTTGTGGTAAAAGTCCCGCCCTTAGGGCGGTCACAAACCGTTATAACTAATACAGCCGACGGTTCAGTCAGACAAAAAAGAGTCAATTGAAGAATAAACATACTGTAGCAAAATGTTAAGACAAAAAGTAAAAACAAATATGAAAATAACCCTTTTTACATCGACCTTATTATTAGCTATGTTAGAATCAACGATGATAAAACTTCGATGAACAAGCACACAACAAAAAGGCAACCATTAAAAAACTAATAGAACTAGATTACTCCAACGAAACGGAAATTGAAGCTTTTGTGAATTCAACTCCCTTTTTATCCGCTACACTCGGCGCACTTTATCAAGATTTTGAGACAAGAAGACCTACCGTTGTTGGTATAAAACCATTTAAAAACAATAATCAAAAAGTAGCCTCAAAAACGAATCAGATTACAATTGGGTTTTCCGAGCCCATGGATCAAACCTTTAGAAACTTTGATTACGGCCCACTAGGCGAAGATGCCAGTATAAGAATCAAAAATGGTATTGGCTATGCAGCAGACGGCAAATCCTTGACTTTTGAAATTGAGGATTTAAAACCGAATAAACAATATCAACTTACCATTGGCTCGGGCTTTAGGAACGCAAATAATGTTCCCTTAAAAGCATACTTAATCGACTTTAAAACAAAGGCAGAATAGAACTGGCATACGAGACTGGCCATATCAAATACAGCAATCAATACAACTATTCTCTTCGTTAAACGAGTTCGTTCGCAAATCAACAAGAAGTGAGACCTTAAAATATCTCCTTTTCTTACATATACCGCTATCCAATCCTCAGGCCGCACCCATTCCAAGCATCGTAAACGAACCGCTTTTAAAATACAAACCGGGAAAACCGGCAATCCCCGACTAGCTCCGTCACCTATTTACAATACACCTCCCTTATCGCTGAACAGCACATTGAAATGAATCGTCTTTCCCTTAAGTTTGGGCTTTAGGCTAGGTTACCTCAGGTGGCCAGACTAAACGCTCGAAGCTCCACCGTAAGACATAAAAAATGAGGACTACTAAATATCTGATCAAAAATGCCACCATTGTAAATGAGGGTCAAAGTGTAGTAGGCGATCTGCTCTTTTATGACAACATTATCCAGCAAGTTGGCCACATACAAGCACAGCCCGACTTCCACCTCATTGATGGCACAGGCAAATATCTATTCCCGGGCATTATCGACGGGCAGGTTCATTTTCGGGATCCTGGTCTTACCCACAAAGGCGATTTGTATTCCGAAAGCAAAGCAGCCATCGCAGGGGGTGTAACTTCGTTTATAGACATGCCCAATACCGTTCCCAACGTATTGACGCTACAAACCCTTGCCGATAAATACAAACTTGCCTCCGAAAAATCGTTGGCCAATTATTCCTTCTTTTTAGGGGTGAATGGCGATAATATTGATGAAATCATTCACACAGACACCTCGAAACTCATCGGTGTTTCAGACGATGGTTTGTATTTCACCAAAAAGGGCAATCTGCTTGCAGACAACCCCGAAACCATGGAAAAACTATTTGCGCACTGCAAGTCCATCATCGCCATTCATTCGGAGAAAGAACAAATCGTTGAAGAAAATGAAAACATTTACCGTGAAAAATACGGTGAAGATGTTCCCATCGCGTTTCATCCAATCATTAGAAGTGAGCAGGCTTGTTATGAGGCCAGCAAACGGGCCATTGCATTGGCGAATAAATACAACGCCAGGTTACACATTTTGCATTTAACCACCGAAGCCGAAACGCATCTATTCCGCAATGACATTCCATTAAGTGAAAAAAATATTACCACAGAAGCGTCTGTACATCACTTGTGGTTTTCGGACAAAGATTACGCACGTTTGGGGAATTTGATAAAATGGAATCCTGCCATAAAAACAGAAAAGGACAAAGAAGGTCTCTTAAAAGCCGTTTTAGAGGATAAAATTGACCTCATTACCACCGATCACGCACCACATAGCTTGGAGGAAAAACAAAGGCCCTATTTTCAGTCCATGTCGGGGGCGCCCTTGGTGCAGCATTCTTTAAACTGCATGTTGGAATTACACAAAGCAGGTCGTATATCTTTAGAAAAAATAATAGAGAAAATGTGCCACAACCCAGCCATACTTTACCGTATCGACAAAAGAGGGTTTATTAGAACAGGTTATTATGCCGATTTAACGTTGGTGGATTTAAACGCTCACTGGACCGTGGCTAAAGACAATATATTATACAAATGTGGCTGGTCGCCCCTAGAAGGAACAACCTTCACCAGCCGAGTGCTTAAAACTTTTGTCAACGGAAATATGGTTTATGACAATGGCCACTTTGATGAGCGCATAAAAGGGCAGGCGCTGGTTGTGAAAACAGCATAACAACTCTTTAATATGTTCCAGGACAGAAGATTAATCATTGCCACAAAACACGCCAAAGAAAGGGTGATTGCCCCATTGCTAGAAAAAGCCTTGGGCGTGCATTGTTTTGTAGATGAAACCTTTGATACCGATATGTTCGGCACATTTAGCGGGGAGATAGCGCGTACGCAAGACCCCATAGCCACTGCACGAAAAAAATGTTTAAAGGCAATGGAATTAGCAAATTGCGATTTAGGTATTGCCAGTGAGGGCTCTTTCGGGCCACATCCAACCCTATTTTTTGTAAATGCCGATGATGAGTTTTTGATCTTTATTGATAAAAAAAACAACCTAGAAATAATCGCCAGAGAATTAAGTACAAATACAAATTTTAATGGCCAAGAGATTAGCAGTGAAAAACAACTTTTGGCTTTTGCCAAATCGGTCAGTTTCCCAACGCACGGCCTCATGCTACGCAAAAAGAAAGAGGACAATACGGATATTATCAAGGGTATTACCGATATAAACCACTTAAAGGAAGCATTCAACACCTTGTTCGATACGTTTAGGTCTGTTTATGCCGAAACCGACATGAGGGCGATGCACAACCCTACGCGCCTGGAGGTCATTAAAACTGCAACCCAAAAATTACTTGTTAAAATAAATTCACGCTGTCCACAATGTAGCCTACCGGGCTTTGGTGTAACCAACGTAAAAAAAGGTTTGGCCTGTAGCCTATGTGGTTCGCCCACCCAATCGACCTTAAGTCATTTATCCGTTTGTCAGCATTGTACATACACCCAAGAGGAGTTATATCCACACAACAAAACAGCCGAGGAACCGCTGTTCTGTGACCGTTGCAACCCTTGATTTAAGCCGTTTAAAGTGTTTACCAGCAAGACGAGTAAGGATGGGTTGCGTACCGCTTTTTCGCGCAAAACCGAGTAGCGTGTTTGGCAGAAATCACAAAAGCCGGAAGAGCAAGAAATCTCGCGCGCTTTTGCTTCGAGCTACTTCGTGCAGCCCTTAACGCGTATTGATTCTTGTTCAATGCACCATTGAGCGCCAAAGGCGCTTGAACGATATAAGTTAAGCCTGTGCGCCCAGCTTATTCGTCCTCAACAGCAGACTCAAATGAGGTAATCTTTCCCTAATTTTAGACTTTATGCCGAAACGGCTAGGCCAATCCATTATACAATGTGAAAATTATGAAACTGTATATTAAAAATATGGTTTGCAACCGATGCATTATGGTTGTAGCAGATGAATTAAAGAAATTCGGTTATACTCCTTTGAATATTACCTTGGGTGAAGTGGAGTTAGGTACTGACTTGGCTCTGGGCGAAAAAGAAATCTTCAACCAACATTTGAAATCATTCGGATTTGAAATCATAGACGATAAAAAGAGTCGGCTTATAGAGCAAATAAAATCTTCCATAATAGCCATTGTACAACAACAAAATAGCGGACTAAAATCCAACCTGTCTGACTATTTAAGTGGCAAACTTCATCACGACTATAGTTATTTATCTAATCTATTCTCCGAAATTGAAGGAACTACCATTGAAAAGTATTTTATAGCTCAAAAAATTGAAAAGGTGAAAGAACTATTGGTTTACAATGAATTGACGCTGAGTGAGATTGCTGACCAAATGAACTATTCGAGTGTGGCCTATTTGAGCAATCAGTTTAAAAAGGTGACGGGCCTTACGCCTACTTATTTTAAAACTATTAAGGAAAATAAACGTAAGCCTTTAGATGAGGTGTAAATGTTATAAATAATATCCAAAATTGCACAATAGGTGCGGAC
>JBDNIH010000021.1:0-7513 GCA_041688385.1 Bacteroidia bacterium
ATTATAGCTTAGGCGGAGATGCGCACAACGATTTAGAAGAAAATTAGGGTTGACGGCATTATTTTCTATCAAATACCTCAACCAATGGCCTCCACTGCTGGCAGCATTTGCTTCAAAAATAAAAACCGCGGGCTAACTGATCTCCTAATTGACCCTGAACGCATCCTCTTAGTTGCCTAGACAGTTGAAACCTATGAAAAAAGCTTTTCTACTTTCATTGGTCCTTTTAAGCGCATGTGACCAAAAACAGGCTACCATTACGCCTGTTGTGCAGACTATCACGGAGTCTGTTTATGCCTCTGGCTTTATCGTCAGTAAAAACCAATACCAAGTTTTTGCGAGTGTGAGCGGTATTGTCGATGAAGTTTTCGTGGACGAGGGTGCTGCTGTCGAAATTGGCTCTCCCATACTCGCCATCGCCAATGACGCCCAGAAATTAAATGCGGACAATGCTCGATTAGCTGCTGATTTTAATGCTTTACGTTTTAATCGCGGTAAATTAACGGAGGCTACGTCTTTTGTAAGCTTAGCTAAAAGTCAATTGGAAAATGACGCTGCCCTACTGGAGAGGCAACAAAAGCTTTGGTCGCAAAACATCGGCTCCAAAGTGGAATTAGAAAAAAGAGAACTTGCCTTCAAAAACGCAAAAAATAACTATACATCAGCCACTGAAAAGCTGGAAGAGTTGGAAAAACAATTGGCTTATCTTGCCAAACAAGCTCAAAACAACCTATTAATCAGCAATAAAACCATTGGCGACTACCTCGTAAAAAGCAAAGTGAACGGTAAGGTGTATCAAATGAACCTCACCAAAGGAGAAATTGTCACTCCACAAATACCAATTGCCATTCTGGGAGATGATAAAAAATATCTGCTCGAAATGCAGATTGATGAATATGACATTGTCTCCATCCAATTGGGTATGCCTGTTTTAGTCGTGCTGAATAGTTACAGGGATGTTGTTTTCGATGCTGTGGTGTCTAAAATCAATCCCATCATGAATGTGCAAAGTAAAACCTTCACTATCGAAGCGGAGTTTGTGCAGCCACCTGACCTACTATACCCGAATATTTCGTTTGAAGCCAATGTGGTTACGCGCACAAAAAAGGAGGCGCTTCTTATACCAAGGAATTACTTGCTCAATGACTCAATAGTTGTGCTCAAATCGGGAGAGCGTCTCATTGTAAAAACAGGATTAAAGGATTACCAAATGGTAGAAATTCTCTCGGGAATAGCTGCCAACGTTGAATTAATTCTGCCTGAGGAATGAAAATTAAACTCCTTGCAAACATTGCCGTAGCCTTACTCAAGGCAAGACTGAAACAAACCATGGTCGCTGCTTTTGGTGTCACCTTTAGCATTACCATGTTCATTACATTGCTCAGTTTTATGGCGGGTTTGAATGATTTACTCGACAATCTAATCTTGAACCGCACCCCGCACATCAGGCTTTACAATGAAATATTACCGTCCCCTATCCAGCCAATTGCTCGATCAACAACTTATCTCGGTGCTTACCATTTTGTAAAACACATAAAGCCCAAAGATGAATTGCTCGACATCAGAAACAGCGAAGCCATACTTCATACTTTAAAACTTGACCCCCACGTGCGCGGTGTTGCACCAAAAAATACAGTTCCTATTTTCTATAATGTAGGATCGATCAATTTGACAGGTGTGATTAACGGTATTGATGTTGATGCCGAGAACAAACTTTTCACCTTTCAAGATTATATCGTAGAAGGCCAGTCTTTAGCCTTAAAAAACACCCCTAACAGCATCATAATAGGCAAGGGTGTGGCAAAAAAAATGCTCGTTCAGCTCGGCGACAATATTCAAATTACCACCAGCAATGGGAGCCGATTTCTTTTAAAGGTGGTTGGCTTTTTTCAATCTGGCATAGATGAAATAGATAAAGTCCAGAGTTATGTGACTTTGGCCACGACACAAAAAATACTCGGTAAACCCGCAAGTTATGTCACGGATTTACAAATCAAATTATGGGACATGACCCTAGCTCCTGCATTGGCCAAAAAGTACAGCACCGTATTCGAAACCGATGCCATTGATATTCAAACTGCCAATTCACAGTTCGAAACGGGCAGCTCGGTAAGAACGCTTATCTCCTATGCAGTTGGAATAACCCTACTTATTGTTGCTGGTTTCGGGATTTACAATATCCTCAATATGATGATCTATGAAAAAATGGATTCCATAGCTATACTTAAAGCAACAGGATTTTCTGGAAAAGATGTGAACGCCATCTTCATCACTATTGCCTTAAGCATTGGACTTGTCGGCGGAGCGCTCGGCCTCATTTTCGGTCTGGGTCTTTCTGCGTTGATAGGTGAAATCCCCTTCAACACCCCCTCGCTGCCCACGGTAAAAACCTATCCCATCGATTACAACGCAAAATTTTATTTGATTGGTGCTGTATTTTCTATCATCACGACCTACTTGGCGGGCTATTTCCCATCCAGAAAAGCAAGTAGGGTAGATCCAGTGGATATCATTAGAGGAAAATAGCCATGGGGAAGCAGGTTATAGAAGCGATAAATATTAGTAAGTCTTTTCATGATCCCATTGAGGTAAGGGTGCTCACGGATGTAAGCTTTTCGGTCGACACAGGAGAGTTCGTTTCGATAGTAGGTAAGTCGGGTTGCGGAAAATCGACCTTACTCTACATTCTCTCTACCATGGATACCCACTACCAAGGCGAGCTTATATTGGATGGCGTTGCTATGAAAAACCGAAAAGACGCAGAATTAGCACTGGTTAGGAATGAGAAGATTGGATTCGTATTTCAGTTTCACTACCTACTCAACGAATTTAATAACCTACAAAACGTCATGCTTCCCGGTCTAAAATTTGGCAAACTAACCGCCGCAGAAATTAAACATAACGCTTACGAAAAACTAAAAATTTTAGGGATAGCAGACGAGGCGCTCAAGTACCCCAATCAACTAAGCGGTGGACAGAAGCAACGAGTAGCCATTGCGCGGGCACTAATCAACGAACCGCTAATCATTATGGGAGATGAACCCACAGGTAATCTCGACAAGAAGAATGGGGACATCGTCTTTAACATTTTCAAGCAACTGGCAGAAGAATACCACCAGTCCTTATTAATTGTAACCCACGATATGGATTTTGCGGCTAATACGCAACGAACCATCACAATGGAGGATGGCAAAATTATTAATCAAACTTGACTACTGTAGTATGCTAAAAATCTGCTATAAACATTTGGAAATGCCTTAATAATTCAAAAGCTTTACGCATCATATGGACTACGTAGATTATTATAAAATATTAGGAATAGACAGGCTCGCGAGCGCCCAGGAGGTGAAAAAGGCTTTTAGAGCCTCAGCGAGAAAGTATCACCCTGATTTAAACCCCAACAATTCAGAGGCGAAATTGAGTTTTCAAAAAATCAATGAAGCCAATGATGTTTTAAGTGATCCAGAGAAACGTAAAAAATATGATCAGTATGGAAAAGACTGGCAAGATGCTGAAGCGCATGAAAAGGCGCAACAAAATCAAAGCCGTAATCGTCAAGGCAGAACAAATAGGCCACAAAACGAGTCTGATTTTTCAGATTTTTTTGAATCCATGTTTGGAGGAGCATCAAGAGGTCAGCAAGTCAAATATAGGGGCCAAGATTTTACGACTACATTGGCGTTAAATCTATTGGACGCTTATAAAACGCATAAGCAAACCCTAAACGTCAACGGCAAAGCGATTAGAATTACCATACCTGCCGGCATTGAAAATGGACAATCTATAAAAATAACAGGCCATGGAGGTCTTGGTGCGAATGGAGGTCCGAATGGAGATTTATACCTCACTTTTTCTATTCTAAATCATCCTGATTTTAGGCGGTTAGGCAACAACCTCTACACGGATATAACCCTTGACTTGTATACTGCCATACTCGGCGGCGAAATGACCATAGCCACGCTCGATGGCAGAGTAAAAATAAAAGTGAAGCCGGAAACCCAAAATGGAGATCAGATAAAATTAAAAGGAAAAGGATTTCCAATTTATAAAAATGAAAGTGTTTTTGGCGATTTATACATTAGCTATACCATTAAAATACCGACAGACCTTACTGATAAACAAAAGGAATTATTTACAGAAATATCCAAATTATAAAAGGCGAATTATGAAATCAAAAAACTTAATTTCCTTGTCTGAGCTTTGCGCGCACCATAATATCGAGATTTCATTTATTCACTCGCTACAAGCTACAGGGCTTATACACATTGTAGTGATCAAAGAAGTCTATTTCATCACCCCCGAACAGCTTCATCTCCTGGAGCAATATATCTATTTCCATTTTTCATTAGACATTAACCTAGAAGGTATTGAAACCATAAGCCATTTACTCAACAGTATTAAAAGCTTACATCACGAAACCGAGCGTCTAAAAAACAGACTACAATTCTACGAGCCCCATCTGTAGCTGGGCAAAAAAGCAGCAGCTTTTCGTTGAGAACAGGGCCTTTTGTGCATTCTGGGATAATACCGAATAGCAGCACTGACAGCACACCCTTTCGTATTGTGCACCCTATTTTTATTGGCTTGGGATACCCGTGTCAAAATTTATACGCTCGGCGCATTTATCTCGCCTCCCAGTAATTATGTGATAAATACAACTCAATGAAAGAATAGTGTAATGTGTTCTAGGCTGAATACTTGAACTTTATTTTCAATCTAAGCTAGAATGGAATAGTAAAGTATTCAAGTATGAAAAAGTATGCTGCTCATCACTTTTGGGGACTATAGGTGAATTTTATTTATTCCTGCTTTAAATGGCTCGTCAACCCAATTATAAGCGATTGTATAGGGGGCGCAAAACTTGTATTCAAGTCCACAAACGTATACACGATTTTAAAATTTGACTGCAAATCATATCAAATAATAAGATGAAAAAAACCATGAAAGGCCTTGTTTATCTGGGCTCAGGAAAAATAGAATACAGAGATATTCCGACACCAAAAATATTAAAACCCACCGATGCCCTTGTAAAAGTCACCAAAACTACAATCTGCGGCACCGATTTAGGCATTATACACGGTAAAACGCCAAGTTGTTTGGCGGGAACCACACTTGGCCACGAGGGCGTCGGCATAATTGAAGAGGTAGGATCTGCAATCGTTAACTTCAAAAAAGGGGACCATGTCATCCTATCCTGTATTACAGCGGATGGCAGTTGTGAATACTGCAAAAAACAGATGTATGCGCATTGTGAAGATGGTGGTTGGATATTAGGGCACCTAATAAATGGTACCCAGGCCGAATATGTACGCATTCCTCATGCCGATAATAGTCTTTATCCTATTCCAGCAGGTGCAGATGAAGAGGCATTGGTGATGTTAAGCGACATTCTACCTACCGGTCATGAAATAGGTATAATAAATGGCACCGTAAAACTCGGTGATACCATTGCCATTGTTGGTGCTGGCCCCGTGGGCATGTCCGCTTTGCTCACCGCTCAATTCTACTCCCCTACCAAAATTTATATGATTGATTTAGATGACAACAGATTAGCCTTGGCTAAAAAATTCGGCGCTACAGATACCATTAACAGCAATAAAGAAGATGCCATCAAAAGAATTATGGCGGAAACCAAAGATGGGGTTGATGTAGCTATTGAAGCGGTGGGTATAGCAGATACTTTTGATATTTGTCAAAATATTCTTCGCCCAGGGGGTCATTTAGCCAATATTGGCGTACACGGAAATAGGGTCAATCTAGAAATTCAAAAATTGTGGATTCGAAACATCACGATAACTATGGGTTTGGTGAACACCAATACAACCCCCATGCTTTTAAAGACAGTGCTTTCTGGCAAATTAAAACCTGGGCAATTAATTACGCACCATTTCAAATTAGACGAAATAGAAAAAGCGTATGAGGTATTTGGCAACGCTGTAAAAGAACAAACAATGAAGGTTATACTATCCGCTTAGCAGGGCTACTCTTCCATAATTATTAAATAAACAACTGAATCAAGGCCTGCTAAATAGTGTATAATATGAAAATTGAAATAGGGATAACCCGTAAAAACACACAAGAAGTAGCTTATAAGCTGACAAAAATACCTGCAGATGAGTATGTGCTTTATACGAGGACTAGAAATGCACATTGGAACATAACCGGTCCAGACTTTTACGACAAACACAAGTTTTTTGAAACGCAATTCGAGCAATTAGACCAATTTATTGACGATGTAGCTGAACGCGTTCGATTGCTCGGGCACTATGCCCCTGCAGCCTTAAGATCCTTTTTTGAGTTGACACAACTCACTGAAATGACCAGCGAAAAAAATGATAGTCACGGATATATTAAAGAGCTACTATCCGACCATGCGTCGATTATCATAAGCCTACGTAAAAACATTCACCCTTTTGCTGTCGACCAAAAAGATGCTGACACGAGTGCTTTTATTACCGGACTTATGGGGAAGCATGAGAAAATGGTGTGGTTCTTACGGTCACGTATACACTGATATTAAGGCCTATTTATAGTACGGCAATAAACGATGTCTGTTTAACCACAGGAATTACGCACCCACAAGGCTTAGCAAGCCAAGCTACTTACAACCAACGACTCATGAAATTTATTGAGTTAATTGAAAATACTTTTAACCAATAACTAAAGAGATCAGCCCTATGTGTTTTTCAGCAACTGCAAGTTTTAGTGCCGGGATTGTGCTTACTGTAATTGGTGTTGCCTCCATAAAAAAGACAACGCATAAATCGCAGCTACTTTTCGCAGGCATTCCAATAATTTTTGGCATACAACAAATAGCAGAGGGCATACTCTGGGTATCACTCCCCAATCCGGACTTACTCAATACACAGAAATATGCTACTTATGTCTTTCTACTATTTGCTCAAATTATATGGCCTTCCTGGGTTCCATTGGCAATACTCAAACTAGAAAAAAGGAGCACTCGAAAAACCATACAAAGGTTTTTTGTTGGCGCCGGATTATTAGTGGCTTGTTATCTTGCCTATTGCCTACTGGTATTTAAGGTGGAAGCAAAAATTATAGGTCAACATATTGCCTATATACAAGACTATCCGGTAGCCTTGAGAAAATATGTGATCCCATTGTATGCGATAGCGACTATTGCGCCCTCCTTTTTTTCGCACATCAAACGACTGTGGCTTTTAGGCCTTTCTATCGCCATATCCTACATCATTACAGTCCTTTTTTATGAACACCATATTCTATCGGTTTGGTGTTTTTTCTCCTCTATCATTAGCATAGCTATTTACATTATTATGATCGAAATTTCCAATGAGGAGAAGTTAAAGAAAATTGAACTGACCCAACCGCAACATGGGCTTTGAACTACGCCGTATGGGAAGTAAACTTCGGACTTATAAATTTTGCCCTGTTTATTCGGCCTGATAGCGATAGGAAGACCGCTTCTCCATCCCCTACTGCTTCAAGCTTCTTAAACAAGCAGCGTTTCAAGGCATCGAACAAAGACACTTCC
>JBDNIH010000139.1:0-3676 GCA_041688385.1 Bacteroidia bacterium
CGCTTGGAAGGGTATGCTTTGGGTGGGCGGTGTTTTTTTGGCAGGCTTCCTTTTATTGATGCTTTATACACCATCGAGAACAGGTATTCTTCAATACTTAGACCAGCAGGTGTGGTCGAGTTTGAGTGGCAAACGAAATGACGGCTCACGACTTGACATTGGCATACGATTGGTTGAAAACCTAATCCCCTTATTGCTTTTGTATGTCTTGGGTGTTTGGCTAAACCGCGCTCCAGAACAACGTGACAATTTGCGCTACAGCCTCCGCTGGGTTTTATTCGCCCTTTGCGGCACATTACCCATATTCATAAGTAGTAAAATAAATATTCATTATTTCATTCCCGCCTTCCCGTTTTATGCCTTGGCTTTGGCGCCATTGTTCCGAAACGGCATGTTCGATTATTTGCAGGACACTTTCCATTTGCGTCGTTTCCGGTATAGCGGCTGGTTTTTGGTCGTTGTTCTGTGGTTGTTTACACTCATCCTAACACTCAACCAAACTGGTAAACCGAAAAGAGATCTTACCACCCTGTCTGATTTAGAATTGATTGCAGAGGAGGCAGGAAATGGCTCAACCATAGGTTTGACCCCTGAGCTGTATACTTTATGGTCTTTACACGCGAATGCGCAGCGATTTCATCATATAAGTCTGGCTATGGATAGCAGCACCCAGTTCGTGATCTCTCTCAAACCATCACTCTCTGGGCACCATATGCTCACACCCGCCAACCAGGAGTTTTTTCTGCATATCAAAGCTCCTTAGGTGAAAAAATACATACAACCATTTTTCTTAATACTTTCATATTCTTAAAATCAAATCCATGAAATTGATGAACAAAAGCCTCGTATTCGTTTTGATGGGCATGCTGCTTTTCGCTGCCTGTAAAAAAGACAATCCTACGCCAACTGACCCGAACAATCCTCCTGGCGGCACGAACAATCCTCCAGCTCCAACCAATACCGAATTGATTTCTGCCAAACCTTGGAAACTCACATCATCGCGTTTAATTGAGCAAGGTCAAACAGACACAACCAATGTAAATATCATTGGCTCAGCCGACTGGCGCTTTACCTTTGCAGCTAATGGTACGGGCTCAATCTTAGGCACGTTTCTAAACTCAGGTGAAATGACTTGGGCTTTTGCAGCCAGCGAAACCCGTGTTGACATAACCAAAGCCGGATCAGCTGCTGTAAGTTATAACTATACCGCAACTACTTTGAAGCGTACCCTCCCAAATGTTACCCTTACCCTTTTAGATGCCAATGGTAATCCAGTTGGTACGGTTACGGGAACCGTACTCGAAGCTTGGGAGAAAATGCCATAAGTCAAAAAATTCTTGCAAAATGCCCTTCAGAATATCTGAAGGGCATTTTTTTTTGAACCATAATAGCATGTAAACGTTGTAAAAAAAAAGCTTCTGCCATGAAAAATAACCTCAATGCAATAGGACTTGAAAAAGATCAAGCCAAACTACTCGCCGATAAACTAAATACCCTACTAGCCAATTACCAAGTATTCTATTTAAATACGCGTGGCTTTCATTGGAACATTCAAGGTGAAAAGTTTTTTGAGCTACACGTGAAATTCGAAGAAATATATACCAATTTTCAGCTAAAAATTGACGAAATCGCCGAGCGCATACTTACCCTCGGTAAAACACCCTTTCACAGCTTTGACGACTTCCTGAAATACGCTATCATCAAACCACAGAAAAATGTGAGTCAGGGAAAAGAAGCAGTTGAGCAGGTATTATCCGGTTTCCAACAGTTGTTGATATTACAACGAGAACTTCTGTTACTTGCCAGTGATGCGAAGGACGAAGGCACGAATGCCCTAATGAGCGATTATATACGCGAGCAAGAAAAACTAGTGTGGATGTATGGTGCGTTTTTAAAAAGCTAGGTAAAATCATACTTAGCGTTCTCTTCTAATTACTATCCCGCCATCAATGCCAATCTCTCGCTTTTTGCCTACTAACATCCATGGCTGAACATATATACCGAAGAGGCCAAACTGATATTGGTAGCGCCCACCTAATCTTAAATTTGCCGATACTACTGTGGTTTGCTCTGGTTCAAAAATGAGATTTTGCCCCGTAAGTGCTTTTGAGTAAACGGCCATACCTGGGGCGGCACTTAGGGTTAGTTTGTGACTTGAATAATCGTCCAGCAATTGATAGTCTACTCCCGTATACAAGCCAAAAACACGTGTATATGGATTATCTACCGATTGCGTACCGTTCTTAAGATCGGTTAGCGACGGTGTAATTCGAAAACCTACCGTCCACCCAAGCGGTTTTTCCCAGAATATACTACTACCAAAGTGCAACCCATTCGGAGCCAAGTTGCTCACACCATAGCCCAGATGAAAGTCAGAGAGTCGGATGTCTAAAAGTTGCTGAGCTTGACCTTCGGTACAAGCAAAGAGGAGTTCCAAGGCAAGTAGAAGCGGTTTCATAACCTAAGTGTTTAGACCAGCAAGGTCGCCAATAACATTTTATACTACAGCCCATTTTTTGTTTTGTTTTGAGTAACTTTTTATAAAAAAAGCCCTGTAACTAATAAGTCACAGGGCTTTTGGCATTTCGACTGTTTTATCTATTCAGTCGCATTCTTTACTTCACCGCTGTTTTGCGCACCCGATGTCGCATTCATTTCTTCGCTTTTAGGCTCGGCAGTTTCAGCTTCAGCATCTTCCCTATTTTGAATTTCGGTAGCAGCAGCTTCGCTTTCCATCATTTCAGTTTGAGCACCCCCGGCAGGTACTGCATTCATACCTGTTACATTTGAAATCAAGGGAGCTATTACCAAAGCAACAACCGAAATCAATTTCAACAATATATTCAGTGATGGACCAGAAGTATCTTTGAAGGGATCACCTACAGTATCACCCACAACCGCCGCTTTGTGCGGCTCTGATTTTTTGTAGAAGGTCTCACCGTTAATCTCAACACCTTCTTCGAACATCTTTTTGGCATTGTCCCAAGCACCACCAGCATTCGACTGGAAAATCGCCATGAGTACACCAGAAACGGTTACCCCTGCCAACAAACCACCCAAGGCTTCGGCGCCAAAAGTAAAGCCAATTATTACCGGAGAAACTACAGCCAACAAGCCAGGCAATACCATTTCACGTATAGCCGCTTTGGTCGAAATTTCAACACATTTGCCGTATTCCGCTACACCATCTGCCTCGTCGAAGGTCTTTTTGTCTTCGGCACTCCACGTACTCATTTCAGTATCACCATTTTTCTTCATTACCGCCAAAGCTTTGGTAAGCGCAGGAATGGTGGTGAACTGACGACGTACTTCTTCAATCATCGCCATTGCAGCACGACCAACTGCCCCCATGGCCATGGCCGAAAATACAAAGGGCAACATGCCACCTACAAACAAGCAAGCCATTACATCGGCTTTAGAAATATCTATGGTGCCGATCTTTGCGGAGGTCATGAAGGCGCCAAAAAGTGCTAAGGCAGTTAACGCCGCCGAAGCAATGGCAAAACCTTTACCGATAGCAGCAGTCGTATTACCAACAGCATCGAGTTTATCCGTGCGTTTACGCACATCTTTCGGGAGATCGCTCATTTCAGCGATACCACCTGCATTGTCAGAGATTGGACCATATGCATCAACTGCCAATTGGATACCAGTATTGGCCAACATACCTACAGCA
>JBDNIH010000140.1:0-2384 GCA_041688385.1 Bacteroidia bacterium
AGCCTAAAAGTGTTAAACATATAACAATTCAATAATTGGGTGCAACGTACCTACATAAGTTTGGGGATAGTTTTGCATTCATTACTTTTTCAAAATAGTAATACCCCTCCATGAAAATATTCAAAATTGTTACCCTCAGTTTTCTGACCATACTATTTCTTGGTTCAGGATGTAAAAACATGAATCGCACCCAAAAGGGAGCCGTCATAGGCACCGGCGGAGGTGCCGCCATCGGCGCTGTTATTGGCCGTGCGTCGGGCAATACTGCTCTTGGAACCTTAATCGGTGCAACTGTAGGTGGTGCAACCGGAGCCGTTATAGGCAATCAAATGGACAAGCAAGCCGAGGAGATCCGCAATGAAGTACCTGGAGCTCGGGTTTACAGAGTTGGCGAAGGTATTATCGTTGAATTTAGCGATAAGATCCTTTTTGGTTTTGATCAGTCTGAGTTAAATCCTACCTCTAAAGGAAACTTGAATAAATTAAAGGATGTGCTCGTAAAATATCCCGACACGAATATCGAAATACAAGGGCATACCGATAACACGGGTA
This sequence comes from Bacteroidia bacterium, assembly GCA_041688385.1. GTDB lineage: Bacteria > Bacteroidota > Bacteroidia > UBA7662 > UBA7662 > UBA7662. Next base: position 553 of record JBDNIH010000140.1, read on the forward strand.
GCAATAAATATAATATGAGCTTATCAAAACGTAGAGCTTCGGCTGTATCCAGTTATATAGGTAGTAGCGGCGTTTCTTCTAACAGAATCTCCACCAAAGGATACGGAGAAAGTGCCCCAAATTACAGCAATGATAATGAAGATGGCCGGTCGCAAAACCGTCGGGTGGAATTTTTAATTACGGCCAATCAAAAGATGCTTGATGAGGCTAAAAAGAATACTTCCAAATAATATTGTCATTATATAGTTATGAAAAAAGCAGCATTAGTCGCAACAATCGTACTTCTTGGCACGCTAAATACCTTTGCACAAGAGCGCATGAGCAATCAGGCGGAAATGGGAAAACCATCCTTGGGTTTATTTGGCGGGGTTAACTTCCAGAATATAAATGGTAAGGCCGCCAACGGCAATCAACTCACAAACACTTTGGTCACCAAGTTTCACATCGGTATCAACGGCGAACTCCCCATCGCACCAGACTTTTTCGTTCAGCTCGGCATCCAATATATGGGAAAAGGCAGCAAAGGAGCGGTTCAATTCACCGACAATGCCGGAAACCACACCATAAGCAGAACTTTGAATCTCAATTATTTGGAAGTACCCCTTCATTTGATTTATAAGCCACGTGTTGGGCCTGGTAACTTTATACTCGGCTTTGGCCCCTATTTTGGTTACGCCATATCTGGCAATGCGGCCTTCACTGGCAGTAATGCTCCAGCTGATTCGGACCTTGAATTCATTAACACTGCGCCAACCACCGATGTAAATAACCTGATATATTTTAAGCGAATCGATGTGGGCGCCAACATTGTAGTCGGCTACCAACTACAAAATGGCATTTATCTAAGTCTGAACTCACAGCTCGGCCTGGTACCTATCAATTCCAAAACAGCCACAGATATGGTGAATAAAAATACAGGCTTTGGATTGTCGCTTGGATATCGACTGTAAATAGGTCGAAAAAAACGCCCTTCAGTTTACATCGGTTACCTATTTTTAAGCTCTGTTCGTGCAAACGAACAGGGTTTTGTTTTTAACCCTGCACCCAAGAGAAAAACAAAATACCCCTTGACCAATAACTTCAAGCATGGCGCAAGCTGCTGTTGCAGAACTGCAGCCCCCTTTACTTGGCAAATTGGTGCTTATACTTACACAAAGATGAAGCACAAGGGAGCAAATATTAAAATGGTTTGATAATTTTAAAACCATAAGACAACCCTTCATGAGAATACCATTCGCCCTCGCCACAGTTACGCTTTATTTGCTCACAGGCATCCTTCCTGTAGGCGCTCAGCAAGTTGACCCGGTACACCCAAATGAGGCTACACCCCTATTTGTAGCTGGTGAAGCACAAATTGTAGCTGCGTTTAGCGACAAATCGAGCTGGATTAAAGAAGAACTTTGGGTAGAGGCCCCTTTTGATTCTGATCATGACGGCAAACTTGACAGGATGCATGTTTTTGTCACCAGGCCCTACCAAACCGATTCAAGTGCGCTCAAACTACCTGTTATTTATTCGTCGAGCCCCTATTACGGCTTAACTATACTTTCGCTTTTAGGCCTTGGCACCAAAAAAAATTACTGGAATGTTAAGCACGAATTGGGTGAAACACCCAAAGCGCACAGGCACTCGAAACTAAAAACGAGAGATAAACGGCCTTTGTTCTCTTTGTCCTTAGATAACACTTGGGTGCCAAGAGGTTACATTATGGTCTATTCCTCGTCACCCGGCACTGGTTTATCGGATGGTGCACCAACCATTGGCGGAGAAAACGAATCTCTTGCACCAAAAGCGGTAATTGATTGGCTTTGTGGCAGAGCAAAAGCATATAC
>JBDNIH010000022.1:0-3122 GCA_041688385.1 Bacteroidia bacterium
ACAGTAAACAACTTGCTTTTACACAAGGTGATGCCGAAGAAATCGCACTTTGGGTGATAGATGTAGCTGAGAAAACCGCGCGGCGCCTCGGCAATCGTGCCGTAAATGATGTGATGGGTAGTACCTATAACTGGCTATCGGATAGCAGGTCTTTGCTTTTTTCGGCGGTACCCTTAGGCCGTGGGCCTGCGCCTAAACCTAAGAGAGTACCTGTAGGGCCGGTCATAGAGGAGAATTTGGGTAAAAAAGCACCCTCACGAACCTACCAGGATTTACTCAAAAATGGGGACGATGAGGCTCTATTTAGCTATTATGCCTCTGTTGACCTGGTACAAATAAGTTTGGAGGGCGAAGAAAAAATCTTGTTGCAAAATCAATTGCTCACCAGTTATTCTAGCTCGCCGGACGGCCGTTTTATACTCACCAAAACACTCAAACTACCCTTTAGCTATCTTGTTCCTTTTAGCCGCTTCCCAACCGAAGTAGCAATATACGCCATCACAGGTGAAAAACTGAAGACCATCATCGACATCCCGCTTACCGATTACATCCCTAGTGCTTTTAATGCAGTCGAAAAAACACCTCGCTCTCATGGCTGGCGGTCAGATGCTGCGGCTACTTTGTATTGGGTAGAGGCCCTCGATGGCGGTGACCCCAAACAAGCCGCGGAGTATAGAGATCGTTTGATGCAAATTCTTCCTCCCTTTGATGGCAAACCGCTGGAGTTGATACGCATAAAACTGCGTTTTTCAGGGGTCATGTGGGGCAACCAAACTACCGCCATGGTTGCAGGTCGCTGGTGGAATAACCGGACAGAAGAAGTATATCTGCTGAATCCGCTCCAACCAGCCCTCAATAAAAAAATAAGAACCCGTAATTATGAAGATGCCTACGGAGATCCGGGCAATCCGTTGATGCAGCCCAATGCCTATGGACGGTCAGTATTGTACATTCATAACAACCAGCTCTTTTTAACGGGAGCAGGTAGTTCTCCGGAAGGAGATTTGCCATTTCTTGACCAATACGACCTCAAAACAGGTAAAAGCAAACGTTTATGGCAGTGTGAGGCCCCTTATTATGAAAATGTGGTGGCGCTGCTTGATCCGGCTAAAAAGACCTTTATCAGTTCGAGAGAGTCGCAGCAAGAGAATCCAAATTATTATTTGCGAACAGTGGGTAGCACGACCTTGAAGGCATTGACTAACTTCCCCAACCCTTACCCGCAGCTAAAAAAAGTACACAAAGAACAGTTACGCTATAAGCGAAATGATGGGGTGGAACTCACCGCTACGCTGTATCTTCCTGCAGACTATGACAAGTCAAAAGGACCGCTGCCTACGCTCATTTGGGCTTATCCACGCGAGTTTAAGTCGCAATCTGCTGCCAGTCAGGTGAAAGGATCTAAATATACTTTTACCCGTATTAGCTCGGGAAGCCCCATTTTCTGGGTCATGCGGGGTTATGCTGTAGTGGATAATGCGAGTATGCCCATTGTGGGCGAAGGTGATTTAGAACCCAACGACACCTATATCAAACAATTGGTAGCCAATGCTGCTGCCATTGTTGACTATATGAGCGAATCGGGCCAAGGCGATAAAAATCGGATGGCCATAGGCGGTCACAGCTATGGTGCATTTATGACCGCCAACCTAATGGCGCATTCAAATCTATTCAAGGCAGGCATTGCGCGAAGTGGCGCCTACAACCGTACCCTAACCCCTTTTGGTTTTCAAGCCGAAGAACGCACCTATTGGCAGGCCCCTGAGGTGTATTTCCAAATGTCGCCCTTCAGTTTTGCCGATAAAATCAAAACCCCTTTATTACTCATTCATGGTGAAGCCGACAATAATCCTGGCACCTTCCCCATTCAAAGCGAACGTCTGTACAACGCCATCAAGGGACATGGTGGTACGGTACGTTATGTAGTTTTACCCCATGAAAGTCATGGCTACCGGGCCAAAGAAAGTGTTGAGCATATGCTTTGGGAAATGGATAATTGGTTGGCGTTTTATCTGAAATAATGTTCCAAATACGCAACAGTAGCAATTGAAAAATTAACTTCTCCAATCGCTTAAATTCAAAAAACACAAAGATCAATGGTTTACTTCCGCATCAATCATAGTAACTTTTGATACTTCTCACCCAATCAACTCCAGTATTCGAGAAGCTTAATTCAACAAGATAACCTTAAGAATGTATTGCTCACATTTCAGCTGATAAGTAAAATCCTAGACAACGAAAACGGCTGTTCCCCTGCGGGAACAGCCGTTTATTTTTAAAGTCTGTTTGCTAATCGTCTGTCTCGCTTTAACCCTGCACGTAGGCTACCACCTTGGTCTCGAAGAAGGGGTCGCTAAAAAAGCGTGGAATTGGATAGATGCGATACGGTCGTTTAGCCTCATCTAGCTCATCCATCAAATCACCACCCTTGAGGTATAGAATTCCATTGGGAAGGACGTGGCGATTGTTGGCCAAAAATTTATCGTTAACCCATCCATAAAAGGGTGCCATACGTGTTACGGCACGACTTACCACAAAATCAAATTGGCTTTTTATTTCTTCGGCCCTGCCATGTATGGCTTTCACGTTTTTAAGTCCCAGTGCTTCACTTACACCTGCTACCACCTTTATTTTTTTGCCAATGGAATCTACCAAGGTAAAATGAGTATCGGGGAAAAGTATGGCCAAAGGAATACCTGGAAAGCCACCACCAGTTCCTACATCCAGCACTTTTGCGCCTGCATTAAACGTTAGAACTTTAGCTATGGCTAGGCTGTGCAACACATGGTGAAGATAAAACGCATCCATATCTTTGCGGGAGATCACATTAATTTGTGCATTCCACTCGACGTACAAACCTTGAAGCGCTGCAAATTGACCGCGCTGTTGCTCGCTTAGTGTTGGAAAATGTTCCAAGAGCTGCTCCATCACCATTTATTTTTACTAAACGTTCCACGAAGACCCCATCCCAGTTGCAAGAGCGGATGTAACATATCAATCAAAGGCAGTGCCCAAACGAAACGGGCATCACCAAATTTCCGGCCTGCCAAGCCGAGGAAAAGCCATCGGTGAAAAAGGGTAAAAGTAAAAACGCCTACGCTGATGTAAAGCCAAACCGGGCT
>JBDNIH010000141.1:0-4053 GCA_041688385.1 Bacteroidia bacterium
AGTATACTTTATTTTGAAGCCGACCAAACGCTAAAAAACAAAGAAGAAGGCTTGTCAAAAGTATTTGCCGCAAACCAACTGCCTGAAACGGCAACCTATGCCGCGCTACAAAATGTATTTGACGAGGTGAATCGTGAGCTCAGTCAGCAGCAACTTTACAATTATCCGAGTCTAGGCACTTTTATTAGGTCTGGTGCCCGCGTTGAGTTTCAGCCCGATCAACAGCAGTTTTTGGATGGCTTTGGTTACGGTTTAGAAAGCGTGTTAGTGCAATCGGTTAACGTAGAAAAACCGGTAGTAGTTAAGGAAATAAAAGTCCCAGTACACGCTCCGAAGAAAAAAACATCAAATTTCTGGTTAAAAGTAGCTGCAGCTGTTTTGTTACTGATGGTAGCCAATTTCGCTGTTCTTTACTTCTTGGAGCAGGATAGAAGTTTGGTACAGCAAGCCGACTTGGGTAGTTACGACACTATTCAGGCGCTTGAACCAGCCAAAAGCAGCGTAGAAGTATCAGATGAACGAACCGAAGAGCAGACACCTGAATTAGCTGAAACCGAAAAAGGGTCTAAAATGGCTGTTGAAAGCAAAGAAGTGGCTGAAAATATAACGGCTAAGTCCAATTATCTCATTATCGTCGGAGCCTTTCGCGATGTTCAAAATGCAAAACAATACATTCAGGATTTACAAAAAGCCGGTTACACTGATGCTGCCGCTGCTGGAATAACTACTTCGGGTTTGCATCGGGTTGCAGTTGCCAAATTCGCCAAACAGGAGATGGCTGAAGCCTATTTGGAAGAAGTCAAACGTAAGCTTCAGGCCGACGCCTGGCTGATGAATTAGGACTTTTAAATTTTCAACACTGAATTCAGGGTATTTTTTTATTGTTAGTTAAAACTATTGTATATTTTTGTTTGAAGCTTTTAGTCAGCATAGGCTGGCAACGAAGTGTTCATAGGTTTAGTTTAGTTTTCAGACAAAGAGGGGCGCCGGGAGGTACCCCTCTTTAATTTTAACTAAAATTACTTTAAGAGCTCGTCCAAAGTGTTAACCGCCACGCTGTGGTAATTGCCCCTTGCGGTGCGATAAATGTCCTTTGCCATTTCGGCCGTTTCGGGCTGTTCAAGCAGGGCTTTATAGATTGGAACGATGAATTTTCTTCTACCAACTTCTGTCAAAAAAGCCCGAATGGGGGCATAGGCCGGTTCATATTGTTTGTGAATGGCAGGGATAAACCAAGCTGCCAGTATTTCACTGTTACCACTAGTCGAAAAGTTGTACTGTGAATCGAGCAGTTTTAAATCCGCAATGGTGAGCTTTTCTGGGAACAAACGAATAAAATGAAGCCATTCATGCGACGACCAAGCAGCTGTGATTTGCGTATCTATCTTTTTGTCTTGCATCCAACTGGCTAAAGCAGCCTCTACCTGGTGAAAACGGGTGGGAACTGGCGTGATTACATTGTTGGGTAGGCCGGGCTTGAAAATCCATTCGTCGATTTTGAGGGCTGTGTATTGTTCGCGACTAAGTAGTTCTTGCTGTAGATAAACGATAAATTGTTCAGTCGTCATCACCTGGAAGGCATGGCGTTCAAAATACCGACGTAAAAAAGTATCCATGCGGGCGCGCCCAACCTCCTTTTCAATTACGCGTAATAATGCATTTCCTTTTTCATAAGCAATGTCGTTCATGCCCTCATCCGGATCTAAACTGTCTAATTTCAGTTTTAAAGAGGTGCTCGAATTTGTGGCCCCCATATCTTCTAATGTCTCCAACAAATCTTGATGCCCCAAAGCTGCCAGCATTTCGGCATATGCTGGTCCTTGAATGGCTTCCATTATCCTTCTTTCAAAGTATACTGTGAATCCCTCGTTGAGCCAAAAGTCGTTCCAGTTTGCATTGGTCACCAAGTTCCCCGACCAACTATGTGCCAGCTCATGGGCAACCAGACTGGTTAAAGAGCGGTCGCCAGCGATGATAGTAGGCGTAGCAAAGGTAAGTACCGGATTTTCCATTCCACCAAAAGGGAAGCTTGGCGGTAAAACCAACAAATCATACCGCCCCCAAGCATAAGGACCATAAAGCGCCTCTGCCGCTGAAATCATGGCTGGTAATTCTTGGAATTCGTTCCAGCTTTTTTCAAGTAAGCCACTTTCGGCATATACACCTGTACGGTCATCTATCGCTTTGAACTCTAGGTAGCCAACAGCCAAAGCCATTAAATAAGAAGGAATGGCTTTGTCTTGTTTGAAGGTATAACGACCATCAGCCACAATTGCTGTTGGGTTTTGTGCACTCATTAACGCAAGCATACCAGAAGGCACTTCTACTTCTGCATTGTAAGTGAAGCGGATTCCTGGACTATCCTGACAAGGTAACCAGGTGCGTGCCAGTATGGCTTGGGATTGTGTAAAAAGAAAAGGCCCTTTTTTGTCGAGGGTTTGTTGGGCATCCAGCCATTGCACGGCTGCAGCATCGACTGAAGTACGGTAAATTATGTGCACTTCGGTGGTTTTTGGCTGAAGCTGAACAATGAGTTTGTCTCCCATCCAAGGTTCAGGGCGGCTTTCGAGACGAAAGTCTGTCGATTCATTGTCATTTAAGGTAACGCTTAAAATATTCAGCCCACGACTATCGAAGGAGATTTCAGTAGCATTCGCGGCTTTGAAAATGGTCCAATGTGCGGTGGCAGTTATGGTTTTTTGCTCAAAATCAACTTTAGCCTGCCATTGAAGATGGGTGGTTCGCGCCATTTCAGGCAGGGCGGCGGAATGTGGATCAGGAGGCATGTTTATTTTTTTTTCAGTTGAACAGCCACTAAGGCAGAGGGCCGTAATACACAGCCAGAAGGTATTTTTAAGCATAAAATGGATTTCAATACGGTATACCTGATTTTTTGTAGATAAAGTGCAATAGCCAAGCAGGACCAATCAGCAAAAACTGAATGTCTTTGAGAAAGGAAGGTTTTTTGCCTTCTATTTTGTGCCCGATAAACTGACCGACCCAAGCAGCGGAAAAAATGAGCACAGACGACATAAACATGGAGTCGCTCCATTTATACAAGGCGCGGTTACCGAAAGCCATCAGGCTAGCAATTACAATCATGCCGATAAATAAGGGGAAGGAGAGGCGGAGATAATAAATAGTTGCTAACAGCAAAAACAGAGCACCGAAATTCGCAAACCCATTTAAATCGCTTCCAATCAAACTTGCGAGGCTTGCATGTGGTATGCTCCACAACATACCGATTAGGCTAAACATGATAGCGGGCACACAAATCCAGTGCACCATTTTATTGGTTGCATTTTGATGGCTTTCGCCATATTCAAGCAGGAGTTGGTCGATTTTGCGCATGTGAAGTGGCTTAGTAAACTAAAACTAAGGTGTTTTTTCGAGAAGGCATAAGGAGAATTCCCTATTTACGTTAAACAAAGCCAAAAGCCTCGTATTTTTGAATCAATGAAGTTGTTGTTCCCCGAAGTTCTATGGGCGCTATTTGCGCTGGCTATTCCGATTTTCATTCATTTATTTAGTTTCAGAACGTCCAAAAAAGTCTACTTTAGTGATATCCGTTGGTTACAACTGTTACAGCAGCAGACCAACAAACGTTCGCGCTTAAGGCATTTAATCGTGCTTTTAACACGGTGTTTAGCGATTGCCTTTTTGGTTTTTGCTTTTGCTCAACCGTATTTTCCCCAAGAACAGCAACGGTCGGACAGTGCAGAAGCCCTGAGTATACACATCGACAATTCAGCATCCATGGAATTGGGATCGGAGGCAGGTGTAAACCTCGAGCAAGCCAAAGCGGCCGCAACGGCACTCGCCCAAAAAGCCCGACCCGACGATCGCTTTCAGCTCATTCTTCAAGAAAGCAATATGCTTGAAATGCGTTCCTTGACGCGCACACAATTTATAGATGCAGTCAGCGCTATTCAGCCCGTTTCAACAACCAGACCCCTTTCTGTCATCGCAAACCGACAATCGGAATGGATAAAAAACCAAGAAAGGGTCGGGCGAAGAATTTGGTTTTCTGATTTTCAACAAGCCAGTCAGGAT
>JBDNIH010000142.1:0-20070 GCA_041688385.1 Bacteroidia bacterium
CTGATAGGAAGTGATGGTGGTGGTGGCGGTAATGGTGTTCACGGCATAGTCTGTCCTTGTGCTATTATCCACTGTTTTTTTAAACAATACGCCCGAAAGGCTTAAAGAAGCTAGCCCAACTTTTTTTAGATTACTCAAGGCAGGTGCGTAATAGCTATTAGGCTTATCTATTATGAATTCAAATTTGCCTTGTTTTTTGGCCGATTTCCTTGTGAGATAAATAATGCGGTGACTCTCGTCTTTTCCAATCACTTTACACGGTACTGTTGCATATGCACCATTTACAATGCGTGCTGCGCCCAAGGCTGTGCCTGTAAATTAAGTTTCCTGAAAACTTTCCAGTCGCAGAAAGTTTTTAGCCTCGAACTTACCGACGCTCTTCGACTTAAATCCACCAGATATCATTTTGCTGCGTAAGGCTTCCTTTGGAATAGCCAAGTTGTCGGTTGCCTTGGCGAGTAAAAAAGTACTAAAGTCTTTCCCAAAAAGTATTTTAACCACCGTTGTGAGTGCAATTGGCAACTTTTCGCCGGCGGCATCGAAGCCGAGACCGCGTTCGACGTCTTTGCTGAGGTCGATTTCAAAATCGGAAGTTTTCCCGTTTACACTTTTAATGGTTAGAATGGAAACTGGCTTAACGGTAAAGCTGGCTTCTTGTCCTTTGGCCGATTTGATGTGTATGGTGCGTGTTTTTGTGTCGCCGGCTGCAACCATTTTCATATAAACACCTGAGCCGGTTTCATCGATAAGCTCACCATCGATACGTAGCTCACCATCGAGACTTACGATACCAATACCTGATTTGTTGCGTAAAGTTACGCCGACATACGAGGACCTTACTTCCAGCTTTTTTTCATGTATTTCACCGTAAGTGTTCCGGTTTCGACCGGATACAGATTCTGGTAAAGCCCAATGGTGGCACTTATCTCAGATAAATCAGCTTTTTTTTGGTTAATGCTTTGGCCGCGATTTTACTAAGTACTTGCGCTTGCACAGGGGCTGCACCAACGAGGAAAAGCAGGAATAAGGCTAGATTTTTCATAAGCAGAAATTGAGAAGGCAATTTCTGCCTTTTAAAATTGGTGTCCTTACCCTCTTCAGGGTATATTGGCCTTAATGCAAATGGGTAAAGGCCAGCAAACCGCCCAAAAAGGCAAGGAGCACATGCCGCCAATTGAATTGGTGGTTGCTGGTGCTTTCGTACAAAATGGTGGTGGCAATTTGAAGGAAAGAGCCCGTAGCCAAAGCAAGCATCACGTGAAATACTTCCCCCATGGCATTTAAGTCGGATTGTAGTAACAAATATCCAATGCCTACGCCAAGCGGTGTCATCAAAGCAAAGCCCGTGAGCATGCCGAGCAAACGGTTACGCGGCATACCCGTTTGTTTCAAAACGGTAATCAATGCAAAAGCCGATGGGAATTTGTGAATAACCACCCCTATGAGCAAAGGGTTTTGCCAAAAAGGTTGGTCAAGTTTAAAAGTGCCATTCAACGGAATACCCTCTATAAGCGAGTGGATGCTCAGGCTAATCAATAAACCGAGACTTAAGGTATGCGAATGTTTGTGGTAATGACTGTGATCGTGATTGTGGTGGTCGTGTCCCAGTGGGGCATCCAAGTGAATGTGACCATGTTCTATACCTTCGCTGAACTTTTCGAGCAACATCTGAAAAAAGAAGCCCACCAAGATGAGCAGACCTTCGTAATGGTGCTTGGTTTTAAAAACTTCTGGCAGAAGATGTAAAATAGCCGTGGCAAACAAAAATCCACCACAAAAAGTAAGTACATACTTGAGCTGTCGGGCATAACTTTCTTTGACCAGCAAAACGAGTATTCCACCTATAATCGGACTCAAAAACAAGAAGATTAATCCCAGACTACTCATTTTTCCAATTTCAAAAATGTACGATATAAATAGGCCATAATCAAGGCAATGGCCGAGCCGAGGAGGGCACCAACGCTAATATCTAACGGGTAATGCACGCCAACATAAACTTGTGCAATAGAAATAACCGCTGCCCACAACAACATCACAGGAAGCATCCAACGAAAGTAAGGGCGCATAATGCTCGCGGTAATTACAGCAAAACCAAAATGATTCGTAGCATGCGATGAGGTAAATGAAAAACCACCGCCACAATGCACCAAAAGGCGTACATAGTCGATAAGTAAAGCATCGTTACAAGGTCGCACGCGTTCAAAAAATGGTTTGACAAGCGATGAGCTGATCAAATCGGTAAAGGCAAAAGTGAGTAATATCCAGCCAATGGTTATCCAGCCTTTTTTGCCAAAATTAACGACCAACCAGCCCGCCATAAATACATACAATGGTGCCCAGAAGTACATATTACGAAGCCATGGAAGGACCAGGTCGAATACGCCATTCGCCCAACCACGGTTGATCATAAAAAACAGATCCTGATCAAATTGTAACAATTGGTTCATAGGCGCCGGGCAATATAAATACAGCGTGGTGATTCGGCCGTTAAGGGATCAAGCCTGTAATTTCCAAAACTGCGAATAATAGTAAAGCCGCAACGTTGCAACATGGTTGCAAGTTCCTCAGGCGAATAATTTCTCACCTTTTCGTAAAAACAATAGGATTGCTCCTCGGCAACAAACGCTATTTGTTTCACAATCCAGCTTTCACTTAAGTGTCGCGAGATAGAAAAAGTGATGCCTTCGTGCACTTGTTTTTCGCTGGCAATGTGAGTTTCCAGCACATGGGTGACATGTAGATAGTCGAATACAAACAAACCTCTGGATTTTAGGCCTGCTGCGATACTTTGGAGCACAGCTTCATCGTCGGCTTTGTCTTCGAAATAACCGAAACTGGTAAATAGATTAAAAACTACATCAAAGTGATCCGCTTTGTAAACCTCACGCATATCGTGGATATGAAACTGCAAACGGGCATGTGCCGATTGACTGGCTTCGGCTATGCTACGGGCAGATAAGTCAAGCCCCGTTACCTCAAACCCTTTGCGTGCGAGGTAAAAGGCATGCCTGCCTTTTCCACAGGCCAAATCAAGCACCACACTTTCGGAGGGGAGTGCTAGGTATTGACAGACGTTATCGATGAAAAGCTCTGCTTCGTTGAAGTCGCGGTGTTTATATAAAATATGATACCAGGAAGTATCAAACCACGACTCATACCAAGCTATTTCGGGTTTTACCGGAATCATTTTTTCAGTTCGATTTGCAGATAGACCGGAAAATGATCGCTGTAACCGCCGAGGTAATTTTTACCAGCGTAGGTACGCCAAGGGTTGCCTTCGTATTTTTCGGTGGTCTCCCGAAGGAAGTCGGGTTTGTGCACCCCCGCACTACCTTCCACAAAACGCACTTTGGCACCAGCACCGAGTGTTGAACTCGAGATGATAATATGATCGATGAGCTGGTATTTTTTCTGATAAACAATACTGCCATCGCCTTTTCTGCCAAGGAGATAAAATGGATTATATAGATCTCCTTGACCGGTTGTGGCGCTATCTGTGCGGAGTACTTCGTATACGCTGATGTCGGTGGCTTCGTCGTTCAGATCGCCGAGTATAAATACAGCTGCCTGTGGTTGTACCACACGAATGGAATCATAAACGCTTCGGGCCAGTCTGGCAGCCAGCATACGTTTTGGCTCCGATTTTTTTTGTCCGCCTACACGTGATGGCCAATGGTTGATTAAAAAGAAGGCTTGCTGGCCGTTTTTAAGGGTTCCATTGACTACTAGAATATCACGACTGCGAAACTTGGGTTCTTCCGGGTCGTACAAAAAGGCAGTACGACTGCTTACATTTTTAAGTTGTCCTTTGCGATACATAAAGGCGACATCAATGCCTCGCGCGTCGGGAGAATCGTGGTGGACGTATTGATATTTTTGTTTTTTGAGCCGTTTTTGACGGGCCAGATCGGCGACGACCCCTTCATTTTCGACCTCACACAGGCCTAAGAAGTCGGGCCCTTTGCCTTGATTTATACTCGCGATGACCTCGGCCAACTGGTCGAGTTTTTTATGGTAACGCTCACTATTCCATTTTTTTTCAGTGTCGGGCAAAAATTCCTCATCATTGATCGCCGGATCATTGATGGTATCGAAAAGATTTTCGACATTGTAATGTGCCACGGTTAACTTCTGAGCCAGCAAAGGGGCAGGGAGTGTGGTCATCAATGAACATAGCAGAACTAACAAAACTGATTTCATAATAATCGCTTAATCAATGGTATTTTGATAAGCGAAAATAACACATTAAAATTGTTGTAAACCCTGTATTCCACTTTACAGAAAAGGGTCATGAAAAGATTATATCTCTTACGCCACGCCAAAGCAGGCTTTGACCTTACAGGACAGGCAGATGCAGAACGCGTGCTTACGCATACGGGCAAGCAGGATGCCATTAAATTGGGCTATAAACTCAAAGGCCGCAACGAAGAAATTGATCGGTTTGTGTGCAGTCCGGCTTTACGGACCCGCCAAACCCTCGATACGTTGATGGAAGTAACAGGGTATAGCGATAGTCGACTTGATATTTTGCCGGAATTGTACCAGTCGAGCGACGAGCGTTTTTTACAGCTCATCCGGCAAACTGCCGACGAACACAGCGCCCTCATGGTGGTTGGTCACAATCCGACCATCACACAAGCAGCAAATTTTCTGGCGATCGATTTTCGCATCGACCACCTACCCACTTGCGGTTTGGTGGCCTTTAGTTTTGAGGTGGATACTTGGCACCAACTCAGCGAACACAGCGGCAAAGTGCTCTGGTTCGATTACCCACATAATGAATACGCTATTCTTTAAACATGAGTCTGAATAACCCCGCCATTCTTTTCAAAAAACCTATCAAAGGACTCAAATTTCAACTTCTTAACCGCGAAATAAGTTGGCTGGCTTTTAATGCCCGGGTATTACAAGAAGCTGATAATCCGGAAGTACCCTTACTCGAACGCATCAAATTTTTGGCGATTTTCTCCAATAATCTGGATGAGTTTTTCAGGGTAAGGGTGGCTTCACAGCGGCGTTTACTGCAGCTACGTCCCAGTGCGCTTGCAAAATTACCTTTCCATCCCGATGCCATCTTAAATCAAATCCAACAAACGGTTATCAAACAACAACAGCGCTTTGAAAGCATATTTCACGACGATATAACACCGGCACTCGAAAAAGAAGGGGTACTCATTCTCAACGAGCGCCAGCTGAATGAAGTGCAAAGTGAGCACCTCAAGGTGGTGTTCCGTACCCAGATTTTTCCGTTTCTGACGCCGATAATGATTAGCTCGTCGGTAACCACCCCGCATATCAAGGATGCTTATATTTATTTGGCGGTTAAAATGTACCATGCCGTTGATCCCGACGACTTTAAATATGCCCTCATTGAATTGCCTACCAAGGTAGTCCCCCGTTTTTTTTCGTTGCCCTCCGAAGACGGCACGGTGGCGGTGATTTTACTAGATGATGTGGTTCGCCACAACCTTAAAAATACCTTCGCCTTTTTTGGATATGATACGTATGAAGCGTATACAATTAAAGTAACACGTGACCAGGAGTTGGATATCGACAATGATATCAGTGAAACATTGGTCGAAAAGATGAATAAAAGTCTGAAAACGCGCAAAAAAGGGGACCCTGTTCGTTTTATTTACGATGCAAGCATACCTCTGGATTTGCTGCAGTTTCTCATCCGGCGTATTGATTTAGAGAAGTCGAACCTCATACCTGGCGGGCGTTACCACAACTTTAGCGACTTTATGGATTTCCCCGATTTGGGTAAATCCCACTTAAAATATCAGGCAATTTTACCTGCGCCGGTACCTTATCTTGATCAGTCGAAACGCATATTAGATGCCATTCGCAACAAAGATGTGATGATACATCATCCCTACCAGAGTTTCGATTATGTGATTCGGTTTTTGCGGGAGGCCGCTATCGACCCACAAGTGAGCAGCATAAAAATCACCCTTTACCGGGTGGCTAAAATTTCGAGTGTCGTGAACTCTTTGATTACCGCTGTGATGAATGGTAAAGAAGTGACGGCCATGATCGAAATTCAAGCGCGTTTTGACGAAGAAACCAATATATACTGGGCAGGCAAATTGCAGGAGGCAGGAGCCAAGGTAATATTTGGACAGCCTGGCCAAAAGGTACATTGTAAAATGCTCATGGTCAGTCGCATCGAAAAGGGGCGCATTCGGGAATATGCCCACGTAAGTACAGGCAATTACAATGGCTTCACCGCCCGTATTTATTGCGATGATGGTCTGTTTACCGCCGATAAACGCATCACAAACGAAGTTTCACGCCTGTTTAAAGCCCTTGAGCGCGGCAATAAACAATTCGCCTACCGACATCTTTTGGTCGCTCCCTTTTATTTGCGGAACAAATTTGTGGACTTGGTGGACAAGGAAATTGCCAATGCCAAACATGGCCACAAAGCCTACCTGATTCTCAAAATGAATAGCCTGGTAGACATCGACATGATTTTGAAACTCTACGAAGCCAGTGAAGCCGGGGTTAAAATCAAACTCATCATTCGTGGAGTATGTTGTTTGGTGCCAGGCGTAAAAGGGCTCAGTGAAAATATTACGGTAATTAGTATCATCGACCGCTTTTTGGAGCATTCGAGGGTGTATCTTTTTGGCAACAAAGGCAATGAAAAAATTTACTTATCGTCGGCCGACTGGATGACACGAAATTTGACCCATCGTGTAGAAATAGCCTTCCCGATTTATGCAGTCGAAATACGCAAAGAAATACGGGATATGCTTGATTTCCAGTTGGGTGACAATGTAAAGGGACGCGACATGGTGGAGCCGTTGGCCAACAAAATGAAACCACAGCTTCTAGATAAGCCGATTATTCGGTCACAATATGCTACTTACGAATATTTTATGCGCAATTTTGAGAAGCAGAAACAACTTCTTGTTCCAGCAAAAACTGAAAATATCACGCATTGAACGTAGCTGCCATTGATATTGGGTCCAATGCGGCCCGTTTGTACATCTGTAGTTTTTTTCACGACGGTGCAGATCAAACCCGCATCAAAATTCTCGAATTTGTTCGTGTGCCCGTTCGTTTAGGTGAAGATGTTTTTACCACCCAACGTATACCGGAGGCAAAAGAAGCCGAATTGTTGGAATTGCTCAAAGCTTTTCAAATTCTCATGAAGCTTTTTCATGTAGAAGATTATAAAGCTTGTGCTACCTCAGCCATGCGGGAAGCCAAAAACGGCAAAGAGGTTGCTCAAAGGATAGAAGCGGCTATCGGTATTAAAATAGAGATCATCCCCGGCAATAAAGAAGCCGAGCTCATCTACAAAGCCCACCAGGGTGCCATTGAAGAAGGCGGCAAGTTGTTGTTTATAGATGTAGGCGGTGGCAGCACAGAAATATCATTGCTGCAAGGGCAAAAGAAAATTGCAAGTAAGTCCTTTAATCTGGGGGCTGTACGCATTTTGGATAAAAAAGACAAGGTCAAAGACTGGGAACTAATGCGCGAATGGCTGAAATTGGTGGTCAAACCCTTCGAAGCGGATTATGCGATTGGTACAGGCGGTAACATCAATAAGTTTTTCGATTTGATGAAACTCAAAGAGGGCCGTTTTGCGACACAAAAACAACTTAAAACTACCTACGATTATGTAGGGAGTTTTAATTTAGAAGACCGCATCAAAAAACTAGGCCTAAATCCCGATCGCGCAGATGTAATTTTGCCTGCCATCGAAATTTATATGAACGTACTCAAAGCCAGCGGTACGGGACGGATTACTATTTCGGGTTTAGGTTTGAAAGAAGGCATCGTAGCCGAATTATTAGAAAAACACCACCATGCGGTTATTCGGAATTTTCAGGGCAATCAGCGGTTTTCGGTGCATTAATAAAACGCCCAAAATCTATTCAACATTAAATTAGAGGAGTATACCCTACAAATGTCCCTAACTGCATAAATAATTGGACTGGTTCTGTTGCTTAAACTGGGAATAAAATGAGTGAAGAACTAATTAAAAATGTGCGACTTTCATCAAATGGTTGCTAGTTAGAATAAATGAAATCCAACTTTAATCACTCAGCTTGACCAATTTTCCTGTAGCAGTTTGGCTGGATGTAGTGGTTATTTTGTAAAAATACATGCCGTCTGGCAATTGTTGCAGGTCAATTTTATTGGTGTTAAACTCGCCAACATTTTTCCCTTGTTGATTGTAAACTACTACCTTTTCAACGCTCACGGCAGCATCGATGGAGAAGATGCCACTTGAAGGATTAGGAAAAGGATGGGTGCTGAAAATATTCGGCTCAATTTGGTTAACTGAAACCGGATGCTGTTGAAGCATGACCAAGGCAGGTGAATATATCCCATTGAAAGTTTTGAATTGCCCCATAACTAAATATTTAGTCGGTGATATTCGTCTTATGGAAGAAACAAGAGAGACGGATTGATTGGTCGTTAATCCAGAACCTGGGAAGGCGGTAGTATCAATATTGCCAAGACTATCAATCTTCAATATGTTTTGGACTGGAAATCCATCATATATATTAATTAGACCTCCACACAAAAATCCACCGTCTGCTAGTGGTAAAACAGTAACTATCCATGTATTACTAAAGCTGTCAAGTTCTAGCCTTTTAAAACTGGAATCTAAGGAACCATCAACATTCAATCGTGCAAATATCAATGGATTCGGATGGCCATTGACTAAAAAATCTCCTCGAACCAACAACTTGCCATTTGGATACTTATAAAGAGGGAAAACTCTGCCGAAGCGGGCATTCATATTGAATGATGTATCCATATTTCCTGAGGTATCAACCTTCACAAAGGATGGCCTATTAACTCCGTTATAAGTGGAGAAATAGCCACTGACATAGATTGACGAATCATCCATTTTTTTTGCCCGAATAACCCCGTTATCAGTGGAGATGTTAAAAGTGGAATCCCTTCTGCCGTCTGGGAGAAATCTGTGTAAAAAATATAATTTGCTAGAGTCTGAATTAATGATAGGAAACTCTGAAGTCATCAAAATCCGACCATCACTATAAGCAGCAGAATTGGTCGAAAGAAAAACCTCTAAGAACGGATGGTTGGCATACATATTTGAAAAATAACTCGGTTGAATATCTGTTCCATTCAAATCAATTTTTTTGATTTTATAGTCACCTTCAATGATAAAAGAATCACCAAAAGTATTAACATGTGAAATACCACTTATTCCACTTATTCCACTAATTCTGAAAGTAGTATCAATTGTAAAATCAGCATTGAATCTAATCATACCATTGAAAGCAGTGGTGAAGAAAGTTACTTCGTGAGAAATTCTTCCGTAGACGTATTTTCTCCCATACTTATCTTCTGCATAATCCATTGCCAAAGGAGTAGTAGCCGACCCTAGGAAAGGAAAATTCACCGGGAAATAAGTAAAGGGTTGTGCCGACCCTTGCCGACACAACCCTAAAACTAAAAGGAATAATATTCTAAGGAACATTAATGTTTGATTACAAGCTTTCCAGTTTGAGCAGGATTGCTATCAGTGAAGATACGGTAAATATAAATACCATCTTCCCACTGTCTTACATCCACAATTCTCAATTTGGTAGTTATGGATTCAGTATGTTTTACTTTTCCAGTGATATCGTAAACCACCAATTTGCTATTTGCATTTATTGGGGATTCAATTGTAAAACTGGCAAATTCCGAAGCCGGATTAGGAAAAACACGAGCAACTAAACCTGTAGATTTAGATTGTTCAATAGGTGCAGGCTTAGCCATCCTTGTTTCTGGTTCTGATATGGAAGGGCAAGCAGAATAGAAAAAGCAGAGAATGTTGTTCGCCAAGTGCTTCGCTTCACCGGTATATGACGCAGCGGCTTCGACCAAAATATTCAAATCAGTCGAGTCTAAATTTGCAATATTTTTACCGGAAGTGTGGTATGAACTTCTGAGATTCAAATAATTCACAAAAGAAGAATATTCTGACGTGTGATATTCGTCATCGACAATATAGGATTCCATAGATGCTAGCACCGCAGAAGCTAAGCTAAAATCATTCCTTGAAATATAACTTTTAACAACACCATACCGATTAGCTAAACTTATTCCGGAATGCAAGATGGCAAACGTGGTGCTTTTTTGAGTTCATTCAGTGTTTTTCCAAATCCAAATTCAGGTTTAATTAAAATAAGATATACATTGAAAGACAAAATTGTTACAGTATTATTGAGTGTTATGAAGGGCAGATTATTAAAACAATTTTCGTTTGAAGATTCTAGCGTAGCTGTCAAAATTGAATTGAATAATTACGATGAAGAAACTTATCTCTTGTCCATTTTGAAAGAAAACGGGATTGTTGAGTATAAAAAAGTTGTTGTAATCAAGCAATAAAAGCTAGGCATCTTTTTTAATATTGTTAAAAGTATCTTTTAATTTTACTACTTTGATCGTAAGATATAGTTAAATGAGCGTTAAATCTTTTGTATAATCCATGTGTCTTGGTTGATGTGATTAATGCTCTCAGTTCCAATAATGTGGTTTAAGACACTAAATTGAGTACTTACTAATTCATATATTGCACGAGGTGGATGGAATGCGCCATAAACTCTATGTCCTTCTGGACCAGAAGCTCTAATGGTGAGTTTGTTATTTTTATATTCTTTTAGTTCATAATTAGTTAGCCTTTTCTGAAATACATCCCCATGCGTCGTAAAAAGGAAAATACCACCTGGACGCAGTATTCTCGCAATTTCGGCTAGCCAAGCTGTATGTCCAGCTTCAGATAAGTGAGTAAAAATGGAAATTCCGAAAGCAAAATCTACGGTATTCCCATCCAGAGAAATGGGCGGGTTGATCTGATTTCGTTTAATATCAAAAGCTGTAAAATGAACATTGATCCATTTAACGGTAGATGGATTGTAATCACAACCAGAAATTTTTGCATTAGGAAAATATTCTGGGAGATGTCTTAATATTCTTCCAGGCCCACATCCCCAGTCAAAAATGCTATTCACTTTGTTAGGTGATATCCATGGGTTTACCATTTCACTTAGCCATTTTGCAGTTGCTTTTCCATCGTTATAATAACTCTCATAGTCCAAACCATAAGCCTCATACATTAAATAGTCTGGCGGCATTACAAAATTTGGATGAGTTTTTTGAAATGCAATATTTTGTTTTCGCATTCTTAATTGGGTATATAAATATTTTACTTTGGTCAATAGGACAAGGAAACCTAAAGAACCTAGAAGTTTTTTTACAGCATTTTTCATTATCTGGAATCGTAAATTTATTTTTTTGAGCTAGTTATGGAGCATTACTTCTGCGATATTACTTTTTTTAAAGAATGTATAATAACTGTATTTTGAATTCTGTTCGTTTCCAGTCGTGGATGAGATCTAAACCACTTCCCACTTCATCCCTATCGAAATAGCGCAATCGCGCGAAACGCAGGCCAACATCCCAACTTTTGCCGAGTTTGTATTGGGATAACACCATCCAACGTTGGCCTTCGCCAGACAAAACGGGCATTGAGCTCGCAAATCTCAAATCTCTTTCTGATACGTACAATCGGGTATCGTAAGTATCGGTATCGAAGAGGATCATTTGCGCGGCAATACTGAGTTTTTTGTTTTCGGCTTGCCAACGGATACTCTGCCAAAAGCCGTAACCCCTGGTGGGGGTGGGGGACAATTGTTGACTTTGCTGATAGCCCAAAACTATATCACATTGTGGATGGGGTAGGAAGCGATACATCAACCGCAGTTGCCAGCGTTTATTGGGATCTACAAAAGGGCCTTCTTGCGAGCGGTTACGTTCGGTTTCGAAGGTGCGCAAACGCAACGACCACTGCGCCTGTTTGCGTTGCTGGTAAAACACCCATACTTGTTTATCGTTGCCAGCCGATGGGCGATCGATTTGATAACGTAACCATGGCCAGCTGTAGTGATCTATTAAAGCCTGAATACGCCACTTACGCACGGGTTCCCACCAAAAGCCAGCCAATTTCCCGCTTTCACCTTGCACCAGCGCACGGGCGCTCAACGATTGGGCATAAGGCGACTGATAAGCCACACCATAGTGCCGCAAGCTCCCTTGTATACCAAAAGTTTTATGCAACGGCCACAGCCACCCCACCAACCAGGCCCGGTCGAGCTGGGCATCCAAGGCCATTTCTCCATAAAAGGAAAGATTACGCCACTGACCTCGCCACCACAGGCTGTTGAGCCATTGTTTTTGTCCACTGAATTGATATAATTGATCAGGTCGGTTGCTGGGTAAGAAGGGGTATTCCCAGTGATGAAAAACACTACTCCAGCCCACTACTAATTTTTTATGTTGCCATTGGATGGCTTGGGCAGCTGTAAACTCGCCCAGTTGTCGCCACTTTTTCAATTCCGTTGCGGTCCGAAACAGGCCAGCGGCATATAAGCGCTGCGTGCCTTCCGCGTCTTCATCTTGGAGTTGCTCGCCTAAACTGGCATGCTGACGTGTATACGAAAACATCAGCTGATACTCTACTTTCGGGTGGATGGAGAATTGCAGGCCAACTCCCCGAAAACGCTGCCACTCGGCAGCCGAAGCCGCGGGCCGAAGCCCCGAACTTAAAGGAATGGCCAACAAAGGATCGCTGCTTTTTCCGGCGTAAAAACCGGTGTTGATAGTCAAACCGTAGCCCGCGCCATAGCGCATATCACCGATCATCCAGCGACTTTTCCCCGGCCCTTTTCCAGAAAGTGCGAAACTAAGCTGCCAGGGGATTTCTCCGGGGTCTCGTTCCAAAACCACGGCGAATTGTAGTGGATGTCCATCGTAGCGATATCGAAATAATTGTTGCCAAGGTGAACCGGCGTAAAAACTACGGCCGTCGACTTGTCGGCTCAGCGAATAACCTTCCTGGTTTTCTAGTATATGCCGGGTTCGCCAAAGGAGTTGGTGTTTCCCTTCTTTTTCTGCGACTAATTTGAGTTTGAAGTTGGGCTCCATTCTAATTAAAACCCGCCAAATACGGAGCTGTTCTACTGCTAGCCCGTCGATACATTGGAATTCTTCAAAATCGAGCAAGGGTCCATACTGCTGCTCGTGTTTTTCGATGGCCAATAGTAAGCTTTCGGTCATGCCGGGCAATTGTAGGCGCTCTAGTCGACTAGCTTGGTGCCAACGGATTTTGCCATGCTGTTCCCAAGAGGTTTCTTCAAGCAAAAGCTGCCCGTCCTCTACTACAGCTTCATTGGCTTGAGTTTCGGGCAACCAGTCTGTTTCGGGTAATTGAGCAGCACTACTCAGTCCGCCCAATATCAAAATGAAAAAGAGGGCAAATCGAAACATAGGTCTAGCCAATAAGCGGTGCCGAGTAAGGGATGAATTTGGGCGGTAAGACTGGTTTTGAGTTGACTGAGCTGATAGTTTATTCCAAATGCCAAATGGGAGGATGCGCTTTGGTAGCCTGCCAACAAACTAAAGTGGGGAAGGGGCTGGTAAAATACGCCACTGTTGATACTTGGCTTATCGCCTGGACTGAGTTGTGTGCCGAAACACAGCTGCAACTGCGGCAATAGTTGGTGGGCAAATCCTGCCTGCCACCTGGGCAATAGCGGCGATCGTTGCCAGTTTTCATCACCGAGGGGAGATTGATGATAGGCCACGAGCAATTGCCATTGTTTGTGCAATGGGTAGGCGCCACTTATGCCATAACCGAGTCGGTCGCGACTACGTTCCGCTATACGCTGCCGTTCATGTTGGAGCTGAATGCCGAGCTGCCATCCAGAAAAATCTCGGCCAAAACCGAGTAGGTGCCGACTCTCTCGTAAACCTGCAAAACTTTGTTGTTCTAAACCAAAGGCCAAGCCACCACCCGGAACAGCAGCGCTTATTGCGAGCATACGTTCACCTGCTCCTGGTGTATTCCAACGGTACCAGCTACCGGCAGCCGCACTTAAACCGCTTTGTCGGCCGAGTTGGTCGGGCTGCTGCCACAACAGCCAAGGGTCGTTTGCTGCGGGCGACATCAACCCCAAAACGGTATTGGCCTGTCCTTGCCCGGTAGCCCAGTAGGGTGCCAGAAGCCAAATAATCAAAATACGGGTGAAATACGGAAGCATGAGGCTAAGTAAAACATCCGCAGGCTGTTAGTCGGTAGTAAGCGTTTATAATTCGGTCATAATGGCGCTATATTTGAAAATATACTGACAAAACGGCTGAAATTGAGGTGTAAAAAAGGCCTGCTTGGCTGAGCAACTGTATTGGTATAGCCTTTGCGTAAAGCAGAACATCCACGCGATAATAAAAAGGAGACCTAATTATGACACACGTAAAAATCAACAAAGCCGAAGATTTATCCAGCTACATCGACCGTTTATTCCAAAGCGATCCTTTCCTGCAGGGTGACTTTTTTACTAGCAACAAACCCCTTCATTTGAGCATGCCGGCTGTGAACATCGCCGAAAATACCGATGCTTATGTGGTAGCGTTAGCAGTACCCGGCCGGAAAAAAGAAGACTTTAGTCTTGCGCTAAATGCCCAAACGCTGACCATTAAAGGCGCGGCTAAAACCGAAAACGACGAAAAAGATACGCATGGTCGTTTTACGCGCCGTGAATTTAGTTATCAGGCTTTTAGTCGGTCGTTCCAGCTTCCTCAAACCGTCGACCCGCAGCGCATTGATGCACAATACGAAGCCGGTATTTTACAAATCACCTTGGCTAAAAAAGAAGAAGCCAAAGACAAAGGGCCACGTACCATCGCTATTCGATAAGTAAACGCCGCAAAGAATAAAAGCCGCTTCCTTTGGGAAGCGGCTTTTGTAGTTTTAGCGTAGCATATTGCCGAAGGCAAAGGAAAGGGAACGATAGCGTTGGAATTTGAAAAAAGCGCTAAGTTTGTGTTGGATTAGCCCATTCCCATGCACAAAATATTTCGCCACCATTTTCGCTTTCACCCGCTGTTTCATTTGTTGATATTTCCATTAGCCTTGGCCTTTTTTGTGGTGTGCCTTTACCTCTCGGTTATCTATTATAACGAGGGATACGGTATTGAGCTGGTTTATTTCGGACTTTTAAGTGTCTTAATTCTGCTTATTGGCTTACAATCGCGTCAGGTTCCCTTCCGCAATACCAAAAGTATTATCCGGTTGGAGATGCGCTTACGTTATCTCGAATTGAGTGGAAAATCCTTCCGCAAGTTGGAGCATGATTTAAATATGGCGCAAATTGCCGCCCTACGATTGGCCAGCGATGACGAATTATTGGCTTTAGTGGAAGAAGCGGTAAGCAAAAAGTTGAGTGCCCGCGAGATTCGAGAACGCATTAAGCACTAAAATTTTCTGGGTTAACCGGACAAGGCAGTAGTGTAAATTCAAGAGAAGCTAAGGGCACTTACCACCGCATAATAGCCGATGCCCAGGTAAATCCGGAACCGAAGGCGGCGAAGAGCACCACATCCCCTTTTTTAATTTTGCCCTCGCTCCAAGCTTCACTTAGTGCGATAGGAATAGAGGCAGCGGTGGTATTTCCATAACGCATGATGTTGTTGTAAACCTTCTCGGGCGCCAGGCCCATACTTTGTTGTATAAACTGACTGATGCGCAAATTGGCTTGGTGGGGAATAAGCAGGTCGATGTCTTCGGTTTTGAGGTTGTTGGTGGCCAAGGCCTCTTTGATCACTTCCGAAAAACGAACTACAGCATGTTTGAAGACGAAATTCCCGTTCATATAGGGATAATAATCAATTTCTTCGGGGTCGTTGCGTTGGATGATATTGGGTATCCAGTCGCGGGTATTGGGTGCGATCAACGACAATTCTTTGGCATGCCGCCCTTCACTGTGTAGGTGTGTCGACAAAATACCACGGTCTTTTTCATCTGTAGCTGAAAGCACCACTGCGCCAGCTCCATCTCCAAAAATAACGCTGACATTGCGGCCACGGGTCGTCATGTCTAAGCCTCCGCTGTGGAGTTCAGAGCCGATTACCAGCACATGTTTGTACATTCCGGTTTTGATGAATTGGTCGGCTACCGATAACCCATATACAAAACCTGAACATTGGTTGCGGATATCTATAGCACCGATTTCACGTTTGAGACCGAGTTGTTCTTGTACCTGTACACCAGGACCTGGGAAGTAATAATCGGGGCTAAGGGTGGCAAAAACGATGAAGTCGATGTCGTCGGGGGTGAGACCAGCACGCGCAATGGCAATGCGGGCAGCTTGGGTTCCCATGGTGGAAGTGGTGTCGTCGCTGCCGGCAACTACATGCCGGCGTTGGTTGATGCCAGTGCGTTCAACTATCCAGGCATCGTTGGTTTCCATGCGTGCGGCAAGCATATCGTTGGTTACCACATTTTCGGGCACATAATGACCCACGCCGCTGATAACAGATCTTTTCAACATAAAAGCTTAGTTTGTGCGACAATATACGGACTAAAAATAAGCACCGATGCCACTTGGGGAATTGTTGTGAATGTAATCTGCTAGCTTATCTTTGTATTTATTGTCGAAAAAATTATAAATTTCTCACCTATGGCCGCTGTTTCGCTCATCACCTTCGATTACCTCAAAGAAATTTCAGGGGGGGACACCGATTTCCAAAAGGAGATAGTACAGACGTTTTTAGAGGAGATGGCCAATGAAATTTCCCTGTTGCAAGCCGCAACGGCCAGTCAAAGTTGGTCGCAGGTAGGTAGTTTAGCACATAAAATCAAAGCGCCAATAAATATGTTGTGTACTGAACCGTTAAAGTTGCGAATACTTTTTATAGAAAAAAGCGCTAAAAAAGGAGAAGAACTCCATGTATTGACTGAAGAAGTACGTTTGTTGATTGCCGATTTGGAGGCTGCAATGACTGAATTAAAGTCTTTTTAACGTCATACCTCTATCCTAATAAAAACGGCTGATTCTTATTAGAATCAGCCGTTGGTGTTTTAGGCAGTTGTTTTGTGTCTGCAAACTAGGTAAATAAAGCAATTTGCGGAGGTGGAAACGGCCTACAAATTACTCTAGAAAGAAAACAGGGAATTGTTACCTTTTAGTTCGGCTCGCTAAAACCTTCAGCCCATCAAAGAAAACCCAGCTCTAGCTTGGCTTCTTCGCTCATTAAATCCTGATTCCAGGGTGGGTCGAAGGTGAGTTCTACTTTGACGGTCTTAACGCCTGGAATTCCTCTTAATTTGGCCTCAACCTCACCAGGTAAGGTGCCTGCTACTGGGCAAGAGGGAGAGGTTAAGGTCATCATTACCGTTAAATCGCCACTGGCTGTGACTTTAATCTCGTAAATCAGGCCTAGTTCGTATACATCGACCGGAATTTCTGGGTCGTAAATGGTTTTGAGCACGCCAATGGCATCGTTCTGAATCTCTACAAAGCTCCGTTCGGTGGTTTGTTCCATTAGCTGGCGAGTTGATTTTGGGTGTGAAATACCAAGGCGAAATTGCGCAGCTGTTTGAGCATACTGGCGAGTCCGTTGGAGCGGTTGGGTGATAGGTGTTCATGTAAACCGATGCGTTCCAGCAAATCGAGTTTTTCGTGTAATATGTCTTCAGGTTTTTGATTGTGGTATACTTTCACCAACAGGGCTACCATACCTTTCGAGATGAAGGCATCGGAATCGGCAGCAAACTGCACACGCCCGTTTTCCATGGCAGCAGTGAGCCATACCTTACTTTGACAGCCGCGAATGAGGTTTTCTTCGGTTTTAACGGCTGCAGGAAGCGGTTGGAGTTCCTTTCCTAAATCTATCAAAAAGGCATATTTATCTTCCCAGTCTTCCAAAAAGCTGAAATCCTGAACGAGTGAATCTTGTATTGTGGGTATAGTAGACATTAACTAAGCAGGGGTTGAATTTTCCGGAGCGCTTGAATAAAAATATCTATTTCGGCCTCCGTATTATAAAAGGCGAATGAAGCCCGACAGGTTCCCGGAACTTCAAAAATATCCATTAACGGTTGAGCGCAATGGTGACCTGTACGAATAGCGATGCCCATTTGGTCGAGTAAAACGCCTACATCATAAGGATGTGCGCTTCCCAGCATAAAGGACAGTACCGAGCGTTTATCGGCAGCTTCGCCAATAATTCTGATGCCGGGTATAGTCAAAAGTTGTTCGGTTGCATATCGCAGCAGGGCTTGCTCTTTGGCTTCGATATTTTCGAGTCCAATTTCTTGTAGGTAGTCTATAGCAGCACCAAAAGCGATGCCATCGGCGATATTGGGGGTGCCGGCCTCGAACTTCAGCGGTAGCACATTGTAAGTGGTTTTCGCAAAAGTAACACGGTCTATCATATCGCCTCCTCCTTGATATGGCGGCATGGCGTCGAGTAAAGCGCGTTTTCCGTAAAGAATGCCAATACCAGTGGGGCCAAGCATCTTGTGGGCGGAGAAGACGAGGAAGTCTACATCCAAGGCTTGTACATCAATCTGTGTATGTGGTGCGGCCTGTGCAGCGTCCAATAAAACCGGAATGTTTCGGGCATGGGCAGCAGCGATGATTTCCTCCACCGGATTCACCGTGCCGAGGGCATTGCTTATCCAACTCATGGCCACCAATCGGGTTTTGGAACCAAGCAAACGGTGAAACTCATCCATAAGCAACTCACCTTGGGCGTTGATGGGTACAACCACCACATGCGCGCCCTTGGCTGCTGCCAACATTTGCCACGGCACCAAATTGGCATGGTGCTCCAAAGCGGAAATCAGAATTTCGTCTCCTGCAGCAATGTTGTGGTTGCCCCAACTGCTGGCGACCAAGTTGATGGAATCGGTAGCGCCTTTGGTAAAAATCACCTCAGCTGCCTCATTGGCATGAAGGAGATGCTGCACCTTTAAACGGACCGCCTCGTAGGCATTCGTGGCCAATTGACTCAGATGATGCACGCCGCGGTGAATATTGCTGTTGTAATGGGTATAGTAGTCTACCAAAGTATCGATGACCACTTGCGGTTTTTGCGAAGTAGCGGCATTATCGAAATACACGAGTGGTTTGCCATGCACACTTTCGGTGAGTATGGGGAAGTCGGCGCGTATTTTCTGCCAGTCGATGTTGGTAGCTATTTTCATTAAAATTTGATTTGAAGTTTGTGGAGCTCAATCATGAGTTGCTCCAGTAAATCATCACGCAAAGCAGGAATGCGAACTTGTTCTATCACTTCTCCAACAAAAGCGGTGAGTAGTATGGTACGCGCCTTGTCTTCGGCTATGCCGCGGGCTTTGAGGTAAAAAAGCTCGTCTTGGTTCAACTGACCAACGGTGGCGCCATGGGAACATTTAACATCATCCGCAAAAATTTCGAGCTCTGGTTTGGTATTGATGGTACCGGAATCGGTAAGCAGAATATTCGCGTTGCTTTGGTAGGCATTGGTTTTCTGCGCATCGGGTCGAACGAGGATTTTGCCGTTGAATACACCTTTACCCTCTCCACCGATAATGCCTTTGTAGAGCTCATTACTGTAGCAGTGGGGCATGGCGTGATCAACCAAGGTGTGGTTGTCGATGAGGTTGTCGCGGTCGAGCAGATAGAGACCGTAAAAGTTCGTCTCGCAGTTCTGCCCCCTGTGCGCCGCCTGCAGGTTGTTGCGGACAATGCCGCCGCTCCAAGTGATGGTGGCGTTGTAATATTGACTATCCCTTTCCTGTTGCACCCGGGTGGTGCCGTTGTGCCACGCATCGCCATAACGGGTTTGTAGTTTGTAGTGCTGCACATGTGCGTTGGCACCTACCGCTATTTCTAGCACATCGTTGTCAAATACAGGCGAAAGACTAATGTATTTCTCGATGACAGTCAATTGACTGCCTGCTTCGGCGATGATGAGGTTGCGGGTATTGGTCCAAGAGCGTTCATGGGTACCTATAGAGAGGTGGTAAACAACCACTGTCTTGTCCCAGATTTCATTCTTCGCGGCATAGATTACAAAACCATCGTGTGCCAGCAGTGTATTGAGTGCAGTGAAACCTTCGTCGTGCACCTTTGCATATTGACCGGCATGGGCATGTACGGGTTCTGGAATTTGCATCAGTGCCGTAGATAAACTTCCTGCAAACTGATTGCCAGTGTGCCATTCCTGCGAAATAGCAGGGGCAAAGCGGCCATTTACAAAAACCAGCTC
>JBDNIH010000143.1:0-2933 GCA_041688385.1 Bacteroidia bacterium
AACCTCGTCCATTTTGACGTAGTCACCATCTTTTTTCAGCCACTTTGCGATGACTACCTCGCTGATAGATTCTCCCAGGGCTGGTATTTTGACTTCAATGGCCATTTTATCTGCTAATTAAAGGGTAAATGCTTTGTTGATAATGTCCTGTTGCTCGCGCTCATGCACTTTGGCATAACCTGTAGCCGGTGAGGCACTCGATTTGCGGCTGATCAGCTCCAGATGTTTGTTTTGCTCATAGCGCAACATATAGGTCCAAGCACCCATGTTTTTCGGCTCTTCCTGTACCCAGTAAAAATCGGCTTTTGCATACTTTTCATAAACCGTTTTTAATTGTTTTTCGGCCATGGGATAAATCTGCTCTATTCGAACGATAGCGATATCCTTTTGCTTATTTTGTTGTTGGCGGGCAAGTAAGTCGTAATAAATTTTCCCACTACAGAACAACACCCGTTTTACCTTTTTGGCATCCGCATACGTGTCGTCAATAATTTCGCGGAAGCCTCCTTTTTGAAGTTCATCTACCGTAGAAACGCACAATGGGTGGCGTAGCAAAGCCTTAGGCGACATTACAATCAAAGGTTTTCGGAAATCCCATTGCTGTTGGCGTCGCAATAAGTGGAAAAAATTACCTGGGGTGGTCACGTTGGCTACAACCATATTAAGTTCGGCTGCCAATTGCAGAAAACGTTCAGGGCGGGCATTTGAATGTTCTGGGCCCTGCCCTTCGTAACCATGGGGCAGCAGCAGCACTAAGCCGCTCATTTTACGCCACTTCGACTCTCCGGAGCTCAAAAACTGATCAATAATCGTTTGGGCGCCATTGGCAAAATCACCAAACTGCGCTTCCCATATGGTCAATACATTGGGAGATGCGATGGAGTAACCATATTCAAAACCCAATACGGCATATTCCGATAAAGGAGAGTTGTAAATACTAAAGCGCCCCTGCTTTTCACGTATATTATTGAGATTAACGTATAGTTCATTGGTTTTTTCGTCCCGAACAGCGGCATGGCGGTGCGAAAATGTACCACGAATGACATCCTGACCTGTTACGCGAATTTTTCTACCTTCTGCCAGCATGCTACCGTAAGCCAACAACTCGCCCATAGACCAATTGATGGTATTATTGGCAAAAAGCTCCCCTCTTTCATCGAGTACCTTTTGTACTTTTTTGATTGGTAAAAAACCCGCTGGAACTTTTGTAAGGGCGCTTATCACCTCGTCCAATATCTTTTTATCTACCCCGGTAGCCGGCGACTGCTCAAAATCGTCGTAGGTTGATTTGCGCATATTTTCCCACTCCTTGTCTAGGGCGTGTGGTTTATACGGCACTGCATTTTGTTTCACCAGATTAAGCCGGTCTTGCAACAGATTTTTGAAGTCTTCTTCCATCTGTTGCGCTAGTTTTTCATCGATATCACCGCGAGCGATGAGTGTTTGCTGGTACACCTCGCGGGCGTTTGGGTGTTTTTCGATGAGATTATACAGTCGAGGCTGGGTGAATTTTGGCTCATCACTTTCGTTATGGCCATGGCGACGATAACAAAGCATGTCGACAAAAACATCTAGCTTAAATTTCTGGCGGAATTCAACGGCAAATTCGATGGCAAAAGTAACCGCCTCGGCATCGTCTCCATTTACATGCAAAACAGGCACGTCGATTGCCTTAGCCACTGCCGTACAATAATCGGAGGTACGGGCATCGTCAAAATCTGTGGTGAAACCAATCTGGTTGTTGATTACAAAATGTAAACTACCCCCTGTATGAAATCCCTTTAGCTGCGACATTTGGGCCACTTCGGTAACCACACCTTGACCTGCTACCGCAGCATCACCGTGGATGAGAATAGGCAGAATGCGACTGTAGTCTTTGTTGTATAATAAATCGGCTTTGGCGCGAACGAACCCTTCCAATACCGGGTCGACCGCTTCTAAGTGAGATGGATTGGGCACCAGATCCAATAGGACTTTTTTACCCGCCAGCGTATCCACTTGTGACGAAAAACCCAGGTGGTATTTAACGTCGCCATCGCCAAAAGAGAGGTCGGGGTTGGCGATGCCTTCAAATTCATTAAAGATGTACTCGTAGGTCTTACCAAGAACATTGGCCAGTATATTCAAACGCCCCCGGTGTGCCATTCCAATCGCCATGGCTTCGATGCCCAGTTCAGCGCCTTTTTGAATGATGGCATCGAGTGCGGGGATAGTGTTTTCACCCCCTTCGAGGGAGAACCGTTTTTGACCTACATATTTTTTATGCAGAAAATTCTCAAAAGCCACTGCCTCGTTCAATTTGCTGAGTATCCGCTTTTTCTTTTCGACCGAAAAATTGAAATGATAGGCTTCTTTTTCGAACTTCTCTTTGCACCAATCCCGGATTTCGGTATTGCGAATATGCATGTACTCGATTCCTATAGCACGGGTATAAATAGACTTTAAACGATCGATAATTACCTGTAAAGTGGCGTTGGCCAGGCCAACAAGGGACCCCGCGGCAAAGCGCGTCTGCAAATCCTCTTCGGTCAGTCCATGAAATCGTAAATCTGTACCAGGTTCCCTATCCTTCCGCGGACGAATGGGATTGGTAAGTGATGACAAATGCGCTCGGGACCGGTAGGCGTGAATAAGCTGTACTACATGCAACTCTCGGGTGATGTGCGCATCGTCCACCTTTGCACCGCCGGACTCACCATGCACTTGCGCGAATTCAAAACCTTCAAAAAACGAACGCCAACCTTGGTCAACTGACTCCGGGTTTTCTTTATACTGCTGGTAATAACCGTCGATCACCACCGGATCGGCATTGGAGATATAAGAGAATTTATCCATTTCGTACCTAAATAATACAGATGTGTAAAGTTAAGGAGACTTGGCGTGCAATGTAGCTTTTTACCTTAGTTAATAAATGCATTTTCAGCGCTTTGATA
>JBDNIH010000144.1:0-2763 GCA_041688385.1 Bacteroidia bacterium
CTTTGCATATTGACCGGCATGGGCATGTACGGGTTCTGGAATTTGCATCAGTGCCGTAGATAAACTTCCTGCAAACTGATTGCCAGTGTGCCATTCCTGCGAAATAGCAGGGGCAAAGCGGCCATTTACAAAAACCAGCTCCACCGCATCCATACCAGCAATGCGGTAAGGAGACAGGTCGATGGTAGACAAATCAATTATCGGTGCACCTGCCAGTGGGTCGAGTTTTTCAACGTCCGACAAATCGGTGTATTTCCAGTCTTCGTGGCTTGGGTTTGGCACGCCCAAAGCTGAAAAAGCAGCGGCAGCTTCCAAACGTTGTGCGGCATGGGGTGCATCTGCCAAGTGGGCGATGTGGGTAGTTAGCCGGTCGGCGAGACTATTTTCGAGCAGTTTTTCCATCTTATACCCCAGCGTTCACTTCGGCTTTGATCCAGTCGTAGCCTTTTTCTTCAAGTTCAAGAGCCAACTCTTTGGTGCCAGATTTTACAATCTGCCCGTTGTACAATACGTGTACAAAATCGGGTATGATGTAATCAAGTAAGCGTTGGTAGTGGGTGATGATCAAAAAAGCATTGTCTTCGTTGCGGAGTTTGTTCACCCCTCCCGCCACAATACGCAGGGCATCGATATCGAGACCTGAATCGGTTTCATCGAGTATGGCTAGGCTGGGCTCGAGCATAGCCAGTTGGAAAATTTCATTCCGTTTTTTTTCACCGCCCGAAAAACCTTGGTTCACCGAACGTTTCATGAGACTTTCGCCCATTTCGACCAACTCAGCTTTATTACGCATCATTTTTAAAAAAGATGAAGCATCCATTTCGGGCAATTCACGGTATTTGCGTTGCTCGTTGATACAAGTCCGCATGAAGTTGGTGATACTTACACCTGGTATCTCCACAGGATATTGAAACGCTAGAAAAATGCCTTCCCAGGCCCGCACTTCAGGGGCAAGTTCCAGGAGGTCTTTGCCCTTATACAGCACTTCACCGCTCACTTCATAACCTTCTTTACCAGCTATAACGCTCGATAAAGTCGATTTACCAGATCCATTCGGGCCCATGATGGCATGTACTTCCCCTGGTTTCACTTCTAAGTTGATACCCTTAAGTATTTCCTTGCCAGCGATAGACGCTTTTAAGTTGTTTATCTGCAACATTGTATGTGATTCTTTATACTAATGAGATGTTCTTAATTCAAAATTTCAAATTCAAAATTTTGAGTTTATCCGACTGATCCTTCGAGTGAAATCGCCAACAATTTTTTGGCTTCTACAGCAAATTCCATAGGCAGTTTGTCGAGGACTTCTTTGGCATAACCGTTCACGATAAGTGCGACTGCATCTTCCTGACTAATGCCGCGTTGATTGCAGTAAAAGAGAATGTCTTCACCTATTTTGGAAGTGGTGGCTTCGTGTTCGACCGTTGCGCTTTTGTTGTTGATTTCGAAATAAGGGAAAGTATGTGCGCCACATTTATCACCCATCAACAATGAATCGCATTGCGAGTAGTTGCGGGCGGCTTCGGCGCTTTTACGCACTTTCACCAATCCACGGTAGGAGTTCTGACTTTTCCCGGCGCTGATACCTTTGCTCACGATTCGACTTTTGGTGTTTTTGCCGATGTGAATCATTTTGGTGCCGGTATCGGCTTGCTGCAAATTGTTGGTGAGTGCTACAGAGTAAAATTCACCTATGCTGTTATCGCCTTTGAGGATAACACTGGGGTATTTCCATGTGATCGCAGAGCCGGTTTCGACCTGCGTCCAGCTGATTTTGGCATTATTCCCGCTGCAAACACCTCTTTTGGTCACGAAGTTATAGATACCGCCTTTACCCTCTTTATCCCCTGGATACCAGTTTTGGACAGTCGAATATTTGATTTCCGCATCGGCCATGGCAACAAGTTCCACTACAGCTGCATGCAATTGGTTTTCGTCGCGTTTGGGTGCGGTGCAGCCTTCGAGATAACTCACATATGCACCATCTTCTGCTACAATCAAGGTGCGTTCAAACTGACCGGTACCTTGGGCATTGATGCGGAAATAGGTGCTGAGCTCCATCGGGCAACGTACGCCTTTTGGGATAAAAACGAAAGAACCATCGCTGAAAACAGCGCTATTGAGGGCGGCGAAATAGTTATCTGTAAAAGGGACCACCGAGCCGAGGTATTTTTTTACCAAATCGGGATGACTGTGTACTGCTTCGCTGATAGAACTGAATATTACGCCTTTTTCGGCGAGTTTTTCTTTGTATGTGGTAATCACTGAAACCGAATCAAGTACGGCATCTACTGCCACTCCGGCCAACATGAGCTGTTCTTCAAGGGGTATGCCCAGCTTGTCGTAGGTAGCTTTGATTTCAGGGTCGAGCTCATCTAGGCTGTTCAGTTTACTGCCTTCTTTGGGAGAGGCGTAGTAGCTGATGGCTTGATAGTCGATGGGCGGGAATTTTACGTTCTGCCAGCTGGGCTTGGTCATTTTGAGCCAATGCTGATACGCTTTCAAACGCCAAGCCAATAACCACTCGGGTTCTTCCTTTTTCGCCGAAATAAATCGTATGGTGTCTTCGCTTAGCCCTTTTTCGATAATATCCTGTTCAATATCACTGACAAAGCCATATTTATACTCTTCGTCGGTGATCTGACTGAGGATGTCTTGCTCGTTATTACTCATTTTGGGTGTAATCTGTATTTAGACTTATTCTGAATTAGAGAACAAATATAGGTGAAAAAAGGTTTGCCTGTCTGAGATTAAGGCTAGTTC
>JBDNIH010000145.1:0-1769 GCA_041688385.1 Bacteroidia bacterium
CCTATACGAGGGTAATTTAAGCAGCCAAGAGCAGCTCACCACCTTCCTATTACCCCTGTCAGGTATATTGAATTTTCACGTTTTGGATTCACTCCACCACCCGCCACACACTTCCCGTTCGGTTTTTCGGGCCCATTTGGGTTTGACTAAGCACATACACTTCGCCCGACGCATCTTCGCCGAAGCTGTTGATATAACCCGCCGTTTTTTGGTCCTTGAGTTTAACAGCCACCATCTCCCAGCTGCCACCTTTGGCCTGTAAGCACATCAAATCGCCTTTCCAGTCGCCAAATAAATACCGGTTTTTTAAGGTATTCACCTTACTTCCACGGTAAAAATAACCGCCAATTACCGAGACCATGCCCGTGCTGTGATTGTATTCGTAAATCGGGCGTTGTAATCCCTTGGTTTCACAGTCCTGCTCCGGATTAAAACAGTGGTTGCCCTCCATAATACGCCAACCATAATTGCCGCCTTTTTCAATGAGATTCACTTCCTCCCATTGATTCTGCCCCACATCAGCACACCATAGTCGACCTCCGGCATCAAAACTAAACTTCCACGGATTGCGGAGCCCGTAAGCATAAATCTCATCTCGGCCTGGCTGACCAACAAATGGATTATCGGTGGGTATGCCATAAGGAGATTTATCGACATCTATACGAATGATTTTGCCGAGTAGTGTTTCTTTATTCTGACCGTTTCCGATGCTTCCAAAGCGGTCACCACCACCACCACCGTCACCTAAACCGAGATAAAGCATGCCGTCCGGACCAAACTTTAAGGTGCCACCATTGTGGTTAGAAGCAGGCTGCTGTATTTTCATAATCAACTTAGCCGAGCTCGCCAAAGCCCGCAACGGATTGGCAGGGTCGCGCTGGTAGCTGGCCAAAATACTTTGGTGGTCGGTGCCTTTATCATCTTTGGGTGCCGAATAATAGACGAAAAACCGGCCATTTTTTTTGTAGTCTGGGTGAAAGGCCAAGCCCAATAAGCCCATTTCGCTGTAAAACGGACTTATACTCGCCAGAACTATTTTTAAATCGAGAAATGGGGTCGTCAGCAATTTGCCAGCCTGAATAATGCGGATTTGTCCGGCTTGCTCTACCACAAATAAGCGACCGCTGCCATCGGCCGGATCGGCCAAGGCCACCGGCCCTTGCAAACCACTCACAACCTGCTCGAGTTTGAGTGAAAGCTGGGCTGTCCCCAATAGGGGCAAAAGCCAAAAAATAAGAAATAAACGCATGGTGCTACTTTGTTTCAAGCTACAAAATTTCACTGTAAAGCCGAAACCTGTTTGGTGATTACACCAATACCACCAGCACCTGACCAGCGAAATCAGCTTCGACTTGGATAGGTTGTCCCTGAACCAATACCGTTGTTTGTAGCGCATCGTGTTTTTCTAACTCAAGTACGCTGTTCGGGTTAATACCAAGTTTCCACAGGCGGGTGGTAATGGCATCGTTCAGTTGCTCGGTAACCACCAAGGCACGCTGACCCGAGGCCAAAGTGCTCAGAAACGTAGTTTCCCTGTTACTTTGGGGGATAGGCGAACCGTGCGGATCGAATTTAGGATAACCCAACTGCTGCTCCACTTCCCGCAGAAATTTCTCTGGCAATCGGTGCTCAAAAGCTTCGGCCTGAGGGTGTATTTGATCGGCCAATAAGCCCATCTCCTGAACCAGATACGTTTCCCATAACCGGTGTGCTCGGATGAGTTCGTAGGCCCGCCGTTTGCCAGCTAAGGTAAGGTCGAAAGAGGACCC
>JBDNIH010000146.1:0-1811 GCA_041688385.1 Bacteroidia bacterium
AACTGTTGGCTTTCACCCGAAGAATTTGTTGTTCTCGTTCTGCTATGCTCATGCGACACTGCCTTTAAATCTTGTTCCTCCTTAACTTTAGGCTTATATTTTTCTCTCCTGCTAGTGGCGAAAAATTAAAGACACTAACAGTATTTCAATTCTAAAAATAGCAAATAAGTTGGGTAAGATACCGCCTTGGCTGGGTAAATCTTTGCAGAAGGGAGCAACTGTAGCCGTTAAAACACAAGACCTAAGCCATTTAGAAGGTTTATTCTCTGGCATTGGGCGTTTAAGGGAAAAAGTAGGTCTCCTAACAACTATTAAATTATTAGAAAAGTCCAAAAACGTAGCTGACTTCAAAGAACTGATTGCATTTGGAACAACCTTTGGGAGAAAGACTTCTACTTTACTAAAAATTGGTGGAGATAAGGCTATTAAGACCTATCAACGTATAGGTAAGGTTGATAATAAACTTTATGAGGAAGTTGCTACTTTTGGGGAAGACGGATTAGATTATCTAGAGAAGCACGGTGTAGAGAAGGTCAAACAAGAAGCCATAAGGCGCATGACCAAACTTGAAAAAAATTTTATTGGTAGTGGGAAAAAATTTAAATATAAAGGACAAGAATTTGTAAAAAGGAACATATATGACAAGGCATACGTTGATGCTACTACACAACAATCTAATCTAGACAGAATGACAAAGGGTTTAGCACCAATTGGACGTGATGGAAAGCCTATAAACCTCCATCACATGAAACAACAGAAGAATAAAACAATCGTTGAACTTTTGAATACTGAGCATAAAGAACACTCTAATATTTTACATCGTTACACTAAAAAATCCGAAATTGATAGAGATGAATTTGATAAACTAAGAGCCGCATATTGGAAAGAGAGAGCCAAGGATTTTGCATAAAATGAGCGCATCAAATGAGCTTGAATCAATCATGGGCATAAGACTGCCTGAAGATTACAAGGAATTTATCAATGACTTTGGTTATAAAGCTTTTGAGAATATAAGCATGGAAGTCTATGGATATAAGCCTAGTTTCGATATAGGTAAACTCCCATGTGTAGTTGCCGCTACAAGGATGAGCCAAGAAGATTACAGCCTTAAGAAAAATGAAATTGTCATTTCAAATACTGGCTATGAAGATTTCATAGTAATTCTTGATGTAGAGGCTGGCGATGTATACGAATTAAATAGGAGTAGATTGGAAAATACACTTGCTAATTCTTTTTCTAATTGGTTATCTGATTTGAACACACAAAATAATTCTTAAGAAGGGCTACTATAAATTTTATACAGTATTTGACCTGAAGAATTTAGAGGCTCTACTTACTGTCAATACTATTTAATAGTGAACACATTAACCTTGTAACAACTTCTATAGAATCCTCACTACCGTTCGGGTAATAGAAAATTAACTGAAATTTTAGCTAAATGCTACCGTTGTTATTTACTGGTATAATTTCACGCATTGTCCTAAAACTGTCCTAAAGCTAGTGCTTAGGAAAGCAAAGGCAAATTAAAAAACATCTATGAATTTCTAAAACCTTTACTCTGTAATCGTTTTAAGGATTAAGCAAAAATTTGGGTTCGTAGTTCAATTGGTTAGAGCACCGCCCTGTCACGGCGGAAGTTGCGGGTTCGAGCCCCGTCGAACCCGTTATAAAAATTTTCCACCTCTAAATAATTTGTTGACTAATTAGTAGTACTGGAGAACCAGAAATCATGCCAGCCCTCATTGAGTTCCAGTACTTTGAGTAAGGCTAATGCTCGACTGCCTTGCGGTCTCCAACTCATGCCCTTGCGC
>JBDNIH010000147.1:0-9616 GCA_041688385.1 Bacteroidia bacterium
GATGATTTAGCAACCTACTTGCTCGAAGAAGCGCATGTTGCCGTGGTAACTGGTGAAGCTTTTGGCATACCACAATGTATACGCCTCAGTTATGCCGCAAGTGAAACCAAATTGCAAATGGCCATGGATCGCATGCTTCAAGCCATTTCGAAACTTCAATAAATGAACAAAAAAGCCATCGAAGCTTTTTTTGCTGGTTTGCGGGAAAAACGCATACTCGTGATCGGGGATGTTATGCTTGACGCTTACCAATGGGGTAAAGTCGACCGTATGAGCCCTGAGGCACCAGTGCCAGTTGTTGAAGTTTTGAATTACGACGCCCGACCAGGCGGAGCAGCAAATGTTTGTCTAAACTTGGTGCATATGGGGGTTAAAACCCACATACTTTCAGTCATTGGTAACGATGATACCGGAGGGAAACTCCAACATCTCATGAAAGTATCGGGTATACGCACTGAAGCATTGATAACATCGGACCACCGACCTACCACCGTAAAAACGCGAGTGATGGCAGGAAGTCAGCAGTTGCTTCGCATCGACCGCGAAGTGAGTCATGATATCTCAGAAGAAGAAATTGACCCCATGCAAGCATGGTTGACGCAACACATCAGCGATTTTGACGCGATTGTACTACAGGATTACGACAAAGGTGTGCTCACCCCTTCTTTTA
Organism: Bacteroidia bacterium; assembly: GCA_041688385.1. Lineage (GTDB taxonomy): Bacteria > Bacteroidota > Bacteroidia > UBA7662 > UBA7662 > UBA7662. The sequence continues at coordinate 671 of JBDNIH010000147.1, forward strand.
TCCATTTTATATTAGAATTAAGTAAGGAAAAGGGCATACCAACTGCTGTTGACCCGAAAAAGAGGCACTTTAATGATTTTATTGGTGCCGACCTTTTCAAACCTAATCTCAAAGAACTTCGGGAGGGTTTAAAAATACAGCTGCGTCCTGACCAAACCGATGTTATTCAAGAAGCCGCCAGTCGATTGCAGAAGCAGCTCGACTGCAGCAAAGTACTGATCACCCTAAGTGAGCATGGGGTATTTTATCAAAGCGAAGGGATATTTGGTACATGCCCAGCGCATATTCGGAGCATTTCTGATGTATCTGGCGCTGGCGACACCGTTATCAGCATAGCAGCCTGTTGCCTTGCGCAAAAAACTTCACTCCCTTTCCTAGCTGCTTTATCAAATTTGGCAGGCGGATTGGTTTGTGAAGAAGTGGGTGTAGTTCCCATCAATTCAGCTAACTTGCTCCACCAAGCCATTGAACATTTAGCGGATAAATCGTGAACCTGCGCGAAATCAAAGAACGAATCGGTCTTTTTTTGTACACCACCAAAGACCAAGTATTATCGTATTTGCGCATTCTACGTATTTTTGCAAGCATAAGTGCACTTATCATCTTTCTCCTGTACTATGGATTTCCTAATACGTCGGCCGAATCAGATGTTCTTATACGTATAACAAAGTCAATTTTTGGTTTTTTTGTACTGAGCTATTTCGTTCGTGTCTTTTTTGCGTTAAATAGTTGGCGATACATCTTCGAATCCCGGTTTGAGGCTATGCTTATCCTGCTATTATTGATTGATGTGGCGAGCGTATTTATTTTTCGGGTGAATTTGCTGGAGAATATGTTTGCCCATTTGGACATTGAAAACTTTACGCCACTATACATTCTCGCTATTCAATCTTATTTGCTTTTACTGGTAGGTCTTGAATTCGTAAAAGTGAGCACAGGCATCACTGGAATCAAATTAAAACCGGCTTCTACCTTTATATATTCCTTTATATTACTGATTGCCCTCGGCACAGGATTGTTAATGTTGCCAGAAATGACCGCTGGCAGCGGTAGTTTAGGATTTTTAGATGCCCTCTTTACATCGGTCAGTGCGAGCTGCGTAACCGGCCTAACTGTTGTAGATACAGCCACACACTTTACCTTCAAAGGGCAGTTAGTCATATTATTTCTCATCCAATTGGGCGGAATTGGGATTCTTACCTTTGCAACCTTTTTTGCCCTTTTTCTAAAAAAGGGAGTAGGTATTACACACCAAGCGATGATTCGGGATTTTATGAGTGAAGAGTCCCTTTTTAATGCAAAAAGCATGCTTTGGCAGGTAATCATGTATACCATTATCATAGAAGGCATAGGTACGCTCCTATTATTTCTCCTTTGGGATATGAAGGTCCCGTTTTACGATGACTTTGGAGAAATGCTCTTTCAGTCTGTTTTTCATAGTATTTCTGCCTTTTGTAATGCAGGATTTTCACTGTTTAGTCAGGGGCTCTACCAAGACTTTATTCGGGAAGGCTATTTAGTACACATCGTCATTGCGGCGATCATATTTTTTGGAAGTCTCGGCTTCCCAGCCTTGAGGGATATATTTTCCATACGTAACATACGGATACGGATGATCTCGCCCTGGAAAAACTGGAAGCTTTCTACTCGGATTGCACTCTACGCCAGCATAATCCTCATAGGCATTGGAACATTTTTCTTTTTACTACTCGAGAGCGAGGGCACACTGGCAGGCAAAAGTGGTCTTGGCCTGTGGGTAACCGCCATTTTTCAGTCGGTGACCACCCGTACAGCCGGATTTAACACTGTCGATATCAGCGCATTGGGCACGCCCATGGTGATACTTTTTATCTTTCTAATGTTTATCGGGGCCTCTTCTGGTTCAACCGGTGGCGGTATTAAAACCTCCACCTTTGTGCTCATCTTTTTGGCAGTTATAACCACCATACGCGGCAAAAAAAACTTAGAGTTAGGCAGACGGTCCATCTCTTTCGACCTGCTCAACAAAGCATTTACTGTATTTATCTTCTCAGCTACTTATATCCTAATCGGCACCTTCTGTTTATCGATTTTGGAACCTAACATTGCTATACTTGACTTGGTATTTGAAGAAGTATCAGCCTTTTGTACCGTAGGTCTAAGTCGGGGCATAACGGCCGACCTCTCTACACCAAGCAAAATTATCCTGATTATTTCGATGTATATCGGTAGGATAGGAACACTAACCCTGGCCTTCGCTCTGGCCTCCCGCGTGGACACCAACAACTATCGGTATCCAAAAGCACACATACTCGTCGGTTAAGACGAACGAATTGCATCTACCGGATTCATCCGAGAAGCACGAATGGCGGGGAGAATACCTGCGAGTACACCTATTATAGCCGAAACAAATATGCCCAACCAGAAATTGGATGCCGAGAGGAAGACAGCAAAATCGAGAGCGTTGGCTGCAATGAGCGTCATCAGATAAACGAGCATAAGCCCAAATAGTCCGCCCAACAAGCTAAGAACAACCGATTCTACTAGGAATTGAAAGAGGATGAAGTAATTTTTTGCTCCCAATGCCTTTTGAATACCAATCTGACCGGTCCGTTCATAAACAGATACAAACATGATATTGGCAATACCAAATCCACCCACCAGGATCGAAAAACCGCCAATTATCCAGCCAATAACGCCTATGATGCCGAAAAGTGCATTCAATTGGTTGGCCAACAGGCTAATTTGATTTAGTGCAAAATTTTCTTCTTGCGCCGGCTTGATCTTACGAATTGCCCGTAATGTTCCGCGCAAATCATCCTTCAGCTCAGTGACAGGTATACCCTCTTTCCCTTTTACAAGGAGGAGTGGGTACATATTACTGAAGTCGGCACCACGCGTTTTGCGCACTAAATTAATAGGTACCATGAGCGCATCATCGAGTGAAGTATTTATAGAGTTGTTACCCTCGGCTTTAAAAGTGCCCAATACCCTAACTTTCTGGTCAAAAACGACCATCTCCCTACCGACAGGATCTAAACCTAAAAAAAGTTGATCGGCAATGGTTTTGCCTATAAGAACTACCCGTGCACCAACATGAGATTCAGACGGGCTAAAATAACGGCCTTTATCAAGCTCAAAATCCCGTACCTGGTCGTAATCATGACTCACCGCCATCACATTGGGGCCCGTTATGCTATTTTTTTCGTACTTGGCTAGCTTACCGTTAAAAGTAGTCATGATAGTTACGGCTGCAGCCGTTTCGGAACGCTGCTGTAGCTGCTCGAACTCCTTGTAAGTGGGAACTGGCCGAATTGCATACTTCCACCACGGATAATCGCTACCGAAAGTCCAGGGAAATTTCTCTATGTAAATTACCTCATTGCCAAGATTTGAGAGTGAGTTTTTTATTTGTGCTTCCCAAGAATCAACAAATGCGAAAACCGAAATAACCGCGAAAATGCCAATAGTGATGCCCAGAAGCGACAAAAACGTCCGCAACTTATTGGCCCAAAGCGCCAGAAATGCAAAAATAACTCCTTCTCGGAGCAGTCGTAATAGCATGATGCCAACAAAAATACATTATGCTGGCACATAATGATGAAGCAGATTGCTTTTCTTATCAATACATTATATATCGTATCTTCGCAGCCTTGAAATCATAATGACCGCATGAAGTTATCGGAATTTAAATTTGACCTGCCAGCCAGTCTAATCGCACAACATCCAACGCCCAATCGCGACGATTCTCGGCTCATGGTACTCAACCGCAAAGACGGTTCGATTGAACACAAACAATTCCGCGATATCCTGAGCTATTTTGGCGAAGGTGACGTAATGATCTTTAATAACACCCGCGTTTTTTCTGCCCGTATGTACGGCAATAAAGAAAAGACAGGGGCGAAAATTGAAGTATTCTTACTCCGCGAACTCAATAAAACCATGCGTCTGTGGGACGTTTTGGTAGACCCTGCCCGTAAAATACGTGTAGGCAACAAATTGTACTTTGGCGAAAACGACGCACTCGTTGCAGAGGTAATCGACAATACCACTTCGCGTGGCCGTACCATACGATTTTTATTCGACGGTACCGACGAGGAACTAACAGCCGTTCTGGAATCCTTGGGCGAAACTCCTATCCCTAGACTGCTTGGTCGCGATGTAGAGGACGAAGACAAAGAACGTTTCCAAACCATTTATGCCACCCAAACGGGTGCTGTTGCAGCCCCTTCAGCAGGTTTGCACTTCAGTCGCGAGTTGATGAAACGCCTCGAGATTAATGGCGTGAACTTCGCAGACGTTACCCTTCACATTGGATTGGGTGCTTTTCGGTCGGTTGAAGTTGAAGATTTAACCAAACACAAATCTGAATCTGAAAACTTTATTGTTTCAGAAGCAGCATGCAATACGGTAAACGCTGCCATTGATGCGAAAAAACGTATATGCTCCATAGGAACAACTACTATGCGTGCGATTGAATCGTCGGTAGCTGCAAGCGGCCACATGAAACCTGTTGAAGGCTGGACAGATAAGTTTATCTTCCCTCCCTACGATTTCAGTATTGCCAATAGCATGATTACCAATTTCCATTTGCCTGAATCTACTTTATTGATGATGGCAGCTGCTTTTGCTGGTTACGACAATCTAATGAAGGCCTATGAGGTTGCCCAAAAAGAGAAATACAGATTTTTCACTTACGGCGACGCCATGCTCATCATCTAAACATAATTACCCGCTACAAAGCGGGTTTTTTATACCCCTATGACCTCGGAGCTTCTTATCGCCCTCCTTACCCTTACCTTCTTAGAAATTGTTTTGGGTATAGATAATATCATCTTCATTTCTATAGTCACCAATAAACTGCCCGAAGAACAACAACCACGTGCTCGCTTTATAGGCTTAAGCCTAGCAATGGTCTTCCGCATACTTTTGCTATTGGGCATTACATGGTTGATTGGATTAACTAAAACTGTCTTTTCAGTGATGGCCGTTGATTTTAGCTGGCGGGATATCATACTACTGGCTGGCGGTCTTTTTTTATTGGGTAAAAGCACCGTAGAAATTCACCATAAAGTAGAGGGTGTTGAGGACCAACCAGGCGTTGAGAAAAAAAGCAAGGTGAAATCAATGGCTTCCATCCTTTTTCAAATCGTATTACTCGACCTGGTATTCTCCTTCGACTCTATACTCACCGCAGTCGGCCTTACCGATAATTTACCGATAATGATTGCGGCTGTCATCATTTCAATTGTTGTAATGATGTTGTTTGCCGGAAAAATCAGTGCGTTCATTAATAAACACCCCAGTTTACAAATACTGGCACTCTCCTTTCTTTTACTGATAGGCTTTATGCTTTCGGTAGAGGCCTTCGACCAGCATGTCCCTAAAGGTTATATCTATTTCGCTGTTTTCTTCTCTATGATGGTAGAGATGATCAATTTGCGCTTTCAGAAGAAGCAGAAAAAAGCATAAATCAACCCATATTCAGCGCTAAGTGAGCTGATTTATTTCAAACAAAAACGGCTGCCCATGGCAGCCGTTTTATTTAATATTCGTCCTCATTAAAGAAGAAGTCATCTTTTGTCGGGTAGTCCGGCCAGATTTCTTCAATCGTTTCATACGGCTCTCCGTCGTCCTCCAGTTCTTGTAGGTTCTCTATAACCTCTAACGGAGCACCCGAGCGAATGGCGTAGTCGATGAGTTCTTCTTTGGTGGCCGGCCACGGTGCGTCTTCTAAGTGAGAGGCAAGTTCAAGTGTCCAGTACATATTTTGTTCCTTTTAATTTGCGCAAATATAGATTTTAAGCAATAGGTTGGGACGTTTGTAAAAAATAGGTGCAATTAAATTTTACACAAGCTTGTGCAAAAATGTATTATTACATCCTAACCCCTTGGCAACCACTTGATTTCTTCGTTACCCGCATCCAAACAAAACTTACGCGAAAGGGTAAAAAGATAGTCGGACAAACGGTTCAGGTATTCAATTAAGACCATTTCAATGGCGGCATGTTGGTGTAAGTCGACCACTAAACGCTCGGCACGCCGACAAACCGTGCGTGCCAGATGCCCATAGGCCGCCTGTTGGTTACCCCCTGGCAAGACAAATGCCCGCAATTCTGGCAAGTCGAGATTCATGTGGTCCATTTCAGCTTCCAGAAGTTGTACATCTGCATCCATCAAATCAGGAAGCTGCATGCGCGACTTAATTGGATCAGCCGCCAAATGGGAGCCAATTACGAATAAACGGTCTTGTATATGGGCTAGAATGGCTTGTTGGCGCTGATCTACTTCTCCTGTCCGGATTAAACCTATCCAAGAATTTAATTCATCTACTGTCCCATAAGCATCAATTCGTAAATCAGCTTTAGAAACCCGTGTGCCGCCTATGAGCCCGGTTTCACCCGTATCTCCGGTTTTAGTATAAATTTTCATGTATTCACGATTGGGCCTGACGTACCGAAACTATCTGATCATTCGCCCCGTCGGTTTCCACCATGCCATCCCGCAATCTTACAATGCGGTGAGCGTGACGGGCAATGTCTTCTTCGTGGGTGACGAGTATGATGGTGTTGCCTTGCTCCTGAATTTCTTCAAACAAAGACATGATTTCATAAGATGTTTTGGTATCCAGATTACCTGTAGGTTCATCAGCAAGTATAATGGATGGCCTATTCACAAGTGCACGGGCAATGGCTACGCGTTGACGTTGTCCGCCAGATAGCTCATTGGGTTTGTGGCTCATGCGGCTTTCCAGCCCCACCGACTTTAACACTTCAGAAGCCCTTTGTAAACGTTCTTCTTTACTAAAACCAGCATAGACAAGCGGCAGAGCTACATTTTCGAGAGCACTTGCCCGTGGAAGTAGATTGAAGGTTTGAAATACAAAGCCAATTTCTTTGTTCCGGATTTCAGCGAGCGCGTTGTCGTCCATGCGACTTACATCGGTTTGATTCAGAATGTACCGCCCATTTGTTGGCGTATCCAAACAGCCGATGATATTCATAAGCGTTGACTTACCGGAACCAGAAGGACCCATCAATGCCACATATTCATTTTTGAAAATCTGCAGCGAAATCGATTTGAGGGCATTGATCTCCTCCAATCCCATTACATAACGTTTCCCGATGTCTTCGAGTCGAATAATTTCCTGCATAGCCTTTATTTTTCGATGACTTTTGGAACGCGGAAAAAATCACTATCGCGTTTGGGTGCATTTTTTAATGCTCCCTCGTGGTCTACGTCTTGTATCACCTCGTCTTTGCGCAAGATATTGGTTTGATCGTTCATATATATTAGCGGTTCTACGGCATCGATGTCGAGTTCATTCAATTTCTCAGCAAATTCCAGGAAACGATTCATATCGTTCAACATGGCTGCTTTGGTCGCGTCATCAAATTCGAGACGTGCCAAGTGGGCGAGGCGGTCAACGGTGCTCAGGTCTAACTGCATGATATGCGGATAAGGTTTTTTCAATGACATCAAAGGTTGCCTGACGCAGCAGTTTTTCGGCTCGCTCATTATTGGCTTGTGGCCAGATAGGGGCATGTACCACTACCCTGCTTCTGCCAGGGAATAAAGCTATATTTTCTACGTCGGGCAAAATATAACGACTGTCGATCAAAGATACCGGAACAATGGGGATATTGTGTTCTACGGCGAGCTTAAAGGCACCCGATTTAAAAGGTTTTAACATTGCCGGCCCCCGAATTATCCCACCTTCCGGAAAAATAGCGATGCTCTGTCCCGCTTTAAGCTTCTCAGAAGCCCGCAAATACGCTAAGTGTGCCTGTCGGCGGTTCACCCGATCTACAGCCACATCTATGGTATGAAAAAACCGTCGGAAAAGCGGTATCCGCGTCAATTCATCCTTGGCCATGTAACCAAAAAAGTTTGGAATAACTACCGCTAACGTAGGGATGTCGATGTAGGAATCGTGGTTAGCACAAAATACATACGCCTGCTTGGGGTCTAATTCGCTTTCTTTTTCAACCACCACTCTTACACCTATGCCAAAGAATAAAAAGCGCCCCCAAGCCCTCCTGAGCCTGTGTGCGGCTGGATAAAGCTTTTTATGCAGTAGCAAACCGAAGTACAACGGAAACTGCAATAAAAAAGTCAGCACAAACAAGCCTAAAAACCAAAAGGCGAGTAAACGACTGATACTGTTTGGCTTCGTTTTCATCAAACCACAAAACTACAATTAAAGTCGGTTTTACTATTTAAATCGGTTGTTTCTCTGCACCATTTCACTGCTAGATTTCGTATTTTGCGCGCCATGGAAATTGTCGTGAGTGGTATCCGGTCGACGGGTAATCTACATTTAGGAAATTATTTTGGTGCTGTGCAGAACTTCATCCGCATGCAGCACGAGCAACATTGCTACTTTTTTATCGCAGATTATCATGCCTTGACCACCCATCCAGATCCAGCCCAGCTTCGTTCAAGCGCACGAAGTGTGCTTGTTGAATACCTTGCTTGTGGCATCGACCCGGAAGCGTCGACGGTTTATCTCCAAAGCGATTTAAAGGAAATACCAGAACTTTATATGCTGCTGAACATGCACGCATACGTTGGAGAGTTAGAAAAGGTGCCCACTTTTAAGGACAAGGTGCGCAAACAGCCCAACAACGTCAATGCGGGCCTGCTTACCTATCCTGTACTCATGGCAGCTGATGTAATGATTCACAAGGCTACTAAAGTACCGGTAGGCAAAGACCAAGAACAACACCTGGAGATGGCCCGGAATTTTGCCAACCGTTTTAATCATTTTTACGGCCACGACTTCTTCCCCGAGCCCTACCCTTTCAATTTTGGCAATCAACTTGTCAAAGTACCTGGCTTAGATGGTTCTGGCAAGATGGGCAAAAGTGAAGGCGCTGGCAATGCCATTTATCTCCGTGAAGACGAGGCAGCATTGCGAAAAAAAGTGATGCGTGCCGTAACTGATACCGGTCCAACAGCACCTAA
>JBDNIH010000148.1:0-6576 GCA_041688385.1 Bacteroidia bacterium
CTTAAAACGCCTTTGTAAAAACTGAAGCTTTCGCGCTCCAGGGCAGTAGTCATTATACTCGCAGCGCCATTGATGGCCTGCCAGCGGAAATAGGTCTTCCAATCGGCAAGCGGATATTGCGTAAACATGGCCACCATTCCTTTGAGGAAGTCGGGTTGACCAACGATGAGTGCGTCAAAATCGGGTACCATAAGCAGGGTGAAATACTCCATCCAGTTAAAGCTCGACCAATCGGGGTTACTATAAAATTCATCTGCAGTGAATTTATTATAGGTTTTATCTGGATCACGGCGCTCAACGCGGCTCATGCTGATTTGAGCTAGTTCGGTCTCCATCCTCAGAACCCGCTCGCCGGCTTTAGGGTCTTTCTGACCGGCCAAACCGAACATGGCGTCGATATGTTTGACGTAAGCAGCCCTTATCCGTTTGTTTTCCTCATCCATTTTGAGGTAATAGTCGCGGTCGGGTAAACCTAAGCCGCCCTGCCCAAGATGCACCCGGTTGGCTTCGCTGTCTTTGGCATCGATGCTCACATAAAAGCTGAACATACCACCAATGCCCGCAGGACGTAGTTTAGCTAAAAGGGTAGGGATTTCCTTGGTGCTGCTTAGCGCATTAATTTCGGCCATGGTAGGTGCCAGTGGCTTCACGCCCAGTTTCTCGAGGGTGGCGGTATCTAAAGCGGCGGCATACATATCGCCGACGAGCTGTTCTGGAGTGCCTTTGGCTGATTTTTTTAAGGAAGCGGCATCGAGTATGGCTCGGATTTTTACATCGTTGGCTTTGGCGACCATATTAAAGCTACCCCACCGGCTTTCGGTAGAAGGCATGGGGTTGTTTTTCATCCAACCACCTGCGGCATATTCGTAGAAGTTGACGCATGGATCGGCTTTGGTGTTGAGGTTCGACAGTGGATAACCTGCCGGGGCTTGGGCCGATAACTGCGCGCTGAGCAAAATAGTGGCACTTAACAGTAAACTGCTTTTAAAGAGGATTTGCATTGGACAATTTTGATGAAGGTACGAATATCGCAATGACGCGCGTTTTCCGTGAACGTTTTAAGGGTTTTGACGGATAAATCGTTTGCTGCTGCGTTTGCCTTGATGTTCGAGCACCAATTGGTAGACAGCTGGCGGCAAATGCTGCAAGTCAAGCGCGGCATAACCGGTACTTAAATCAAGTGTTCGCTGCCAAACCGTTTGCCCCAAGGCATTAACCACCCGCAATTGCGTTAAACCACTCAATTCTGCGGTGCGTAATTGTAAATCGCCAGAGCTCGGGTTGGGATAGAGTACAAAAGCAGGACCCATCAGCTGGGGTTGTACGGAGGTGCTACTGAAACTTACCACATAAACGGCACTATCAACGCTGCTATTGACTGCTTCGTAGGCAGCATTCACCAATTCAAGGGTGGAAAGCAGTCGTACGAGGCTGTCGGTGGTGTGGCTATATAACAAACGCACCAAGGGCCGGGGCGTGCCGGAACGATTGATTGACTGGAAATGACTGGCGATCATGCCTACGACTTTGCCGTTGGGTTTGATGTAGAGGTTGAGGCTTGTCTCCTGTGGCGGAAGCAGACTGAATCCACTTTGTAAGGCCAGGCCGTTCAGCCCAAATTCGAAGGCAAGCATATTGCCGTCGTCGTTGGTAAGGCCGATGTCGATGGTCCGTTGTAGGGTGTCGATGCTCAAAATCTTCAAACGGGCTTGCTGCAGGGCATTGCGTACGCCACGTGGAAATTCGCAAGGGGTAGTTGCGGTTTGAATGAGACAGTTGGCGAGTAAAGCGGCATCCCAAACAGTGACCAAAGAATCTCCGCTGAGGTCGAGACAACGTTTGTAGCTAATGGTATCGAGCGACAAACCTTGCATATATTGGTGTAAATCGCTGGCATTGCGCAGGCTGTCGCGGTTGAAGTCACCATAACGGGCGGTACCTGCACAATCCCCATTACAATCGGGGCGGGCGTTGCCGTAAAGGGTGCCTCTGCAATCGACATAAGGTGTACAATTGGGGAGTTTGGTGTAACGTTTTCGGCCACCGGCGTTGGTGAAGATGTTGATGCATACCTGCGACCAGTTGTTGGTGTAGGTAGTTTCATACCGGCCTAAAGCGTCGGGCGACTGGTCCCAGTTCACCTTCATGGCAAGTATGTATTGGCCATTGGGCACATCGGTTATGTCTATCCACTGACAATCGAGGCCTGAGCCGTAAATGTCGCCGCAACCGGCTGTGATGCCCATATTATTACAGCCGTATTTGGCGGGTATACCTTGTGGGCAAGATAAATCGAGCACGCAAAAGCCATTTTTGAAGCCTACGGGTATGGTGTTTCCGTTCGGTTTGTAGAGCACATATTCGGCATAGCCTTCGTAGTGCGCATGACCGTGGCAGTTGTTGGTATTAAACTGACCGGGTTGGGAATTGGCGTTGCCGATGTAGAAGTCGGTTTGGCCGATATTTCGGATGTCGGTGGTGAAACGGATGATGGTTCGCATGCCGTAACCGGTCAGGCATTGTTCCTGCACCATGCAGTTTTGGGCGTTGATGCTATCGATGCGCAAAGAATTTTCGAACACACCTTGCACGATGGTTAAATCGGGCCCAGGCGGACAAAGTGGGCTTGGGAAATAGTAGCATATACCTCCTGGCGTGGCCATTGGGTCGTAATTACAGGCCAACGAATCTGTACACCCAACGATGGCGCCTATAAATTCGATGCGGAAACGGATGCTATCGTTTAAGCAGCTGGCATTGCCACCAATCCGAATTAAGTAGGTGGTTGAGGTATCTAGATAGGCTTGGATGCGGGAGAGCTGGCCACAACCGGGTGCGTCGTTGTTGTAAAAGATGGTGCCGATATTGCTAGTATCGAGTATAGGGCCGCCGCAATTGTCGTACACCCAAATGGCGGTATTACAGTTGTTGGCAAAGCCGCAGGTATAAATGGCATAGGCACCGGCGGTATCGGGTTTAAAGCTGTACCAGCTGTTGGTGTGGGGAGCAGTATAGGTGAGGGTATCGGCTGGGATGGCGGTAGCGCAACTCTGGCCCGGCCCGCAGTTGAAGCTGTGTACCGACTGAAACGTGAAATTTCCGCCGTTGGCGGCAACAACGCCATTGACGAAAACGGTAAATGAGCCTACGCCATATCGACAACACATGCCGTCGCCATAGCTATCGCGCATGGTGAAGGTCATACACGTATTTGCGGGTACACAAAGGGTGTCGCTGTTCGCGGTTCCGCTGGCGAGTACGGTGCCATTTCCTGCTTGGAGGCGCCAAGACGATTCCTGAGGGTAGTTGTCGGGGATAATACGAATAATTACTTCTACTTGGCCAGTTGGGCAAGGCTGGGCAAATGCAGCGAAGCTCAAAAGGCTGAGCAACAGGGATAAGAAAAATTTCATAGCTCGGTTTGGAAAGGTAAGATAATACAAATGTTGTGGTTTTAAACGGCTGGCACAGTGCGTTTTGACGCCACCAGTTTTTAAACGAGCTGCTGGGGTTTGTTTTGCGAAGGGGAAGTGGTTTTTTGTGCAAGGCTGCCTGCCTTGAAAGGGTTGTTTTGCCCAATTATTTAATGCAGCATCTGTAAAGCTGGCTTGATGGGGTTCGCTTTAAAATGCAACGCACTTTATGCCCGTTGGGGCTTGAAAGGAATCAAACTGAAAATAAACAGGAAGGCGAACGGTAACGGGTGCAGCCCTTTTTTAACGCTGAATAAGCAGCTTGCCGCGCTGGGCGAAATTGCCGTCCTGACTGTGCAGAATAAAAAAGTAGAGCCCATCTTCGAAATCGCGGGTATAAAAGCTGAAGTCAGTCCCTGAAAAGCGGAGCATTTGGCGCAACTGTGCTCTGCTGTCGTAGATATACAGCTGGTAACTGCGGTACGTTTCTCCGGGCAGGTATAAATTGGCCTGATCAGCAACGGGATGAGGCCGAAATTGATACGCCTGGCCGCCTAAATCGACAAGTGAAATGGCAATAGGTGCCGTAAATACGCGTGGACCGAGTTCGAGGCGGTAATAACTGATTTGGTTCGCGAAGGGGAAACTATCGAGAAAACTATAGGTCACCGGACGGGCTAAATCGCCACAAACTCCCGGAATATGGTGAATGAGCGTCATACCGACGCTATCGTTACCCCTATAAATACCTATGCCGTCGCACGTGGCCCCAGCGGCAATGACCCAGTCGAGCAGTACTTTTTCAGCTGCCGATGAGGCGGTAAAGCGACTTACCGTTGCGTTTTGGGCGTGCAACCCACTGCTCCAGCTGAAGAGGAGAAGGGTGAAAAGGCAAAAACTATATTTTTTTAATCGTAGCATAGACCAACAGGCATCAAACGCAGCTAGGGTTTACAAAGTTGCACAAACAAAAGGCATTTTAGCTTTTCTGTGCCTTAGGTTACCTTCACGAAGCGGCAGATAGTTTAGTTTTGTCAAAAATATAGACATGGAAGTAGCAGGTTATCTAGCTGCAGGGCTCATCGGGCTGGCTTTGGGGTTGATTGGTGGGGGCGGTTCGATACTTACGGTACCGGTGCTGGTGTATTTATTTGGTATTGAGATGACCACAGCCACAGCTTACAGTTTGTTCATCGTGGGTACCACCAGTTTGGTGGGCAGCTGGCAGAAATATAAATCCGGCTTAATCGATTTCAAAACGGCCTTCGTTTTTGGCCTGCCGAGTATCGCCGCCGTTTATCTAACCCGTGCTTATGGCGTGCCGGCCATACCGGAAGTAATGGGCGAACTGGGCGGACTTGTGATTACCCGCAACTTGGTATTGATGCTTTTATTTGCGGTATTAATGGTTTTTGCCGCCTTTTCGATGATACGGCCTTCGAAAATTAAAGCAGTAGCCGAAGACAAAGACTTTCGTTACGGACTGATTTTGCTTGAGGGAGCTGTTGTAGGCACCCTGACAGGTTTGGTTGGCGCCGGTGGGGGCTTTTTGATTATACCTGCCTTAGTCTTGTTTACGGGTCTGCCGATGAAAAAGGCGATTGGCACATCATTGCTCATCATTGCGGCTAAGTCGCTGTTGGGATTTACCGGTGATTTGGGGCATCTTCAACCCGACTGGCAGTTGCTATTGACCATCACCGCCTTGGCCATTGGGGGTATATTTATCGGAAACCGCTTGGCGAATAAAATCGATGGCGATAAGTTAAAAAAGGGTTTCGGCTGGTTTGTGCTGGTGATGGGGGTATATATTTTGGTGAAGGAGCTGTGGTTTTAATGCCATAAAGAACCGTCAGCCGAAGTTGGCTTCTTTAAAAGATCGCGGGCTGCTGCAAGCCGAAAATGAAGGCTTTCATTGACTTTTTTTTTGAAAAACATCCGCGAGCTCTTGGCCGGATAATCCTGCTAGAAAATCGGCTAGATGCTGATTAAAAATGGCCGGCTGTTCCAAATTAGAAACGTGACCGGCGTCTTCAATTACCTTCAAAACAGCACCAGTGATACGTTTTTGCATGAATTCTGATTGGAACAGCGGCGTTACTTCATCGGCACGACCGCAGATTATTAAGGTAGGCATGTTTATTTCGTTCAGCATGCTGCAAGTTTCGGTGCGACCAGCCAAGGCGACTAATCCCTGACTGAGGATATTTATGCTATTTCTATACACAATACTGCGTAAGTCGCCTACCACGTCCAATTTTTCGGTGAGCGATTCGGGATGAAATACACTTTTGATAAATGCCTCGTTAAAGTCCACTGGTCCATTTAAAGTAATATTATCGATGGTCTGAAATCGGTTCGACTTAACTTCTGCCGTATCTGCTATACACATGGTGTCGCATAAAATTAGCGCCTCAAAACGTTCAGGAAAGCGCCTAACAGCATTTAGGGCAATAAAACCGCCCATGGACAAGCCACAAAGAATGGCCTTTTTGATGTTTAGTTTGTCCATAAATGCCTGCAAATCATCGGTGAATATTTCGATGCTGAGCAGGGTAGTTTCATCGGTGGAATGACCAAATCCACGGATGTCGCAAGCGATGATGCGCTGGCTGGACTGGAAATACTCTTGTTGTAACTCCCACGTGGATTTATCGAAAGGAAAACCATGCAAACAAAGGATAGGTATTTCACCTTCGCCAACATCGCTGTAGGCCAATTGGAAATTGTTGATAGTTACGGTGCGCTGGCGAACGTTAGCTTGCTTTTCCATGGTTTTATTTGTGAGTAGGTAGGGTGACGAAAATCTTTTACGCATTCTTAAGGAAAACAAACGTAATTTAAATGCCCTGACCTTATTTTACATCAGCCGTCAAAACATTTACATATGTTACGGATTCGGGGTGTAGACCATATAGCAAGTAGTTTTTTGGTGAGCTGATTTTTTCAATTCAAAATGAGCCGCGGACGAGTGCGCGTTGGTGAGGGCAGCATACCGCTGTTGCCGCGTTTGTTTTAAGGTTACAAAGCGCTAAGGTTTTAAGACGCTGTATTCGGTTTTTCTTATCTCGTTCCGAGATCTCAGGCAGGTTGTAGCGACTTATGCTTTGATAAACGCACAAGGATATTCCATTGAATTCAAAATTTCAAACGCATAATTCTA
>JBDNIH010000023.1:0-21378 GCA_041688385.1 Bacteroidia bacterium
GAGCTCACGATTCACCTCGTCAAATACATTTTGTAGCGCGGCATAGGTTGCCGTTTCAGGCAGTTGGTTTGCGGCAAATACTTTTGACAAGCCTTCTTCTTTGTTTTTTAGCGTTTGGTCGGCTTCAAAATAAAGTATACTGCCTGGCGCTTTAAGTTGATTCCCAACAAAATATGCAGGCCTGTACTGCCGGTTGAACCTACCAATACCTGCCAAAGCCAATGATTCATGGCTCGCAAGATAGTTTAGGAGAATATGGCTGACCTCTTTTTGCATGGGAGGTTGAAGTTAGTTATTAGAAATTAAAGCTCAAGCCCCCCAATACATTTATACCGTAGGAAGTATAATTGAACCAGCGGAAATACCGAGAAGCAGTAAGATTATTCAACTGAACAAAGAAGCTCAACTTATCTGAATAGCGGTAATCAGCACCCAAGTTTAAGTCGAAAACACCATTCAACTCTTGCACTAAACCTGCATTATCGAGATATCTGATGCCATTAAATACAAATATATCGCCTGTAAAGCGCAACTTTTGCTGCATTTGGTAGCTACCCCCTACTTTCATACTAAAAGTAGGTTGCATAAAGGGTGCGGCCAAAGTCGACAAGCCATAACCATTATAAGCCATTTCAATTTTGGCGGTATACTTGTCACCAAACTTGCGCAATATCGAAGCGTTAAATTTGAAAACATTGGTGCTGCTATCATAAACCGGTATCAAGCGGGTAAAATCAGATGTGTCATTGAGGAAGAACATCGCATCGTGTAAACGCTGGTAACCCACTGAAACGTCGTAACTCGTGATTTCATCAATACTGCCTTTTAAACCACCGTACAGCTGGAAACGGTTATTTGTGTTACGGATGTCAAGACCCGTTCCTACAAAAGGATTTCTGCGAATAACATCGCGGTAGCTGTTCCTTTCGATATTTCCTGTTATTCCAGCATAAGCTATCATATAAACATCGGCCAGTTTGTAGTCGAGGTCGATGACTGGATAAAACTGAAACAAAGAAACACCTCCAGAAGCCTGCATGGCCATATTTAAGCCACCAGTTACGCGGAATTTTTCTCCGAGATATTCGTATCGAGGCTGAAAATACACGAGGCTACGGTTTACAGAAATACCCCCTACACTATTGTAATTGGTATAATCGAAGGCAAAGTCAAAGGTGACTTTGTTTTCGTTCAGCCTTGCAAGCAATTTACCATCAAGGCGTAGATTATTTTCCGTTTGATCATAGGCATCGGCTATGGTATAAAATGAAAATTGAGTGCCAAAATCCAGTTGGTCGTTGGCTACCTGATAGCTGTTCATTCCCAATCCACCTGAGAATTGCCGAAAAACCTGTCGAATGGAGTCTGCAGGAATATCGATTGGCTGATGTGCACCATAAAAGTGCCGAACATTTCGCTCAAAATCGAAGCGCGAATTCACGACCACATTGCGGAGATAACGTTTGCCATATACGCCAAGTGTATTGTCACTCAAGTTGGCATTATTGAACTTATTGGTATCTACCCGTAAATCACCTTGTGATGAGAAATGACTGAAATTAACACCATACTCAAACTTCGGATCACGGCGGCTCATAAAATGCCCCTTAAGCAAAGGAGTTGTGTAGTTGCCAAATCCAGCCTTAAAGTAGTTGTTAGCAATGGGTGAAGGTGGTTCAGCCATGGCCCGCATGGGGGTCATGGGCGTAAGTTCAATCGGGGTAGGCGCAATACGTTGCATGGCTGTATACGTAAACTCCTTTTTTTCCGATTCCAGCGTAGGCAATACGGGTACAGGCGTAAATTTCAAAGCATCTGAGAGAACCGCTTCGTAGGCACGAACTACCTTGATGGGATCGGTGGTAAAACCTGTGCCTTGCCCCCAACTCAGGTTGGACATGAGCAATAAACCAGCGATATATAAAATCTTAGTTTTCATTGTTAGCCCCTCCTTCATTTTGCTCCTGATTTCCGCCGTTGTTTTCTTGATTTGTTTTGTTTCCAGCACCTTCGAGGGTTTTTACATAGGCCATTCGTTCGACTGCTTTACGCGTTATTTCGTCTTCGTCTCGATTATCAATGATACTTTGTAAAGTGGCATTCGCCTGAAAATAATCGGCTTGGGCGATGTACGTTTCGGCTAATATCAAAAATGCCTGGGCAATCCACTCGTCGTAGTATGGGATTTTATCGACCAACTCAAAAACGGAGGCTTGACAGGCAGCCAATTCATTCCGCTTCAACTGTATAGCAGCAATGTAATATTTAGATTTGGCACCAAATTCATTTTTCGTTGCTTCGTAAATAGCGGAAAATTGCAAATAAGCTGCACTAAGATCACCAGCATAAAAAGCCAATTGACCAAATATGACAGCAGCTTCGAGTTTATCCTGCTCGGTACTGTGCGGGAAATTGGTTACTTTTTGAGCATATAACCGACTTTTCGCCGTGTCGTTTAATAAAGTATAGGCCCGCATCTGACCGAGATACGCATCCCGTATGTTCCAGCGAGAGTCGGATAATGTTTCCAGCCTTTCAAATTGTACAATGGCCTTGTCCCAGGTTTTATTGGTAAAGTAAAATTTCGCCAGACGGGCATGTGACCTTTCACTGTATAAACTGCGTTTTTGTGCTACAACGAACAGTAGATCCTGCTCCATAAACTCAAATTTGAGCTGTTTATCATAACAATCAGCACGTAGGAAGCGCGCCTGAATCGCAAAATAGCCATCTGGAAAACGTATTAGGTATTTCGATAATTCAACGATTGCTTGCTCGCAATTACCTTGATTATAGACCAGCTCAGCGGCTTGAAAAGTGACAGAATCCTGAAGATTTATCGTCACACCTGAATTCGGAACTGTCGCCGCATAACTGAAGAAGGCATCAACATTATTTTGAAGGATATAGATATTTTTAATGCCGTTCAAAGCATCCCTCGCCTCGGCTGTTTTCGGATAGCCCTCCACTACTATTTTATAATTCGTAAGAGCGACCTCGTACTGCTCTTCATTAAAGTGAATTAACCCTTTGATGAGATAAGCATTTTTAAGCAAAAGACTGTTTGGCCTTTCTTTAATAAGTCGATCAAAGGTTTGTTGGGCGAGTGGCAACTTGTCTTGGATAAAATAAGTATTGGCCAATTCGAGCAATGCATTATCGTAATAAAGTGAGCCAGAGAAGTCTATAGCCAGTTTTCGCAAGGTGGCGATTTTCTGATCTGTGTTGTTGGTAAGGCCTTGTAAAATTGCCTTCTGAAAGCTGGCATAATCGCTGCCTGGCATCTTGCGATCGATTGCTTGCTGGTAATACCCTTGAGCATCAGCATAACTATTTGCGGCAAAATAAGCATCTCCTAAACGAAGCAGCAGGTCGCCGAACATGGCACCGATGTAGGCATTCATCTGGACTTTTTTATCAGCCGATCGTATATTTTCATACGACTTCTCGAAGTTGGCGATGGCCAAAAGGTTGTCGTTTTGTTTAAACCAGGCGTAACCCAAGGTATAATATGCCGTAATAAGCGAATTTTCTACTTCCAATCCAGTGGTCGCTGGCCAGGTTTGCACAAACTTCTGCAATTCACTAATCGCGTCTTTGAGTCGATTCAATTTGTATAACGACTCCCCTTTCCAGAAATACGCTTGGGCGGTGAAGTTTTTGTCGAGCGACTGGGTCAGCGATTTATCGAAGAATTTGACCGCTTCCTGATAGACGCCTTGGTTAAACAATTCTATACCCCGGAAATAGGTCACTTTTTGGTAGGAGCGGTTGATAGCTAGATTCCGCTCAGTAATGGCTTCAATGACCTGGATGGCTTCTTTGAAATTTTTAGTAGAAAGCAATAACTCTCCCAGCAAAGTCCGGACTTCATCTCCATATTTTGATTTGGGGAACTGAATTAGAAACTCTCTCAGCCAAGTGAGTGATTGAGGGTGAATATTTAGCTCATAACCGAGTTTAGCGTGGTTAAATGCTGCCAATTCCTGAATTTCAGGGTCATAGTTCAGGCGAGACGTAGTATAAAAACTGGCAAGTGCCTTTTCCTTCTGTCCCAGTTTGAGGAACACATCGCCGAGTAAATAACTGGCATGTTGACCAATGGTATCTTTCCTGCTGGTCGATTTACTCAAATTAGGTGCAGCAGCTGCATATTCCTTAGCCTGGTATTGTGCGAATCCGAGCTGGTAATAATCGTTGCTCGTGCCATTTCCCGACATCTCCAGGTAGCGATTCATATAAGGAATGGCTTTGATATACGCTTCTTGGCGGATATAAGCTTGTGCTATTAAGTAGTTTATGCCTGCCTGATTTTTAACCTCCCGATTTCCCGATAAGGGCAAGGTATATTGCAACATATCATCATAACGTCCTTGCTCAAAATACAGCTTGGCGATAAAATATGGCACGATACGGTTGTAGTGTTTGGAATCAGTTAACCGCATAAAATGCTTCAAAGCCAACGCATTATCTCCCTTTTGATATGCAATAAAGCCCAAATAATAGTTGGCGGGATAACGGTATTCGCTTTGCAGCTCGCTTACTTCAGCCAAAGATGTTTTGGCCAGCTCGAACGAATCACGGGTGAAATAACTATATCCTAGGTAATAATGGTATGCAGCTACTTGAGCTGTATTAAAGTACATCGCATCGGTGCCAGATAAAACCAGAATAACATCTCTGTATTTTTTTGCTTCAAAATAATAACGACCAAGATAAAATTTGGCTTCGTCTGAGCGCAGATCTTCCGGATAAGTCTCAATAAACTGAAGTAAACGATAGTCAGCATCCGTTTGGCGCAACTCTACACCTGCTACCGCCCGATAAAAATTGGCTTCCTTTTGTAAGTCCACCTGCAGATTCACATCTGTTTTAGGGAATTCATTACTTAAAATGCTTTCGAAGACACTTTTGGCCGCAGCATATTTCTGCTTTTCCATGAGTTCTTTCCCATAGCGCAGTACACCCTCCGGATCTTCGTGGATGCGGCTGCGCTGTGCAAACGCACTGTGTGTAATCAAAAAAAGTCCAAAAAATAAAAGGAGTCGCTGCATGCGATAGAATTAGCTGAAGTGGCTAGTAAACGAAATAAATAGTCAAAGGGTATTTCCCCTATCACAAACAAAACTACTCAACAAACCGCAATGCCTTTAAGTAAGTAGGGTCTAAGCAAAGGAGAAGTTTTAAACACTGTTGATAAACGTAACAATTGGACTGGATGGATAAGATCAAATTTGTGTTGGACTAATTCACCTATCTCCAAAAAAAATGGCTGCACTTTGAGGGCAGCCATCTAGATAGGATAAGTTAATTGGCCTCAAAAACTATAGACCATGCCTAATGAAGGCAATATTGGAAGCTGATTTACGCGTGTAAACCGAACACGGTCGAAGTAAAAGATGTTGTCGCGGTTGTAGACATTACTGATGCTGAAATTAATATCAAGCTCACTGCGGCTTGTCAGGGCAACGGTATGTCGAATCGAAAAATCTAAGCGGTGATAAGTAGGCAAGCGAGCTGCATTAAAATCTGCGTAAATAACGCCTAAATCGCCATTTTGACCGACGATATCGGTATTTACACCGTTCGAAAAGTCAAGTTTCGGGTAATAACCGGCGGTTTGCGTAAAAGGGAAACCTGATCCAAAATTCCAGCGACCACTGAATTCCCAGTTGAGTTGTTTGCCAAACGTATAGGTGCTCACCAAGTTTACATTGTGTCGGCGGTCAAAAGAAGGGTTATACGTTCGTATACCATCGAAACGATCCACATAGGTCCAAGAGTAGGTAGCCCAAGCATAAAAACGTTTACGTTCATACTTTAAGCGGAAGTCGAATCCGTATGCCTGTCCCCTTTCGATGATGAAGTCCTTCTTCAGATTATCGGGTTGGTCGGCAAATTGCTCCGTATCATCGTAAATTTTATCCCGGTTGACATTGGTTAACTGGTTAAAATCTTTAAGATAGGTTTCAAAATTAAATTCTAGATACTTACTCAAATCTATTTCAACACCGGTAATTAGGTGTCTTGCTTTTTGCAGCTTACTCGTGACTGGATTACCATCAAAAGTACGGGGGAGATTATCGGGGCCACTTAGGAAACCGAAAAAGAGGTTCACTACATCACGGTCAGAAACAGCACTGATTAAGTTTTGCGAATACAAACCACCTGCGAATTTAAAGCGCACATTGTTGGTCATATTGTATTTTACGCCTAAACGAGGCTCAACACTCAGCTCCGACAAAGAAGAGTAATAGTGTAAACGTATCCCTGGCTCAATAACCAGTTTATCTGTTACCTTTTTGAATTTGGCATATACGGCTAATTCCGTTGTGCTTTCCTGCTGGCTAATAATGCGGCGGGCTGCATTGGTGAAACGAAAGTCGGTTGAAAATCCAACCACATCAAATCCATACACCAACTCATCTTTAGCATAAAACTGACTCACAGCAAAATTACCGTTGAAGCCCGTAATCGAACTTTCACGGGGTGCACCATCTGCTTCTACCTGACGGGATTTATAATCGGAATAGGCCATTGTACCGCTGATTAAGCTGGTACTTCCATCTGGAATTAAGACAAAATTAGCACCGAGTCCGAGTGAGTTCCAGCTGATATCTGCCACCTGTCGGAATTTCACGGCATCATTAAAACTAAAACCAAATAAATTCAGCTTACTACCATTCTGAGATCTAAACGATGTTTTAGCATAGATATCGTTGAATGAAAAAGGCAAGCCGTTCGAATCGGCATAGCTATAAAGATATTTCGACGTTTTGTCCAAATACGATGACTTACCAGAAATAATAAAAGTAGGTGCAAAGGCATCTTCATTTTTGGCTTTGCCCATTGGTCCTTCCAATAGTAAACGTGCTTGGAAAGGCGAAACGCCAGCTTTTCCTTTCAAACGTTTTTGGTTGCCATCCCGTGTTGTGATATCCATTACAGCTGAAATCCGACCGCCGTGATTGGCATTGTAACCGCCCGTATGTACATCGGCGTTTTTGATGATGTCGGTGTCAAATACCGAAAATAAGCCGATTGAGTGAAATGGATTATAAATGATCATGCCATCCAGCGTGACCTTGTTTTGCACGGGCGAACCACCACGTATGTACAGCTGACCACCTTGGTCGCCTGTAAATACAACACCTGGAAGGACAGATAAATATTGTGCAATATCAGCTTCGCCACCAACACTTACGATTTGAGAAATTTGTTTTGATGTTACTGTCTCAACAGAAACTTTTACAGAGGTAAGCTGCTCCTGTTTTTCGGCACTGACCTCGATTTCTCTTAAGCGTATCGAGCTTCTATTCAAGAAAAGTTTCTGACTGACGATGGAACCGGCCTTCAAGCTCACTTGAACAGTTGCCGTATCGTATCCGAGATAGGTGCTCATCAAGGTATAATTGCCAGGTGGAATTTTTGTGATAGAGAAGAATCCGTTAACATCAGTACTTGCACCCATTGTAGTACCCTTAAGGAATACGTTCGTGAACAATATGGGTTCACCAGACGACTTATCATACACAAAACCCCTAACCGTAGCCGTAGTGCTTTCTTGTGCTTGGACCATTGAACTACCAAAAACACAACAGACTGCCAATAACAGTCTGACCAAAAATCGCTTCATTTAAAAAATTGTGAGGGGTGAATTTAACCTTTCGTAACCCAATTCCCAAGGTTATTCACCGTTTGAACGCTAAAAAAAATTAAATCTCAAGCTTATTTAGAAACATATGACAATTTCATGATTTCATAACAAGCCATCTAGCTGGCCTTTCCCTTCTCTTATTACAACCACTTCATCTTCTGTACAATCAAGAACGGTAGATGCTTCATTGTCACCAAAACCGCCATCCACCAGCATATCGATGTGGTTACTGTACTTTTCCCAAATCAAATCAGGGTCAGTTGTATATTCTATAATATCGTCTTCATCATTAATAGAAGAAGAAACAATCGGATTTCCCAGTTCACGCACGATAGCACGGGCGATTTGATTATCGGGAACTCGTATTCCAATCGTCTTTTTTTTGCTGTGAAATAATTTTGGGACCTGTTGATTGGCCTTAATTATGAATGTATATGGGCCGGGAAGCGCCTTTTTCATTAACTTAAACACGTTGTTAGGCAGTTGCATACTATAATCCGACAAGTTCGATAAATCGTGACAGATGATGGAATAGTTGCCGGAATCTTTCGGTAGTTGTTTAAGCTTGTTGATGCGCTCTATTGCCCTATGATTATAAATGTCGCAACCAAAAGCATAAACCGTATCCGTGGGATAAATAACTACCCCTCCTGCGCGTATACAAGCCACCACCTGTTGCAGGTGTCTTTCGTTGATATTGTCTTGGTAGAGCCGGATGCGCATGCTCAAAAATACAACAAGCAGGGCGAATTGCCCTGCTTGTTGCTATAAATGACCTATGAACTAGTTTTTTATAACTTGTTTTACCAGTTCAGCAGCTTCTTCAAGACCTACCGCTGCCATCAAGCTCAAGCCTGATTTATTGAGGATTTCTTTGGCTTCAATGGCGTTGGTTCCTTGCAGACGAACAATAATCGGCACTTTGATATCGCCGATTTGTTTGTATGCCTCAACAATACCGTTGGCTACGCGGTCGCAACGGACAATACCACCAAATATATTCACGAGTATCGCTTTTACATTGGGATCTTTAAGAATAATTCGGAACGCGTTAGCGACACGTTCCGCATTTGCGGTACCGCCCACGTCAAGGAAATTGGCAGGCTCACCGCCCGAAAGTTTGATGATATCCATAGTAGCCATGGCTAGTCCGGCACCGTTCACCATACAGCCTACGTTGCCATCGAGTTTCACATAATTGAGATTATGTTCGCCGGCTTCTACTTCTGTAGCATCTTCTTCCAAGATGTCACGCAAAGCCATCAAATTCGGATGACGGTAGAGGGCATTTTCGTCGATGTTTACTTTCGCATCAACGGCAATCACCTTATCATCGCTAGTTTTGAGTACTGGGTTAATTTCGAACATATCAGCATCGATGCTCTCGTAGGCCTTGTATAAGTTGGCTACAAATTTGGTCATCTGCTTAAATGCTTCACCCGACAAGCCGAGGTTAAACGCAATTTTGCGGGTTTGGAACCCTTGTAAGCCAACACGTGGGTCTACGGCCTCCTTAAAAATAAGGTGTGGTGTTTTTTCTGCTACTTCTTCAATGTCCATTCCACCTTCGGTAGAATACATGATGATGTTGCGGCCATTTGCACGGTCAAGCAAAACAGAAACGTAAAATTCTTTGGTTTCGGTAGCACCGGGATAATACACATCTTGGGCAACCAAAATTTTATGTACTTTTTTTCCTTCAGCACCGGTTTGAGGCGTTACCAATTGCATACCAATGATGTTGGTTGCCTTTTCTTTTACGTCGTCGAGCGACTTGGCGAGTTTAACGCCACCACCTTTACCACGGCCACCAGCATGAATCTGTGCTTTCACAACCCACCATCCGGTACCGGTAGTTTCTTGCAGTTTTTTAGCCGCATTTACGGCTTCTTCCGGGGTGTGTGCCAGGATACCTTCCTGAATGCCAACACCAAAACCTTTAAGTAGCTCTTTTGCCTGGTATTCGTGTATGTTCATGCCGAGTAAAATTTAATAAGCGCAAAAGTACAGTTAAAAGCGGTGAAAGCCAATATGGAATTATATATGCTATTTTTGGAGCCATATGGGTCTGCTCGATTGGCTACTGCCCCCCAAATGGCGCAGTTTATTAAAACAATTTAAAGGTTACGGCTACAAGGGCAATTATGCTAGCTGGTCGGCCGCCACTGCTGCCAGCAAAGGTTACGCCGACGCACATATTTTTGAGCAGGTAAAACAAGCTGCGCTGGCAGTGAAAGCAGGAAAAGCTGCCTTCGACCGGGACAGCGTACTTTTTGAAAAGGTGGAATATGATTTCCCTATACTTTCAGCGTTACTTTACACTTCTCAACTGCAAGAATCGCTTCAAGTACTCGATTTTGGTGGCGCAACTGGAAGCATGTACTTTCAATACAAGACCGCATTACAAGCTATTTCTCCTTTACGTTGGCTGGTAGTGGAGCAAGCACATTTTGTGGCTTTCGGGCAAAGTGCGCTACAGGATAAAACCCTTCGCTTCTATCCCGACTTAGCTTCAGCACGATCCGAAAATCAGCCTAACCTTGCACTTTTGGGTTGTGTGCTACCTTATCTTGAAAACCCCTATCAATGGCTGGATGCTATTTACGCAGCAGACATCCCTTACGTCCTTATCGACAAACACCCGCTGCTACCAGGGATCTACGATAGACTAACCATTCAGCATACCAACCCAAAGGTGTATCGTGCGAGTTATCCAGCTTGGTTTTTTGGGGAAGCTAAATTCCGAGCAGCTTTAAAAGGCCGATTTGATGTCCTCTTTGAATATGTTTGTCCCGATCAAAGTAATCTTCCACAAAGTAGTTTTAAAGGCTTTTTTCTGAAACGTCTCCAATGAGTTTAATTCGATTTTTTAAAAACATCAAACACCACGAAGATTTTTTTCCCGGTTGGCTTGGCCTATTTACCAATCCATTCTGGTTGGCAAGGCGTGGACTGGCCAACCATATTCAAGATTTAGCAACGGCACTTACAGGTGATTTGCTGGATGTGGGTTGCGGCCGCAAACCCTATCGTTCACTATTTAAGGTGGATAGTTATATCGGCCTAGACATCGAAAACCCAGGACATAGTCACGAAAAAGAAGATGTAGACGTGTTTTATGATGGTAAGATTTTTCCTTTTACCGACAATAGTTACGATAGTATTTTGTGTAATCAGGTACTCGAGCATGTGTTTAACCCCGACGAGTTCCTCGCAGAAATTCATCGTTGCCTAAAGCCCGGAGGTCAATTTTTATTGACCGTCCCTTTTGTTTGGGATGAACACGAACAACCCTATGACTTTGCACGTTACAGCAGCTTTGGCTTGCGTCATTTATTCGAAAAAAATGGTTTTAAAGTTGTGGAACAACGAAAATCTGTTCAAAATATCGGTGTCGTTTTTCAGTTATTGATAGCTTACATCTACAAAATCACCAAAACCCCTTGGTTTCTGGCGAACGTTTTCCTAACCACCTTTCTGATGATGCCGTTCACCCTGCTTGGTCTTCTTTTAGGTTGGTTTTTACCCAATAACACCGATTTATATCTCGACAACCTGATTCTGGCCCGCAAAATCTGATGCTTCATTTCTGCACCTTATTCGATTCAAATTATCTCGCACGTGCATTGGCGATGTATCGTTCGTTGGAGCGGCATACGCCAGCTTTTCATTTGTATGTTTTTGCTTTCGACCGGCAAGCAGAACTGGTGCTCAAAGAACTGGCTTTGAAGCACGTTACCGTCATCGATTTGGAGACTTTCGAAGATGAAGCCTTGTTGGCCGTAAAAGCAAGTCGTACACGTGCCGAATATTGCTGGACGTCTACTTCCTCCACCATACGCTATGTACTTCAAACTTATCAAACTCCCCATTGCATTTATCTGGATGCTGATTTGTATTTCTATCAAAATCCGCAGCTGCTGCTCGACGAAATTCCTGCTGATAAATCAGTTTTAATAACTGCCCATCGTTATACACCAGCTTATGATAAGTCGGCTTTAAGTGGCAAGTACTGCGTTCAATTTATGTATTTCCGCAACGATATTCATGGACTGGAAGTGCTGGAGTGGTGGCGTAATGCCTGTCTGGCGTGGTGTTACAACCGTTTCGAAGAGGAGAAGTTTGGCGATCAGAAATACCTCGACGATTGGACAACTCGTTTTGACACAGTACACGAGCTGCAATATTTAGGTGGAGGACTTGCCCCTTGGAATATTCAGCAGTATGCATTGGCAAATCCCCAACAGCTCTTAGAGAAAAGTACGCGCAAGGTCTTCGAAGCTATCTTTTTTCATTTTCATGGGGTGAAACTTTATCCGTCGCCCTACGCTATTTATGCGCCGAAAGCTTACTTGCTCAGTTCAACCATGCGCAAGCATTTTTTTTCCCCTTATGTAGCTGAACTTCGCGCAATTGGGGCAGAATTAAATGCCGCTTGGCCTGGGCAGGATTTTAATGCGACGGGTACCCTTTCTGATTATTGGAAACAAAAAGTGTTGGTAGGTAACCTTGAATTTATTCGCAGGAACATTCTTTCTGCTTTTAAATGAATTGAGCTCCGGCACAAATAGATTTTAGCTGCATTGAACTTTGGTCGCTGTTTTGCCCATGAGTTGGCTCCTATGCGCTCTTGAATTCCTTATCTTGTAGCCTCAAATTACCCTATGGCCAGGCTTTTCGAAATCCTTTCTCATCACGATCAGCGCGGATCTTTGCATGTATTGCAAGAGCAGTTGCCTTTTGCCATTCGGCGGGTTTATTATATTCATTTTGCCAATCAAAGCGTACGTGGTGGACACCGCCATCATCACAGCGACCAAGTGCTCATTTGTTTAAGCGGACGCTGTATGATTTACACCAACAACGGAATACACCCAGAAGAAATTTTGCTCGACAATCCGGCCAAAGCTCTTTTTGTTGCGCGCGAAGATTGGCACACTATGACTGCCTTGAGTGAGAACACCATTTTATTGGTATTGGCCAATACGCCTTATGATGTGAATGATTATATAGATGCACCCTATCCGAACAATTGACTATGAAAATCTGAAAGGACTGAACGCTCCTTTCCGCGCCGCCTATGAAACTGCTTTCGGGAATTTACTCGACAGCGGCTGGTTCATCCTCGGCAAACAAACCGAAGCCTTCGAAGCCGCATTTGCCGCTTATTTGGGTGTCCCATATTTTCTGGGCGTTGCTTCTGGATTAGATGCCCTCGAAATGCCGTTAAAAATGATGGATTTCCCTCCTGACAGTGAAGTCATCGTGCCTTCGAATACCTATATAGCAACAATCAACGCAATAATTAATGCAGGACTGAAGCCCGTTCTAGTTGAACCGGACATGGCCACCTACAATATCGACCCTGCGAGGATTGCCGAAAAAATCAATGCAAAAACAGTGGCTCTAATGTTGGTGCATTTATACGGCAAAGCATGTGCAATGGATGAGATTATGCCCTTAATCCAACAGCATAATTTATTACTCATCGAAGATTGTGCACAATCGCATGGCGCCAAATTTAAAGGCCAGATGACAGGAAGTTTTGGCATTGGTGCTTTCAGTTTTTATCCGACGAAAAATTTGGGTGCTTTGGGCGATGCTGGTGGCATTGCTGTTCAAGATGAAGCTACTTACCTCAAGTTAAAAGCATGGCGCAACTACGGCTCTCGCATCAAGTATCAAAACGACTACATCGGTGCCAACTCCCGCCTAGACGAAATTCAATCGGGTTTTTTACAAGTCAAGTTGTCTCATCTAGACGAAATAAATGCCCACAAAAACCGCTTGGCGGATTTGTATTTGGAGCTACTTCCCGCTTCAGTGGTTAAGCCAATACGTTTAAATGGTGTAGGCGACGTATTTCATATCTTCCCCATTCGACATCCAAGCAGAGATGCCTTGCGCATTTATTTGGCCGAGCATGGCGTAAAAACGGAAATTCATTATCCCATCGCTCCTATAGACCAGCAATCGGTACGCGATTATTATGCTAAAAAAGGCTGGGAATTACCTGAATCAGACAGCATCCTCGCCCGTAAAATCGCAGCGACTGAATTAAGTTTACCGATTTCTACCATTCACGATGAAACGGATGTTCGATATGTGTGTGAAATAATTACTGCTTTTGGCCAATGAGACCGAAAGTGCTGATAATGTATGGTGGCTTACCGCATTACTACAATCCCATATTGGAGCAATTAAATCATCATTACGAACTTGTTGCTTTGGTTCCAGACGAAACCAGTCTAACCTTTGGCGCTGGGGTTCACCAAAACTATAACGTGCGTTTTCGCGTAATTCGGGTGAAGGAATTCAAAACGTATTACAACAAGGTTTTTGTTCGTGATATGGCACGCATTCTACGCGAAGAAAAACCGGCTATCATCCTATCAGGGGTAAGTTTCGCCTTGGGTTTTAGACTATATCCTGCCGTAAAATGGGCGTTAAGCCGCTATCGAGTTAAGCTTTGCATCAAAGCCATTCCTTTCCGCGAACCTATGGCTCAAGAAGCTATTAAACACTACTACAAGGTAGATTTAGCAAAAAAAACGAACCCTAATACCTTTAATAGGCTGTTTTCCTATCTAAAAGCGATCGCATTTACACAGGCATTGGGCTTTGCCTATCGCTCTGCAGATTTTTACGTGGTATATACAGCTGCCGGAAAAGCTATTTATGGATCCTATGGCGTTCATGAGGATAAAATTTTTGTTATTTATAATTCACCCGACACTGACGCCATCTTTGCAACCAAGGCGAAAATTTCGAAAGAAATTGTCCAGCATAACCCCTACCAAATATTACACGTTGGTCGGCTCGTAGCTTGGAAACGTGTGGATTTATTGCTGGAGGCAGTGGCCAAACTTAGGCTTGACCTTCCCGAGCTTCGTTTGGTGGTTGTAGGAGATGGCCCCGAGAAAGAAAATTTAGTAGTTCAGTCCGAAAAACTAGGCATTACTGACGTCGTTCGTTTTGAAGGTGCCATTTACGATGCTGAAATATTAGGCCGGGCCTTCAGTTCGGCATCCCTTTATGTGTTGGCGGGTATGGGAGGGCTTTCAATCAACGAAGCGATGGCTTATGGACTTCCTGTTATCTGTTCGGTTTGTGATGGCACCGAAAAAGACCTGGTTCGTGATGGTTACAATGGCTATATTTTTGAAGATGGGCAGCTCGATTCACTGACCCATGCCATATATCAGGTAATGAGCAATCCAGACAACCGGCAACGCATGGCGGATAATTCACTGCGAATAATTCGGGAGGAAATAAATATTCACCGTGTGGTAGGTGAATACCTCAAAGCATTTTCTTCTGCCCTAAAAGCTTAATAATAAAGCGCATCTGCAAATTCCTTTTCGGCAAAGAAAAGTGTAGAATACGTCTTGGCTACCAAAACATAATCTTGCTCGCGTAGAAAACGATAGGTAGGCAAAGAAGTGAAGGCATCGCTCACTTTATTTTGGTCTTCCACCATCACTATTCGCGGGCGGTACTTCTGCCAATTATTCGATTGTAAAACCTCCAAATCAAGCCCCTCAACATCTACATCTATGAAATCAATTCGTTGTCCCACCGCATGTTTATCCAATAAGCTTTCGAGTGTAGTAACCGCAACATCGATACTTCCTAGATAATTTTGTTTGTCTCGAACTATGCGTTCCTCCTTGATTATTTCAGAGAAAGTATTCAACGCTCCTTCACTAAAACGATGAAAACGCAATGAAGAGCTTTCAGTAAGGCCAATGCCGAGATTAAGGTTGATATCCCTTGGTCTTAACTTATAGAATTTGACAATGCTATCCGGATTTGCATCTACATTAATTCCAGTCCAATTATATTTTTTGTGAAAAACATAGGTATTCGACCCAACAATTGGATGATAACAGCCAATATCCACGAAAAAACCATTGGTTTTGCCGTTGAAAAGCTTTTGCAAGATGAGGTCCTCACCTTCACCAGAATAGGTCTTTTTAGGTGTTCCAAATCTGTCCCGCTTCCAATTATTGACTGGATTGAATATAAATCCTGGTAAAATATCTTTCCAAAAACCCATAAGTCCTTTATCTAAACTCGCATAAACCTTAACACACATTGGGCAACCGTGGCCCAATAACTAAATACCATTTAAAACAGCAGTATATACTAGTTGCTATTTCAAAATAGTAGCATAAAATAAACTTTATCGAGACCATTCAACTACCTAGATAAAGTATTACCACACAAAGAAAAAACGGACCTAAATTTTAGAATAAAATTCCATTGTCCGTTGCTTTCAAATGAAAAGCGCCGGCTATGCCGGCGCTTTCTTAACATTATCCTCCGAAATCGTCAAAGCTGACGTGCTCTTCAGGTATGCCCCAGTTGTCGCACATTTTAACGACGGCTTGGTTCATCATTGGTGGACCACAGAAATAGAACTCAATCTCTTCTGGATCAGAATGTTTGCTGAGGTAATTGTCGATGAACGACTGGTGGACAAATCCAAGGAAACCATCACCATCGCGGTCTTCTACATCTTTAGAAACTTTCCAATTGTCTTCTGGAAGCGGTTCTGAAAGCACGATGTGGAAACGGAAATTTGGAAACTCCCGTTCAATCGCACGGAATTCATCGATATAAAACAATTCTCGTTTGGAACGGCCACCATACCAGAAACTCACCTTACGGTTGGTTTTTAACGTATGAAAAAGGTGGAAGATATGACTACGTAGAGGTGCCATTCCTGCTCCACCACCGATATAGACCATTTCGTTTTGGGTTGGTTTGATAAAAAACTCCCCATAGGGTCCTGAAATAGTTACTTTATCGCCTGGGTTACATGAGAATACAAATGAAGAACAGATACCTGGATTTACCTGCATCCAACGGTTGTTGGCGCGATCCCATGGTGGGGTGGCAATACGGATGTTCAACATGATGATATTACCTTCGGCAGGGTGGTTAGCCATTGAATAGGCACGGAAGATGGGTTCAGGATTTTTCATTTTCAAATCCCACAAATTAAACTTGTCCCAGTCTTCTTTGAATTTGTCTTTACCACCCGGATCATTTGGCAGTGGAGAAATGTCCATAGTTTTGAAATCGACATCAATCGCTGGTACATCTACCTGAATATAACCTCCCGATTCAAAATCTAGATGCTGACCATCTGGCAGGCGTACCACGAATTCTTTAATGAAAGTAGCCACATTGTAGTTCGAAACCACTTCGCATTCCCACTTTTTGATTCCAAATACCTCTTCAGGTACATGCACTATCATGTCGTTTTTCACTTTCACCTGACAAGCCAAGCGCCAGTTATCTTGTTGTTCTTTGCGGCTTAGATGTCCTTTTTCGGTTGGGAGTACATCTCCGCCACCTTCGAGCACCTGGCATTTACACATGGCACAAGTTCCGCCACCACCACAAGCCGAAGGGAGAAATAATTTTGATTCACTCAAAGTGGTTAATAAAGTACTGCCGGGTTTGGTTGTAATCGCATTGGCAGTATCTCCATTCACAACGATGTGAATATCACCTGACGGTACCAGTTTTTTCTGGGCATACATAAGAATAAACACCAGCGCGAGTATCACCAATAAAAAAGCTCCAACGCTCAAACCGATGATGGTCATTGTATTGAGTAGCAACATACGTCCTTCAAATTAAATATTTATACCCAAGAAGCTCATGAACGCAATGCCCATCAACCCTGTAATAATGAATGTAATACCCAAACCACGCAAAGGTTTGGGCACATCGCTGTAACGGATTTTCATGCGTATAGCAGCAATAGCCACAATAGCAATCAACCAGCCAAAACCTGAACCTAAACCGAAGACAGAGGCTTCGATGAGCGTGTAATCACGCTCCTGCATAAACAGCGAACCACCCAAAATAGAGCAGTTTACAGCGATAAGTGGGAGGAATATACCCAATGAGCCATACAAAGTTGGCGATACCTTTTCAATAACCATTTCTACCAACTGCACCATAGATGCAATGGTAGCAATAAACATGATAAAGGCTAAAAAGCTCAAATCGATCGTAGCAAAATCAGCAGAAATCCAGCTTAAAGCGCCTTCTTTCAATACTTTATTCAGCAACAACCAATTGATAGGCACAGTAATTCCTAAAACGAAAATTACAGCAGCACCGAGACCGACGGCTGTTTTTACGTCTTTCGATACAGCCAGGTAAGAACACATGCCTAAGAAATAGGCAAAAATCATATTGTCGATAAAAATCGACTTGACAAATATGCTGATCAAGTCAGTAGCTAATAATAACATGATTAAGCCTCCTCCAGATTTTTATTAAGCGAACGTTGTATCCAAATAATAATTGCGATCACAAACAATGCACCAGCAGGAATGAGCATCAAGCCATTATTGACATAACCCATTTCATAGGCAGCATCTGGAATGACTTGAAAGCCGAAGATTTTTCCGCTACCAAAAAACTCACGTGCAAAAGCTACCATCAAGATGATTACACCATAGCCAAAACCATTACCCAGACCGTCCAAAAGTGCTGAACCAGGCTTGTTTCCCATGGCAAATGCTTCCAAACGTCCCATAACGATACAGTTAGTTATAATTAAACCAACAAATACCGAAAGTTGTTTGCTTACATCGTATAAGAATGCTTTCAAAATTTGGTCGACCAGAATTACCAGAACGGATATCACCGTTAATTGCACAATAATTCGGATACGACCCGGTATTAAATTCCGTAAAAGCGAAATAATCACATTCGAAAAAATGATAACGGCCAACACGGATATAGCCATCACCATAGTCGGTTTTAGCTGGGTAGTTACAGCGAGGGCCGAACATATACCCAATACCTGTATGGTAATTGGATTGTTGTCTGAAAGCGGATCAGTGATCAGCTTTCTGTCTTTTTTGCTCAGAAGAGGCTTTTTCTCTTCCTGCACTTTGGTTGCAACTGCACTCATCCGCTTAGTTTTTTTGTTGTTTTTGAATGTAGGCGAGATAAAATTTGATATCGGTTTCTAACATCTGAGAAACCCCATTTGACGTAATGGTACCTCCGCTGATGGCATCTACAGACTGGTATGGATCACTAGCATCAAATGTGCCTTTTTGAACCTTAACGGAAGTAAAATTACCTTCGGTATCAAATATTTTTTTGTCTGTAAACTTGGATTGAAAAGCTTCTGTGTTAATCTCTGCGCCTAAGCCAGGTGTTTCGCCCTTGTGGTCGAAAATAGCAGCCCTAACTGTTTCACCATCCTGATCTAGGGCCAAATAACCCCAAATCGGCCCCCACAAACCAGTCCCTGCCAGCTGGAGGATGTACGTCTTCTCTCCTGCTTCGTTGGTGTATATGTATAATGGGTAGTTCAATTTGTGATCAGGGTTTTTTGACTGTACCCGCTTTTCGTAAGCTAGATTAACAGCCAATGGTTCAATGCCACTTACCGTCTCACCCTTTTTGTCAACAACAATGGACTCTA
This sequence comes from Bacteroidia bacterium, assembly GCA_041688385.1. GTDB lineage: Bacteria > Bacteroidota > Bacteroidia > UBA7662 > UBA7662 > UBA7662. The sequence continues at coordinate 19,125 of JBDNIH010000023.1, forward strand.
TAAGCTTATCAAAATCCTTGTAATCGTTTTCGCCTGTTCTGCCAACAGCTGCCAATATGTTTTGCTGTTTTTCTTTCAGCAAATTCGCATCCTGCATGGGTTTAAGTAAGGTTGCTGCCGAAGCCAGCAATATTGCGGCCACCACGGTTACAATAACCGCGAATAGTATGATATAGTTGTTAGAGTTACGCACGAGTAAGTCTCCTTTTAATATTTGCTTGAACTACGACATAGTCAATCAATGGTGCCATTACATTACCAAATAAAATGGCTAGCATGATACCTTCTGGATAAGCGGGGTTAAATACACGTATCATCACTGCAATCATACCGATTAACACGCCATAATACCACTTACCCCTTTCGGTTTGTGCTGCCGTAACCGGATCGGTAGCCATAAACACGGCGCCAAACAACAATCCACCCATCAAAAAATGGTTGTAGAAGGGTACATTCATAAATGCATTCGCACCAATTGCGTTAAAAATGAGGCCCATGATACCGGCACCTGCCAGTACACTTACCATTACTTTCCAACTACCGATGCCTGTTAAAATTAAAATAGCCGCACCTATCAATATGGCTAATTTGCTGGTCTCACCAATAGACCCAGGTATAAAGCCCATGAACATCTCATAAGCACTGAAACCAGGAGCGCCATTAATGGAATTGGCCAAGGCAGTAGCTCCACTGTAGCTGTCTGCTTTTTCCGCAATCCATACTATATCACCAGACATATAGGTTGGATAAGCAAAAAACAAAAATACCCGCGCTATCAAAGCCACGTTGAGTACATTCATGCCTGTTCCACCAAAAACCTCTTTGGCGAAAATTACGGCAAAAATGGTCGCCACTGCTACCATCCACAATGGAATTGCCGGTGGCATAATTAAAGGAATGAGCATACCCGACACCAAAAAACCTTCATTAATCGGATGGCCTTTTTTGCTGGCGATGAAAAACTCCAAGCCTAAACCAACACCATATGAAACAATGACGACAGGAATAACTTTGATAGCACCGTAGATAAATTTTTCAACGAAACCATCGCCTATACCAACAAATTCACCCAAACTCAGGAAATGTTGGTGACCAACATTCCACATCCCAAACAATAAAGCAGGAATCAAGGCTATAACCACAATAAACATGGTGCGCTTCAAATCGATACCCGCTTTGATGTGGGTACCCTGGTGGGTTACCTCATCCGGAGTAAATAGAAATGTTGCAAAACCGTCGAAGAGGGTATGAAACTTCTCATACTTCGCTCCTTTTTTAAAAAGCGGACGGAGTTCTAATATTTTATCTTTCAGGAACTTCATACTATGACTTATTGCTCTTCTTCAAACATAAAATCCAAACCTTCGCGGATGATTTGCTGCACCGGGATTTTCGAGGTACAAACAAACTCACATAACGCGAGATCTTCTTCTGCGATTTCGTAAATACCCAACTGCTCCATTTCATCGATGTCTTTGTAGATAATCGATTTCAAAAGATATGTTGGCAGTATGTCCATCGGCAGTACTTTGTCGTATTGACCAGTGACAACAAAGGCACGCTCTTCACCATGTGTGTTCGTGTTTACCTTAAACTCGCGGGTTTTCTGGAGGGTCCAATGGAATGAAGTGCTAATGTCAGGACGTGGATACGAAGGGATTAACCAACCTAAAAATTCCATGTCATCTCCTTCTGGAATGGCGGTGAGTTGGGTATCGAAAAAGCCCAAATGGCCGTCAGCAGGGATACGCGTACCGGTAAGTACATTACCGCTAATCACTCTTACCTTGCCTGCAGCAAGTTTGCCTTCAGTCATGCTAGCAATGTTAGCTCCTGTTACTGTACGATAATATTGGCGGGTGGTGAACTCAGAGCCGGTGGTGCTCACAATACGCCGAGTATCGTAATGCCCGGTGAGGAATAAACGGCCAATAATGACGACTTCCTGTGGATTCACCACCCAGATACGCTCGCCCTTTTTTATTGGGTCGATGTGGTGAATTTGAATACCTGGATTACCAGCCGGGTGTGGTCCACTGATTTTATTCAGTTCCACGCCTTTCGCTTGTAGATATACTGGAGATTTGGTTTCAGTAGCATGCACATTCAAATGAACCTTACCAGCGGTAAGTTTGCGCAAAGCATCTATTCCTGCTTGGAAAGCTTCAGCCTCACCCTCAACAATTAAGTCGAGATCAGCCGCAAGTGGCGCAGTGTCGAAAGCGGATATAAAAATCGATTTCGGCGCCTCATC
>JBDNIH010000149.1:0-8982 GCA_041688385.1 Bacteroidia bacterium
CGGAGCGCAACCCTTTGTATCGGGTGACAAATACACCAGGGGTAAACGAAAAAAAGCCTATCTGGCTACAGGGCCCTTACTTTAGCTATTTAAGCGATGAAAAAGGTGTTTATAATCGCCGGATTGGAGCCCTCGATAGCGTTGTAAGCATCTACCTCCAAGATAGTCTCATTGAAATCATCGACAGTCTTGGGGAGTTACAAACCTATACGCTAACCGACACTGTGATTGAAGTGCGGGATACCGCAAATACCACCCTCGCCACCAACTACAAACGGAATTTGCGTGACCACATCGCTATTGGCCGCAGTGGCGTGTATTATGAGTTTTTCGACCAACAAGAAAAACGTCCAATCTTGTACCGTGGTCGCTATCGTATCGACAGCTTGGGCACATTTAACACCATCGCCAGCAGCACCAGTTTTAAGAGCGGCACTAAAACCAGTCCAACCTTTAACACATCAAGGCAAGAACCCACCGGTCCGAGCGGCGAGGTATTTGGGCTACTCGATAACCAAAAATTTCGGCAGCGCAACGAAAGTACCGGCCAGGCAGATAGCGCCCGTTATACTTTCCAAACCAAAACCAACTTCCCGCTCTTGGAGGAAGCCGACCCAGAAAGTGGCCTACCGAAGGTAGCCGAAATAGAAGCTTTCAGGCGGCAAGCCACCCCACTAAACAAAGATCCTTATCGGATCGCACAAACCCGTTTGTATACCACCGATCTTTCTATCGACTATGTAGTGTCGCAGGTAGGAAATACGATTTATGAGAATAATATGCCCAGTTTTGTCATCAGCTCTTTGAATAGTCTAAACCAAAATATGGGTTTGGTCATCAAAGGTGGACTTTCGGATGTGTTTGAGGACCACAAACTATCTGGGGGCATGCTCATCAATTCCAATTTCAGTAACAATCAGTTTTATCTGATGTATGAATACCTCCGGCGGCGGTGGGACCAGCGGTATATTTTTCTACAGCAGCGCAGTCGCCGGCAAATTGGCGCCGACTCGTACCGGACCAATACCATCGAGGGCATCGCTTCTTTCAGCTATCCTTTAAACCGCTATCAATCCGTAAGGCTCGCAGGCATATTTCGGCACGACAACGACGCACTGCTTGGCACAGACCAGCGGCAGTTGCTCGCTGCACCGGTGATGAACAATTGGGCAGGCGGCAAAGCCGAGTTTGTACAAGACAATACCAAAGAAATTGCGTTGAATACCTTGCGCGGCACCCGTTGGAAAGTATATGTGGAAGCTTATAAACACCTGAACCAAGAAAAGGACTATATGACCGTGATTGGCTTGGATTACCGCACCTATTTGCCCATCTACAAAACCTTGATTTGGGCCAACAGACTAGCCGCAAATACATCTTTAGGCGCTAGCAAGGTGTTGTATGTACTCGGCGGTGTCGATAACTGGATAAGCCCACAATACGACAATCAATTGGCGCCTCCTGCCAACGAAAACTTCGCATTCCAAGGAGTTGGCACGAATCTACGTGGCTTCTTTCAAAACGCCCGCAACGGCAGCAACTATGTACTGATTAACTCAGAAATACGTTTTCCGATTGTGAGTGTTATCTCCCGTTCACCTATCTCCAACGACTTCTTGAGGAGCCTTACCGTAGTTGGCTTCACCGATGCAGGCACCGCATGGAGTGGCAAAGACCCTTTCAGCCTCGACAACCCCTTCAACGTTACTGAATTCGAAAACGGTCCTGTTCGGGTAACGGTAGTCACCAATAAAAATCCCCTGGTGATGGGTTATGGCTTTGGTTTCCGGGCACGCCTTTTTGGCTATTTCGTCCGTGCCGACCGGGGTTGGGGCCTAGACGATGGTCAGATATTAAATCCTGTTTGGTATTTTTCGCTTAGTCTGGACTTTTAAGTGCCAGCCAGTAACTCCTTGCGATACCAAATTGTGCTAGGCAATAGCTGAGCATAATCCAAACCGAAGCATAGGGAATGTGAACCACAAATTTATCGACAGCGAGTAAGGTATCGGACAGCATAAAACTAAAAACTGCGGCGATAAGCACGCCACTTCCTTTCGGCGCTAGGCCACGCCTGTTGATAGCACTCAATACCATGGCAGTAATCGCCATTACATAAATACTCACTGGTACAAATAATTCTCCCAAATGAGGCTGGAGATACATATAAATGGCAACGGCCAAGACCAAAACCGGTAAAACCAGATAGGGTTTTTGCCTTAACAACCCCTTTTTATTGTCGGAAGAGCGGCTGAAGGCATAGGCATATGCCAATTGTGCCATTAAAAACGACCCCAAACCGAACATGAAAAACATTTCGTCCTCCCCTTTCAACAGCAACAGATCTCCCAGCCAAGAAGCCACAAGAGCAAAGCGCAGCCACGGCAATTTAGCCGTCAATGGCCACATCCAAAACAATAGAAGTGGTAAAAGCATGGCTTTGGTTGCCTGACTAAAAAACAGATAGTCGTTCCAAAGTGCAAACAAGTGGGCCAATGCCACTATCAAAAAATCCACATCGGGACGGGGAATTAGTTTACGTAAAAATTGCATCAGGCTTGTTTTTGGATGAAATAAATAGTGATCATACTTAAGAGCGCAGCTAGCGGGGCGAATAACCACATTGCAGAAAACGGAAATAGATAAATTAACAAAACAGCCGCACACGCCAAACGCAAGTATTCAAAACGGATTGCCCAGCGTTTAGCCGCCAATAGCTCGCCTAAAGCGGCAACACTCAAATAAATGAGGACAACCGCTGCCAGTCGGAAGCGCCAGTCGAACTGCGCCAGTCCGAATAAAAAATAACTCGTAAAGCCCAGCACCAACAAGTAATGGAGCAGCACATACACATTCAGCCGAAAAGGCACGTGCACATCAAACTTCGCATATTTGGTGGCATCCACCACTTGGGGTGTGCGGTAGCCCCCCAAGGACTCCGGAAGCCAGCCGGGCTTATATAAGAGTACCTTCAACTTATTCCCGACACCTGTCACCCGTTTTAAATCGACCCAGATATCGCCAAAATGTTTGACCTGCAGATACACCGGGTTCCAACTTTGGCTAGGGCTGGTTATACCGTAGACCGGTGCTTCTTCCTCTGCTTGAAAGGTGCCAAACAATTTGTCCCAGATAATCAGCGTAGCCGCGTGATTTTTATCGATGTACTTGGGATCACGGCCATGGTGTACGCGGTGATGCGAAGGCGTATTTAATACATATTCAAGCCAGCCCATTTTACCAATCAATTGGGTGTGTATCCAAAACTGGTAAAGGGTATTATAGGCCAATATGATCAAAAACCAACCGGTACCAAAGCCAACGAACGCCATTGGAAGATAAACGATGGAGGTAAATAACTTTTGAAAAGCCCCCTGACGTAATGCCACCGACAAATTATACTCCTCACTTTGGTGATGAACCACATGACCAGCCCAGAATAAGTTCACCTCATGGCTCCAACGGTGTGCCCAATAGTAGAAAAAATCGACCAATACGAACAAAAACAGGCCGTAATACCAAGTCATGGGCACCGTAAATAAGCGATAATTATCAAATACAAAATGATAAATACCTACTGTAAATACGGCTGCAAAAACCCCGCTTAACTGTTCGGTTATGCCACAAGAGATATTGGTAAGCGCATCATTGAGCCTGTATACCCCTTTTTTATGAAAGCGATCGTAAAATACCTCTAAACCAATGAGCACGAAAAAGATAGGTATCGATAGGACGATTGGGTTCATAAAGCGGGGTTAAGTTTTTGAATAGCAAGCATGAAGTTTCGCATTACATGCTTTTTACCCTAAATTTGTGGTCTAAATTTAGAAAAATGCTAGCGATGCTAACCCTCTTTTTGGGAAATATGGGTGCTGGTGAAATCATTTTGATTTTTTCGGTCATTCTAATCTTTTTTGGTGCCAAACGTATACCGGAGTTGGCGCGTGGTTTAGGCAAAGGCATCCGTGAATTCAAGGATGCATCTGCCGGAATCAAACGTGAAATCGAAGACGCCTCCAACCTTCCTGCCGAGAAAAAAGAACAGAACTGAGTTGAACCCCTATCACAAGCTTACTCAGATCCAGCACGATTTACGTGCAGGGCAGCTCAGCTGCCTTCAATTGGTGTCAGATTATTTGACCCGTATTCATGCACGACCTGAAATTAATGCTTTTCTGGAAGTATTTGAAACAGAAGCCCAGGCAGCTGCTGAACAAGTCGACGCCGACATTGCCGCTGGTCGTTGGAAAAAGTTGACCGGTTTGGTCATCGGCATCAAAGACAATATCGCCTACAAAAACCACCGATTTAGTGCCTCATCGCGCATACTCGAAGGTTTTGAATCTTTATACTCCGCTACAGTCGTTGAACGTTTGCTCGCCGAAGGTGCCATCATCATTGGTCGCCTTAACTGCGACGAATTTGCGATGGGCTCGTCTAACGAAAACTCGGCCTACGGACCGGTGTTAAATCCCCTCGATACCAGTCGCGTGCCGGGTGGTTCATCGGGTGGTTCCGCGGCTGCAGTTGCTGCAGGTTTTTGCCACGCTTCCTTAGGTACAGATACAGGTGGTTCTATCCGTCAGCCTGCGAGTTATTGCGGCTTGGTAGGCCTCAAACCTAGTTACGGTCGGGTTTCACGTCATGGCATCATTGCCTTCGGCTCAAGCTTCGATCAAGTCGGCCCCCTTACGCATTCCGTAGCCGACAGCGCCCTCATCTTAGAAGTCATCGCCGGAGCCGACAACTTCGACGGCACCTGTGTCGCTGGAACCGCCTCAGAGATGCTGCCTTTACAGCCCAAGAAAAACTATCGTTTCGGCCTACTCCAAGAGGTATTAACGGGAGAAGGGCTCGACCCTGAACTTTTCGCTGCCTTTAAAACACAAATCGAAAAACTAAAACAGGCCGGTCATGAGGTTGTATCATACAGTTTTCCCTATCTGCCCTATACCATACCCACCTATTACATTCTTGCCACCGCTGAGGCTTCATCCAATTTATCGCGCTATACCGGGGTATTGTACGGCAAACGGAGCAAAAATGTTACCGATTTGGAGTCTGCTTACAAATTATCGCGTACAGCTGGCTTTGGTACAGAAGTAAAACGCCGCATTATGATGGGTACTTTTGTGCTCAGCGAAGGCTATTACGACGCCTATTACGGCCACGGGCAGAAAGTTAGACGTATACTCCGCAACAAATCGGAAGAAATACTCGCCTCCTGCGACGCTATCCTTTTACCTACCACGGCCTCGGTTGCCTTTCCATTTGGCGAAAAAACCGATGACCCGATACAGATGTATCTGGAAGACATCTTCACCGTACTGGCCAATCTAACGGGCATGCCAGCCATATCGGTGCCATTCGCAAAAAATACAGCTGGTTTGCCTTTCGGCATGCAACTAATCGGCAAAAATTTCGATGAGAAAAATTTGCTAGAAATGGCAACGCTTTTCGAAGCTGAAGCCTGATTGTTAGCGCAGGACGACAATATGTGAGGACATACTGTCGTTTTGATTCTTATATTTAATCCTCTTTTAATCAAATCGCTATGCAACAACTGCTTCTTACTGCTGGAATTTTCTTCTTCATGTGGCAGTCAGCTTTTGCCCAGACTACGCCTGAAAAAAGCGTGGCTCAATTTGATGCAGAGAACGAACTTATCGTTAGCGCGCTGGACAGTTTGACCAATCTGACCTTTTTTGATCTGAAAAAAAGACCCTATCAGGTTAAAAAACTGAACAAATACGGCTTCAAACCAGGCGATGTACCTCAGTATTCCGAAGACATCTATGCCTACCGCATCGCTCACATTGAATCACCGATGGAGCTGGAATTTAATGCCCATGTAAAGGGTTTCATCGACCTCTACGCCAACCGCCGCCGGGGTTTGATGGAAAGAGCCATGGGTTTGTCGAATTATTACTTCCCCATTTTCGAAGAAGTTCTTGAAAAACACAATTTACCCGAGCAGTTAAAATATCTCGCCATTGTTGAATCGGCCTTAAACCCAACGGCCGTAAGTCGTGCCGGAGCAACCGGCTTGTGGCAATTTATGTATGGTACGGGTAAGATGTACGGGCTAAAAGTCAACTTCTACATCGATGAGCGCCGCGACCCTTATCTAGCCACAGAAGCCGCCGCCCGCTACTTCGAAGATTTATACCGCATCTACGACGACTGGTTGCTGGCTTTGGCCGCCTACAATTGTGGTCCGGGCAATCTGAATCGCGCCATCCGCAAATCTGGTGGCAAACGTAATTATTGGGAGTTGATGCCCTACCTCCCCAAAGAAACACGGGGTTATGTGCCTGCCTTTATTGCCGTTACTTATGTCATGCAGTACGGTGCCGAGCACAATCTTTTCCCAACACCGCTGATTAGTCTGCCCCAAGAAACGGACACCATCATTGTTCAAGGGCCGGTGAATACTCAATATTTCAGTCAAATGCTTGGCCTCGATTACGAACAACTTTGTTTGTTAAATCCCCAGCTCAAGCAGCAATTTATCCCGAAAAGTTTCGACTCGTATGTTCTGCGTTTACCCGCATCGGCCATACCACAATTCGAAAGAGAGCGCGAAGCCATCTTTGCCTATTTGAATCCGGTTCCTGTACAATTAGATGGCAACGGCGTGCCCATTCGTGACGACAGCGTTCAATATGTACTCGCATCTGCCGTAGAACCACCAGCAATAGTAAAGGTCAAACACAAAGTCAAAAAGGGAGAAAGTCTAGGCAAAATTGCATCCAAATACAATGTGAGCATCACAGAAATTAAAAACACCAACCACCTGCGTAGCAATACCCTGCGGATTGGTCAGTTGTTGGTGATAGAAAAGCCCGCACCCAAGACCAAGGACAAACCGCAAATCGCCGCTGCCAAACCAGCTGAACAGAAAGTAAAAGAAAACACCCCTTCTAGCTCCCAAATGGCATCGAATGACCTCGGCCAAAAACAATACTATACCGTGCGTCCCGGCGATACTTTGTGGTCCATTTCACAAAAACACAGTGCCGTTAGCGTTGATGAGCTGCGCAAACTCAACAACCTAAAAAAATCCGACACCATCAAACCAGGTCAGAAACTGAAAATTCTGGTAGGATGAATCGGATTGGACTGCTATTCACTTTATTTATTGGGTTAACATCTGCGTGCGAAGACGGAAAAAACCGCACCTTACCGCAGGCCTTGGCCAGTGCAGGCGATTTGGTTATTGTATCGGATAAGGCCATTTGGACCGGCAAGGTGGGGGAAGCTGTACGCAAAACCTTTGCCTCGGAACAGCCTGGTTTACCCCAATCAGAACCGTGGTTTAAACTACTGCATTTTGAGGAAAGCAAATTTAATGGCATTACGCAACGTTACCGTAGCATTTTGCTGTTAACCACACTCGACAATGCTTCTAAAACCTCCCGGTATATCAAAGAATTGGTGGGTGAGAAACAATACGCACAAAGCCTGAACGACAGCAACCTCCTTTTCATTCAAAGTGAAGACCGCTGGGCAAACGGACAAAAAGTAATTTACGTTATCGGAAAAGACGAAGCCAGCCTGGCCCGTGCCATTCTACAGCGCTCCATAAGTTTAAGAGAGCTATTGAATAAATCCGAACTAGAGCGTACCATTAAATTCATCAAAAACCGCCCGCGCAATAGCAAGTTGGAGAAAGCCGTGGCTGAAAAAACAGGTCTAAAGCTGTATTTACCACAGTCGTACCGTAGTCGGGTGCTCACCGACGATTTTTTCTGGTTAAGTCGGGAACTCGACGATAAAACCCTAAATGTATTTGTTGGCATACGCCCCTATACCAGCGAAAATCAATTTTTTGCAGATGCTATTTTGGCTTACAAAGACAGTCTTAGTCGGAAATTTGTCCCCGGACCTACGCCGAAATCCTGGTATACCACCGAGTATATCATGCCAATAGATACCCAAGCAGCTGTTTTTGCCGGTCAGTACGCACTAAAAATGCGAGGACTGTGGAAGGTTGAAAATGATTTTATGGGTGGGCCTTTTGTGAATATGACCGTTTACGACGCCAAGCGCAACCGCTTGGTTCATCTGGAGGGTTTTGTGTACTACCCCAAGGAAAAGAAGCGCGAATTGCTTCGGGAACTCGAAGGCATATTGGCATCTTTACAATACTGAACCCACACTTGTACGTATGAATATTCTGGTGATTGGCTCAGGCGGCCGCGAACATGCTTTTGCCTGGAAATTGTGTCAAAGTCCGTTGTGTGAACAACTCTATGTCTCCCCAGGCAATGCCGGGACGGCAGCTATTGCGATGAATGTGGTGATCCACCCCGACGACAAAGCTTTCCTGAAAACATTCGTACTTCAGCATCACATCGGCATGGTAGTCGTAGGCCCCGAAGATCCATTGGTCAACGGATTGGCAGATTTTTTTGCTGGAGACCCTGAACTCAAAACCATCCATTTCATTGGACCAAAAGCTGCCGGCGCCTTACTCGAGGGCAGCAAAGATTTCGCCAAGCAGTTTATGCTGCGCCATCAGATACCCACAGCTGCCTATAAAACCTTCACCCGCGATACGGTGGACGAAGGGCTCGCCTATATCGACACACAACATTTACCCATCGTTTTAAAAGCCGACGGTTTGGCGGCGGGTAAAGGTGTTTTAATTTGTCCAGACTATGCTGAAGCCAAAGCCAGTTTCAGGGAGATGGTAGAGGGCCTTAAGTTTGGCGAAGCCAGCGCGCGTGTAGTGATAGAAGGCTTTTTATCGGGAATCGAATTATCGGTATTTGTGCTCACCGATGGCAAAAACTACAAAATACTTCCTGCAGCCAAAGACTACAAACGTATAGGCGAAGGCGATACCGGCCTGAATACCGGTGGCATGGGTGCCGTTTCGCCTGTTCCATTTGCCGATGCCGCATTCCTCGAAAAAGTAGAAGAGCGCATTATAAAACCTACCATCGCTGGATTTCAACAAGAAGGTTTCGATTACAA
>JBDNIH010000024.1:0-1388 GCA_041688385.1 Bacteroidia bacterium
GGCTACGGTGGCCTCGAAAACCTGTCTCTCATACCTGGCACCGTGGGTGCAGCACCTATTCAAAATATTGGGGCATATGGCGTGGAGCTTAAGGATGTTTTTTATAAGCTCCGCGGTTATCATTTCGATAAAGGATTTATGGAATTCGATAGCAAAGCCTGTGGTTTTGGTTACCGACAAAGCATATTTAAGGGCGAGCTCAAGGGTAAGTTTATGGTAAGCGCGGTTTACTTTAGGCTACAGAAAAACCCTGCTCTCAAAACCACCTATGGCGCCATACAAGAAGAGCTTGAAAAACTCGACAAAACAGCCTATACTATCGGAGATATTTCCACCGTGGTTTGTCGTATTCGCCAAAGCAAACTGCCCGACCCGAGCACCATCGGCAATGCTGGAAGCTTTTTCAAAAACCCAGAGCTAGAAGAAAATGTCTTTGCCCGCCTTAAAATCAGCTATCCCGATATGCCTGGTTATCCCGCCAAACCCGGTTACACCAAAATTTCGGCGGCTTGGCTCATCGAGCAATGTGGTTGGAAGGGCAAAGTAGTAGGTCATACAGGCACCTACGCACGGCATGCCTTGGTATTGGTAAACCACGGGGGTGCTAGCGGGCCAGAAATATGGGCTTTAGCGAAAGACATTATAGGCTCCGTTTTCGATAAATTTGGTCTTCAGCTCGAGCCTGAAGTCAACATAATTGGTTAGCAGCAGGCGCGAAAGTTGCCTATTTCACTTCCCAACGAAAGCGCGCACCTAGCATCAAAGGCAGGTTGAGCGCAGTGTGGCCGGCAGGAAAACCAAACTGCACTGGATAAGCATATTCCTCCACCGCATCCCGTATGATTTGCTCGGCAGAACGGCCAAATGCAATGGAATTGTCGTTCATCTGCGTCATACCACCGACGATTAATCCCCTCAAGCCGCTTAACATACCCGCACGTTTCAACGTCATCAACATACGGTCGATGTGGTAGAGGTATTCGTCGAGATCTTCCAGAAAGAGAATTTTCCCGCGGGTGTCGAGTGCCGAAACAGAACCCGTTACGCTAAACAACACACTTAAATTGCCACCTACCAAGGTACCATCCATCTGGCCACTGCGGTTGAGTGGGTGGGGCTCGACTGGATAACCCACACTTTCGCCACGCAACATCGCTAACAATGCAGTTAAAGAGCGGGCATCTTTATCGCTTTTACCGAAATTAAAGGGCATTTCACCGTGAATGGTGGGCAGACTGTAATTTTGGTTTATATGGCTGTGCAAGACCGTGATATCACTAAAGCCAACGAGCCATTTGGGGCAGTCATGAAAAACACGCCAATCAATTAAATCAACTATACGTATACTGCCATAACCTCCACGAGCGCAAAAAATAGCCTTCACCCCC
>JBDNIH010000150.1:0-3775 GCA_041688385.1 Bacteroidia bacterium
CCGGTTGGCGAGAATCATTACACCTACACCGAGCAGCAGTCCCATAGGCCGTTGCCTGAGGTTTCATATAGGCCGTTGCCTGAGGTTTCGCGAAGGCACCGGTTGGCGAGAATCATTACACCTACACCGAGCAGCAGTCCCATAGGCCGTTGCCTGAGGTTTCGCATAGGCCGTTGCCTGAGGTTTCCCATAGGCCGTTGCCTGAGGTTTCACGAAGGCCCGGTCGTGCATTCCTCTTTAATCCTTATTCTCCTTTGCCAACCAAACATTCAACTGATTGCGCAACTGCTCACAACTCATCTGCATAAAACGGTGGTCACCGGTGGATTTAGTGAGGAGCAGGGCACCTTCGAGTGTTGCTTGCATAAAAAATGCAAAATCAGGGTCGGCTTTCTTTTTATATGCGCCCTGTTTGATGCCTTTTTTAATCAGTTTGCGTATACGGCCGAGATCCAATTCAATGATTTGGTTTATAGCCAACTTAAGTGCTGGATGGGTGTCGTCGGCTTCAGGGGCTGCATTGGCAATTGGACAGCCGTATTTGAATTCTGGGTATTTATGTGCGTTTTCATAAAAATCGAGCATCAGCATCAACTGCTCATGGGGGTCTTCTTTTAAGCTGAGGATATCCTCTAGCTTCTGATGCAGGCGGTCTACCTGAAAGAAAAAAACCGCAACGGCAAGCGCATCTTTGTCCTTGAAGTTGGCGTAAATACTGCCTTTGGTCATTCCCGTTGCCGCGCAGACATCGGCGAGACTTGTGCCGAAAAATCCATTTTTATTGAAGACCTGAGCAGCTTTCTCCAAGATGTATTCACGTGAATTATGCTTCATGGCTACTTTTAACAAAAGTAACAAACTATATTGGATTAAAAAATACCATTAAGTACTTTAAAAATACTAATTGGTATGTGTCATCAAAACTTTGCTATTCTCTCACATTTTCGCAGTTGTATTTAGGCTCGAGGAAAGTTTGCACTACAAGCTTGCTTCTTACCATATACGTACTGGAACTTCGAAATGAGCAGTATCTTTTTAGAAACTTCAAAGTTTAGGTGCCATGCCTAAGGCACAACTTAATCCACACAACCATTCGTCTCTGGACCAATCGACCCGCACCCTACTTTAAGCTAGGGTACTTTCGTTTTATTTAAACAGGGCTTTGGCGAGACTCGCAATATACCCGCAGCACTCCACAGGTCGTTGCTGCGTTGGGTACGGCCTGGTGTAAGTAAAAGGCGTTTTAGCTTGCCTAATTAAGCTATCCTCAAGCGGAAGCCTATGCCGTGTATATTCTCGAGCGTAATGTTTGTGTCTTCTTGCAGGAATTTACGTAGTCGAGATACAAATACATCCAAACTCCGGCCGAGAAAGTAGTCGTCATCACCCCAAATGGAAAGAAGAATGTCTTCACGCTTACAAATTTGATTGGGGTGTGCACAAAAATGAGCAAGTACGTCGGCTTCCCTGCGCGTGAGCTTACGACTATGCGTGGCTAGGGTAAGCAACAGATTTTCGGGTTCAAATACGTACTTTCCAATGTCCAAGTGCCGCGCTGTAGTGACCTGATCGGAAACACTTCGCCGCAAAAAGACCTCAATACGCAACAATAATTCCTCAATGCTGAAGGGCTTGGTTAAGTAATCATCACCTCCTATCCGAAAGCCGTGCAAACGATCTTCTTTTTGGGTGCGAGCAGTTAAAAAAAGGATAGGTACCCGCGCGTTTTTTTGCCGAATGCCGGCAGCCAAGTCAAAACCATCCCGTTTGGGTAACATAACATCAAAAATGCATAGGTCGATATGCTCCGTTTCCCAAAACAACCAGCCGGCTTCACCATCGGGGGCATGGCTTACCCGGTATCCAGCTTGCTCTAGATTATCGCGGACCACGTAGGCCAGATTTACATCGTCTTCAACTAACAATATGTGGCGTTCGATACTCATAAGGCTTTGAAATACAAATGAATGATTGTACCTACACCAGGCTGGCTATCGAGCGTCAATCGGCCACCCATGAGGTGAACCAGCTCGGCTACATAGTATAAACCCAAGCCAAAACCTTTCACATCGTGCAAATAGCCGGTTGGGATGCGGTAGAATTTTTCGAAAATGCGTTTTTGATGTTCGGGCGCTATGCCTGGTCCTTGGTCTTGAATACTGATTTGTAGGCCACTTTTATGCAGCTGCGCACTAATCTTTAACGGGCTCCCAGGGGGGCTATACTTTATTGCATTGTCGATGAGGTTGTAGAGTATATTGTCGAAATGAAGCTCATCTGCCTTCACCAAAAGTGCTGTTTTTTCCAGTGAGAGTATGATTTGATCGGGTTGCTTGTGTACCAGCCGTGCAGCAGCGGTTGCTTTTTCAAGGGCTTCTGCAACATCTAAGGTTTCCAGCTTCAACTGGATATGTTCTCGTTCGGTGACGGCCATCTGCAATACCCGCTCAACCTGTTGCCGCAAACGTGCGGTTTCATTTTGGATAATGCCTACATAGGTGAGTAAACGTTCTGGTTGATCACGAATGGCCGGTTGGCGCAAGGTTTCGGCAGAAATGGCAATGGTCGACAAAGGTGTTTTGAATTCATGCGTCATCGTGTTCACGAAATCTTTTTGTACTTCTGAAAGCCGCTTCTGACGAAAAATGAAATACAATGAATAGGTAAAAAAGACGAGCACCAACAACATCACCAAAGCCGAGAAAAGCCAAATACCCATTTGGCCGACCAAAGCCCCAGTTTTACTTGGGAATAACACGGCGAAATAGTTGTTTTCTGCATAAACGCGAGGCAGGGTGCTGGGTTTGTCTTTCTCCGTGCGTCCGCCATTTATATAATCACCATAGCGCAGCTCTTCAGAGGAACAATCGTAAATGCCGTATTCAAAATCCAGAAGCAATTGACGTTTTTCGAATTCAGTTCTTAGGGCTACCTCCAGCAGATTGGCATCTATCTGGTCGTTTATCATTACCACAAAATAATTCGAAGCCGGCTGGCTCACCGCGTCGCCTACAGGAGAAAAATTCTGATTGTCGCGGAGCAAAACATGAGCGACTTGTTTAAGCGCAATCGTAACCTGTTGATTGAACTGTTTTTCTTTTAGGTCGAAAGCCTGCATAAACCAGAATCCCTGCAACACAGTAGTACAAATGATGGCCAAGGCAGCCAAAATGAGCAGACGACGGAAGCTGGCGTTTTTCATGGTAGGGGCCAATTTAAGTGGGTGAAGTGTGATTTTTGGATAATTAACAGCTCGTTAACAAGGCTTGACAGCCCATTAACAGCATTTTGGTTTGGGATGCTTCAACTTTGACAGCAAGTTTAACCCTTAAAAAAATGCAGATGAAGAAAGTACTTCTCTTTTTTGTGCTTGCTGTAGCAGCAACCACTGTCCAAGCCCAACCTTTGGCCGACGCCATTGATAGGCTCACCAAACAACTGAGCTGGGAAACGCAAACGTATGACTTTGGTATTATGGAACAGGCCAAAGCACAAACAGCCACATTTAAGTTTCAGAACAATACCGATGAAGTGGTATTTATTAAAACGGTGAAGCCAACTTGTGGGTGCACCGTAGCGGATTATACCCGGTCTGCCATCCAGCCAAGTGAATGGGCCGAGGTTAAGGCCAACTACAATGCAGCCGCGGCCGGAATGTTTCGCAAAACCATACAAGTTACCACCTCGGCCAGCACAGAAGCTGTGGTGCTGACGATAAGTGGCGAAGTCAAATAAGTTTTCGCTCCTAAAAACAAGCCCATGCTCAAAAGTGCCC
>JBDNIH010000025.1:0-1935 GCA_041688385.1 Bacteroidia bacterium
AGAGTTTCAACTTTTGCGCAAAATTTCCCGGGTAGCAGCTGGACAATCAACAGTGTAGCACCTAGCACCACTGCAGCTTACGTATTGAGCTGGTCTAGCGTCTCCAATGCGGATAGCGTTATTTGCATGATTGTCGGAGGAAGTAGCTTTGTCACCAAAACTGTAGCTGGCAATCAAACCACCTGCAATTTTACAGCAGCACAAATAGCTAGCGTAGGTGCTGGTAGTGGCCTGCTTCAGGTCACGCCTTATCAGGTTGAGTCGAACAACTTCAATGGAAAAAAAATCTACCGGATTATGGAAGTCGTAAAAACAAAAACAGTAACAATCAACTAGTTGCTTGGATAATAAGTAAAATCCCTGCTTCACAGCGGGGATTTTTTTTATTCCAAGGTTGCAGGAGTAGTTTCCCGTTCTATATTTGCAGTCCCAATCACAACCAGGGTTCGGTAGTTCAGTTGGTTAGAATACATGCCTGTCACGCATGGGGTCGCGGGTTCGAGTCCCGTCCGGACCGCAATAAAGCCTTAGAGAAGTCTAAGGCTTTTTGCTTTTGCCCCTTTTCCAATTCATCCACTGGTACTTAGCTGCCTTTTTTCTGCTAGCTCCTTCAGGTTGCCGTCTTTTCAATTTCAATTACCCGTTCAATCGAAGCTTTTATCCCCATTTTCGGTGCAATACCGACTAATGCCTATATTCGCAGGTCAAAGTAAGCTTATGATCTTCCTCGATTTCGAAAAACACATACAGGAGATGTACCAGGAACTGGAAAAGCTCCAGGAAATCCAAGAAAAAGGCAAAACCGATGTATCAGCTTCAATAACAGATCTTAAAAAGCGGATTGGTGAGGAAAAAACCCGCCTGTATACTGGCTTAACTGGTTGGCAAAAAGTGCAGTTATCACGTCATATGGAGCGTCCGTATACCCTTTATTACGTGAACCAGATGTGTTCTGATTTCATAGAATTATTCGGCGACAGGAATATTAAAGACGATAAAGCCATTGTAGGTGGTTTTGCTAGTTTGGAGGGTCGCACAGTTATGTTTATAGGGCATCAAAAGGGCATCAATACCAAGATGCGTCAGTACCGTAACTTTGGCATGGCCAATCCTGAAGGTTACCGCAAAGCCCTTCGCTTGATGAAGATGGCTGAGAAATTTAATAAACCTATTGTCACCTTTATTGACACCCCAGGTGCTTATCCTGGCATTGAAGGGGAAGAGCGTGGCCAAGCCGAAGCTATTGCCCGGAATATCCGCGATATGTTCATGCTTAAGGTACCAGTGATCTGCGTTATCGTTGGTGAGGGTGCCTCGGGTGGTGCTATAGGCATAGGTGTAGGCGACCGCGTATTTATGCTTTCTAATACTTGGTATTCGGTAATTTCGCCTGAATCCTGTTCTTCTATACTCTGGCGCAGCTGGGATTACAAAGAAACCGCAGCAGAGGCGCTCAAACTCACCGCCGATCAAATGCTATCTAACGGTTTAATCGACGGAATCATCGAGGAACCTATAGGAGGCGCTCATACTGAACCAGAAGGTATGGCCGATTTACTCAAATCAAAACTCATCGAAACACTCGATACCCTTGAAAAACAAACGGCCGATGAGCGCATCGCCAGCCGTATAGATAAGTTCTGTAAAATGGGTGTGGTCAACGAATAGGTACTTATCGGTTATAAATAAACTCGATAGCTAAAGGCCGACCTGCTAGCTGAACCATATCGGAAGTAAGGCCCAGTCTATCTAAAAACACCTTATAACCATTTGGTTCATTTCGATTAAAGAAAACCCAAGTTTGGGTAAGTGGTTCATAACGACTCACGCCAAAACCCGTTTGCCAACCAAAGCCAGTGTTGAGTTGATCTGTGTCGGTATTGTAGGTAAACAGTTCTTCATTCAAAACCAATTGAAAGACCGTAAAACCACCTA
>JBDNIH010000151.1:0-8264 GCA_041688385.1 Bacteroidia bacterium
ATCAAAATCAAACAGAGCATATTTGAAAAGGTAGAGCAATTCCGCAAGCCGGGTACTTTGGTTACCTCAAATACCTCTGGCATTCCAATTCAGCTTATGAATGTTGGCCGCTCAGCGGATTTTCGCCTGCACTTTTGTGGCACCCACTTTTTCAACCCACCCCGTTACCTCGCACTATTCGAAGTGATACCTGGTCCGGATACCCAGCCTGAAATCATTGATTTTTTGCTCGAATACGGCAAACAAAAACTTGGAAAAACAACCGTCCTCGCCAAAGACACGCCCGCTTTTATCGCCAACCGTGTGGGTGTTTTCGGTATTGTAGCCCTGTTCAATATTTTAGACAAGGTAGATTTACCTATCGAAGCCATCGACAAACTCACCGGTCCACTTGTTGGCCGCCCTAAGTCTGCTACTTTCCGTACTTGTGATGTGGTAGGCATTGACACCTTAGTGAAAGTAGCACAAGGCGTAGGTGACAATTGTCCCAACGACGAATCGATCGCCCTGTTCAAAATCCCTGATTTTTTACAGAAGATGGTTGAAAACAATTGGCTAGGAGACAAAACAGGCCAAGGATTCTACAAAAAAGGCAAGACTGCCGATGGTAAAAAAGAAATACTTTCGCTCGACTTAAAAACACTTGAGTACAAAAGTCAGGAGCGGGTAAAGTTCCCTCTTCTCGACCAAATCAAGCAAGAGGATAATCTCAAAAAACGACTGAAGCTCCTCATTCAGTCGCCAGATAAAGCCGGCGAGTTTTTTCGTTTGAGTTATGCGCATCTGTTCCGCTATGTGTCACACCGCATACCAGAAATCGCTGACGAACTCTACCGCATTGATGATGGCATGGTAGCGGGTTTTGGCTGGGAAATCGGTCCTTTTGAAACTTGGGACGCCATTGGCCTCAACGACATGAACAATCTCATGAAAATGTACGGTTTACCGGCAGCTCCGTGGGTAGATGAACTGTTAGCAGCAGGGCACAGCAGCTTCTACAAAATCGAAAATGGCCAAAAGCTTTATTACGACATCCCGAGTAAAACCTATAAAAACATTCCGGGTGCCGAAAAACTCATCGTGCTCAACCACATCCGTAAAACCAATGTAATTTGGAAAAATAGCGGAAGTAGCCTCTATGATCTCGGCGATGGCATACTCAATTTTGAATTCCACACCAAGATGAACGCGATCGGCAGCGAGGTTATCGCCGGCTTCATGAAAGCAGTTGATACAGCTGAAAAAGACTACCGAGGATTAGTTGTCGGAAACAATGCCGCTACTTTTTCGGCAGGAGCCAATTTGGGAATGGTCTTTATGCTAGCGGTGGAGCAAGAATACGATGAACTGGATTTCGCTATTCGTGCCTTCCAGAAGTTTACCATGCGGGCGCGCTACTCAAGCATACCTGTGGTGGTGGCACCTCATGGCCTAACCCTTGGCGGAGGCTGTGAGCTAAGTCTGCACTCAGATGGCATACAAGCTGCTGCCGAGACCTATATCGGTTTAGTAGAAGTGGGCGTGGGCGTCATCCCTGGTGGTGGCGGCACAAAAGAAATGGCGCTTCGCGTGTCTGACAGGCTTGAAATAGGTGATGTTGAACTAAACAGTTTACAGAGTGCCTTCATGAATATCGCTACAGCTAAAGTTGCTACCTCGGCCTATGAAGCCTATGATTTAGGCTATCTGCGTCGTGGCGATAGAGTCAGCATTCACCTGCCTTCTCAAATTGCCGATGCCAAACGATTTGCCATTGATTTAGCCGAAGCCGGTTACGTCATGCCTCAAGTTCGTAACGATATTAAAGCCCAAGGCAAAGCCGGTATGGCTTTGTTCATGGCAGGTATTAACGGCATGCGCATGGGAAACTACATCAGCGATCACGATAAAAAAATCGCTGAAAAATTGGCCTATGTCATCTGTGGCGGCGACCTATCCTATCCCCAATTGGTCAGCGAACAATATCTTCTCGACCTAGAAAGAGAAGCATTCCTCAGTCTCCTCGGCGAGAAAAAAACACTGGAACGTATACAGTCCGTGCTCAAATCAGGAAAACCACTGCGCAATTAAACCGTTAGCACTTTGGCCCTGTAGGATGGCACATCTAGTTTTCGAATTTGAATTGCAAAGGCATCCGTTTTGAATCCAAGGTTATCCGGCTTCAGTCACCAGATTATAATTTGACATTAAATCATCACATCTAAAATATTCCCCATGAACGCTTACATAGTTGCAGGTTACAGAACAGCCGTCGGTAAATCCGGCAAAGGCGGCTTCCGATTCACCCGCCCCGATGATTTGGCCGCGGATGTTATAAAACACCTCGTCGCCTCCGTTCCTAATCTTGACCCTGCGCGTGTTGACGACCTCATCGTAGGTAATGCCGTCCCAGAGGCAGAACAAGGCATGCAGATGGGCCGGATGATATCTTTACTCTCTTTGCCCATCAATGTGCCCGGAATGATCGTCAACCGCTATTGTGGTTCAGGACTGGAAGCTATCGCCATTGCCAGCACGCGGATACATGCCGGTTTGGCCGATTGTATCATTGCCGGGGGCACCGAATCGATGAGCATGGTGCCTGTAATGGGCTTTAAAACTGCTTTGAACTACAAACTCGCTTCCGAACATCCCGACTATTACACCTCTATGGGTCTTACAGCTGAACAAGTCGCTGGCAAATACGGTATTAGTCGCGAAGATCAAGATGCTTTTGCGCTGGCTTCCCATCAAAAAGCATTGGCAGCTATCGCGGCCGGCCGATTTAAAGACGAAATCGTACCCATAACGGTGAAAGAAACCTATGTGGACGGCAATATGAAGAAAAAAACACGCGAGTTTGTAGTCGATACCGATGAAGGACCACGCAAAGAAACATCCGCAGAAGCCTTGGCTAAATTGAAGCCTGTATTCGCTGCAGGGGGTTCAGTAACGGCCGGTAATTCATCACAAACCTCAGATGGGGCGTCCTTCGTGCTGGTCATGTCAGAAAAACTGGTGAATGAACTCGGCCTAAAACCCATCGCGCGAATGGTTTCCTATGTGGCACAGGGAGTCGACCCACGTTATATGGGTATCGGTCCGGTTGCGGCTATTCCGCTTGCTTTAAAGCGTGCTGGACTTAAACAAAGCGATATCCAACAAATTGAGTTGAATGAAGCTTTCGCCGCACAGTCCTTGGCTGTAATTCGGCAGCTCGACCTCAATCCTGAGCTTATCAATCCCAATGGCGGCGCCATTGCCTTGGGCCATCCCCTTGGTTGTTCCGGCGCTAAATTGTCGGTACAGCTATTTAATGAGATGCGCCGCCGCAATCAAAAATACGGCATGGTCAGCGCCTGTGTAGGTGGCGGCCAAGGGGTGGCTGGTATTTACGAAATCCTGAATTAAAATAATTAAACAAAGACATACGATGGAAACTGAAGTAACAAAAAAACTCCGTGGTGGCGAGTGGTTGGTAAAAGACACAGCTGCCAGCGATATTTTCATACGCGAAGATTTCTCTGAGGAGCAACTCATGATGTTTGAAGCCACCAGGGAATTTATGAAAACCGAGGTTGCACCCCATATCCCCCGCTTTGAAAAAGGCGATTACGCCCTTGTTGAGCTCTTGATGAAAAAAGCCGGCGAGATGGGCTTGCTCGGTATCAGTGTGCCTCAGGAATACGGCGGGTTGGGCATGGGCTTTAATACGTCTATGCTCATCTGCGAAGAAATTTCGAGCATGACAGGGTCGGTGGCTACTGCTTTTGGTGCGCATACAGGTATTGGTACCTTACCAATACAGTATTACGGCAGCGAAGCACTCAAACAAAAGTTCCTGCCCAAAATCGCTTCTGGCGAATGGATTAGCTGCTACAATCTTACCGAGCCAGATGCAGGTTCAGATGCAAATTCAGGTAAAACTAAGGCCGTCTTAACACCTGATGGTAAGTTTTACGAGATTACTGGTCAGAAAATATGGATTTCCAATGCTGGTTTCGCAGATGTATTCATTGTGTTTGCGCGCATCGAAGACGACAAAAACATTACGGGTTTTGTCTTTCATAAAGATGAAGTAAGTGGTTTATCCCTAAATGATGAAGAGCATAAACTCGGACTCAAATCTTCTTCTACCCGACAGGTGTTTTACGACAAAGTAAAAGTACCGGTCGATAGTATACTCGCAGAACGGAATGAAGGTTTCAAAATCGCCGTAAACGCTTTAAATGCGGGTCGTATTAAATTAGGCGCAGCGGTGGTTGGTGCCGCATTTA
This sequence comes from Bacteroidia bacterium, assembly GCA_041688385.1. Classification (GTDB taxonomy): domain Bacteria; phylum Bacteroidota; class Bacteroidia; order UBA7662; family UBA7662; genus UBA7662. The sequence continues at coordinate 4,257 of JBDNIH010000151.1, forward strand.
AAGTAATTGGTTTAGCCGTAAACTACGCCAACGAACGCAAACAATTCGGTAGAACGATTGGTAGTTTTGGTGCAATACAGCAAAAATTAGCCGATATGGCTACCTTAACCTATGTTTCAGATGCCGCACTGTACCGTGCTGGTCAAGACATCGAGGACAACCAAAACCGCTTGGTGGCAAAAGGATTACCAGAGGCAGAGGCCAAACTAAAGGGTATCGAAGAGTACGCAGTAGAATGCGCCATTATCAAAGTATTCTGCTCCGAGGCTATGGCCTTTGTAGCCGATGAAGGCGTTCAAATATACGGTGGAATGGGCTATTCGGCCGATGCACCCATGGAAGCTGCCTACCGCGATGCGCGTATTAGCCGTATTTATGAAGGCACCAATGAAATCAATCGCATGCTCACAGTAGACATGCTGCTTCGTAAGGCACTCAAAGGACAGCTCGATTTGCTAGGCCCTGCCATGAAAGTAGCACAGGAACTCATGGATATTCCAGATTTTAGTGCTGAAGAAGAAGTGGGATTATTTGTTGCAGAGAAGAAAGTGCTCAAAAACCTCAAAAAAGCCACCTTACTGGTTGCAGGCGCGGCTGTACAGAAATTTGCCGACAAACTTGATCAAGAACAAGAAATACTCATGCAAGCAGCAGACATGGCCATTGAAGTATATGTTCTAGAATCGGCCATTCTAAAAACCGAAAAACTCGCCACTCGCTTAGGAGAAGCCGCTTGTGCCGAACGCATCGACATGGTAGTAAGTTATACCCACCGCGCTGCAAATAAGGTAAATATGGCGGGAAAAGAGGCGATTTATGCCATTGCCGAAGGCGATGAGCAACGCATGATGCTATTAGGGCTAAAACGTTTCACGAAAACTGAGGCGGTAAACCTCAAAGAGGTACGCCGTAGAATCGCAGCTAAGTTGCTGGATGAAAATCGATATCCATTCGCATAAAAGGATTACATAGAAAAGCGCTCCAAGAGGAGCGCTTTTTTTTTATGAATAGAGCACAAACTATACTTCAGCCTGCTCCGACACCTACTCCAGTTGGTCGCCCAGTTGACAGTATAAAGTCCCACAGATTGAATCCAACGTGCTAAAAAAGATTGCTTTAGCCTTGCCTTTTTTAAGTATAAATAAATCAGCCATCATTTCAGAGAACTAGTCAGGAAACAACCCTAGTGCTACCAGTCCCCGAGATTGGTGGTTACCGAAAAGTTGTTGCTCATACCCGCCAGACTAATCGCTCCACGACCGTAGTCGAACCGAAACTTCTTGACTTGTATCCCAAAACCAAAACTAAAACCACTGCTCCCACTCCGTTCGGGTAAAACCAATTCCTTCCTGCGTTGGTGGTTGTAACCTATACGCGCATGAAAGTTTTTAGAGAGTAAAAACTCACCATTTAAAATCACATGTCTGAATATTTCATCTGCCACGGTAGTTTTGGGTGCAGATGCTACTTCTCCATTATTTAACAAAATTTGACGGCGGTAATAGGTGTCGTTTGGGTCGTTGTAGGCAACGCCCCAACGGTGCAGATTATGAAGAACGACGCCCCACCGCAAAGGCATATACCTCAGCTTATTTGTAATAGCTAACTGTATATCCAAAGGCAGAGCCTCTCGATTGCCTTTTACGTACGAATCGAACTGCATCCCAAAATTGCGTATCAATAAAGTGAGCACCAAATTGCGACTGGTGTCAATGTACATCGCCGACATATCAATGGCCATCCCATGGGATGTGTATTCTTCGAGATAGGAACCAATCAATTTGACATTCGCACCTACCCGCATCAATGGATTAAACTGATAACCCCACCCAAGTTGCAAAGCGAGCTCGCCAGCGTTAAACTCCCCCATTTCAATACCTGCCGCATCCCTACGGGTAAAGCTGCCGTAATTGATAAACTGTATACCCCCACCAAAAGCACCGTATTTCGCACTGCCCTTGTGCGCATAACTCACCATACCATGATTCACATCGGCCAAGTAATTCACATAACTCATGCCGATGTGGTTGTGTAAGTCTGGACTGTATAATGCTGGGTTAAAAAAAGCCAGATTAACGTCTGATTCATACGTGCCGGCTGTGCTTCCCCCCAAGGCAGTTAACCGTGCCCCTGGGGCCAAGCGGAGGAAGTTGTAGGTCGTTTGTCCGCCCACCTGGGCTAGCAGGCTCCCTGATAAAAGGTTACACAAAATAACGAGCAAACTAAAGCGCATAAGGCTAATTAACGGGAACTCCTTCGATTTGTGTGTACAAGGCATAAATAAATCAGAAAGCACCCCTGATAACAATATCAGGCGTTTCAACAATGTTACTTTCCCGCAAAGCTCTGTCACGGATTTGAATACTATAATGCACCGTATCCGTCGTTAATCCAGGCCTACGAAAGGTATTTTGAATCACTAGTCTGACCTCACCCGAAATTTGTTTGCTGTTGCCCGGCGGGGTAACCACTGGCATGCGGTATGGATACAAAATATCACCAAAGGCTGGCAGTCCTCGGCGCTTGTCGTAGATAGTTACATCTGATGTAGTGTCTTCTTCCGGCAGGCCTAAATCCCCGTCGCCATCGGTGAAACCAATGGTTATGACAATCGAATCGGTTATTTCGGTAACCACCAACGGCGCTACTGAAATAAAGCTGATGGCTGGCGTTTCATCGAACAATCGAATGGGCTGACACCCTTGCCAAAGCAAGGCCGACATCCCCAAAAGCCACAGTCCTGAAAGTCTCATCTGTTCAAAAATAACCAATCTTAAACGATTCAAAGTTGTAAAAGTTATACTTGCCGTTTTCCGGTCTAAATTTGAGTCGTGGACGCCCTACAAACTGCCCTGTTTTCAGCCATTAATGGTGAAGCTTTCGATTTTGAACAGCTCGCGCTGCGGTTGTTTCAATTCCAGGCCACACACAATCCCGTGTACAAAACCTGGCTAAAGGCATTGGGGCGCAACCCAGCAGACATAAAAGAAATTTATTCTATACCTTTTCTTCCGATAAGCTTATTTAAAATACACAAAGTCAGCAGTATAAACGTACCTGAAAGTATTATATTTACAAGTAGTGGCACTACAGCTCAACAGCGCAGTCGGCATATAATCAGTGATCAAGAGTGGTACAAAGCATCCTTAACGCAAGGGTTTAAGTGCGTATACGGCTCCCCTACAGATTATGTATTTCTGGCGCTGCTCCCCGGTTATCTTGAAAGAACCGGCTCCTCACTGATTTATATGGTTAACAACCTCATTCAGGCTTGTGAGGATCCATTGGCTGGTTTTTTTTTAGATGCAGACAATCATTTGATGCAGGCCATAAATGCAACTCACCTAAAAGACAAAAAAGTGTTTTTATGGGGCGTCACCTTCGCATTGCTCGAGAGTGCAAAAAAAGGCCAAATTCAACTAAAACCTACCGACATCGTCCTTGAAACAGGGGGAATGAAAGGCCGGGGGCCTGAACTTATCCGCGAAGCCCTGCACGCGCAACTTCAAGAGGCATTTGGCGTAGCACAGATTCACTCCGAATATGGGATGACGGAGCTACTTTCACAGGCTTATGCCGTTAAAAACGGGCGATTCAGCTGTCCTCCTTGGATGAAAATTCTAATACGCAACGGCAATGATCCCTTCGTACAAGCAGCCGATGGCAAAAGTGGCGGCATTAATGTGATTGATCTCGCAAACTATGAAAGTTGCGCCTTCATCCAAACCGACGATTTGGGAAAAATACATGCCGACGGAAGTTTCGAAGTTCTCGGCCGTTTCGACCACAGTGAATTACGCGGCTGCAATCTCATGCTGGCCTAAAGCCAAAACTTGTCTACAAAATAAAAATGAAAAATATCCACGTTTTTACCCTGCTCCTGCTCCTTTCAGTCAACTTGGGCTGCAGTGAAAAAAAATCTACGCCAAACATTGCTCCGCCCGTTGCTACACAAGCCATCATCTATAAGCTGAACGTGCGTGATTTCACTTCCGATGGCACCTTCAA
>JBDNIH010000152.1:0-10874 GCA_041688385.1 Bacteroidia bacterium
GAATGGCTCGACTGCGGCAATAAAGACGCTACCGTTTATACCAACCAACGTTATCTGGAGTTTATCCGTGACACCGATTTGCATGCAAAATCTGCCCGCATCGTGAACTCAACCATCATCGAACCCTGTTATATCGGCGAAAATGTGGTCATTGAAAACAGTGTGGTCGGTCCCCACGTTTCTGTAGGCGATAACAGCAGCATTAGCAGCAGCGTCGTCAGCAACAGCATCGTACAAACCAATGCCCGTATCGACCAAGCAGTGGTGACCAATAGCATGCTCGGCAATTTTGCAGGTATTGCAGGTCACGCTGCCAACCTCAGTGTAGGCGATTACAATCAAATTAAAGCATGAAAATCGGCATCAACTTTTCCATCCTCATTCTGGCCTTGACGTTGGCATCTTGCGCCAGTAAAAAAGAGGCGAGCAGTGCCGCAGCAAAAGACAAAGTCGTTTACCGCACACTGACCGAAAACGAGCGCATGGAGGTTGATTTTTTGTTTTTTAATGCCCAAAAAGAAAAGCTCATCGGCAATTTTGGTGTAGCCGAAAACCTTTTCCTCGAAATTATCAAACGTGATCCAGGCAATGCACTGCCCTACTATGAAGTAGGTCGTACCGCCATCGCACGGCAGCAATTTGACCGCGCCCTAGAATACAGTGGCAAAGCGGCACAGATGGAGCCTAAAAACGAGTGGTATCTGCGTTTGCGTATAGATTTACTGCGACAAACGGGTCGACTGGAAGAGGCTATACCTGTTTTAAGGCAATTGGTCTTATTGGTTGAGGATCAAGAAGGTGTTCTGTTCGAGCTCGCGAGTGTGCAGGCCGACGCCAAGTTATACAACGACGCCATTAAAACCTTCAACCAAATCGAAGTCAGAACTGGTCCGAGCCCCGAGTTGGCCGATCAAAAACGGCAGTTGTGGGTTAAGTTGGGCAAACCCGACAAAGGCCTAGACGAGATCCGTAAACTGGTTGATTTGTATCCAAAAGACACCGAGTTTAAACTGTATCTCGGGCAGCTCTATTTCGAAAAAGGCGATTACGACAACGCCCGCAAACAATTTGATGAAGCCTTGGCTATCGATCCCGAAAACGGTAAAATCCTCCTCGCCTTGGCAGATGTATATCGTGCGCAGAAAAACACCGACAAAGCATTCACCTATCTTCAGGCTGCCTTTACTAAGCCTGAACTGGACGTAGACCTCAAAATACAGGTACTGCTCACGCTTTTCGCGGAGATGGAAAAAAACCCTGCTATTAAAGCCCAGGCGTTGGCTTTGGGGCAGGAGGCAACACGTTTGCATCCCGAAGAACCCAAAACTTGGGCGATGTATGCCGATTTGTTGTACCACAGCGGCAATACCGCTGAAGCGCGTATCGCTTACAAGCAAGCCATCTCTGCCGACAAAGGCAATCAGAAATTCACCGTTTGGCAGCAATATCTTTTGTCGCTATTAGATGTGCAGGACTTTGAATCGCTGAGTCCAGAGGCGGATAAGGCGGTTGAATTGTTTCCAAACCAGGCGTTGCCCTATTTTTTATCTGGCTTGGCCAAAAACCAGCTCAAGGACTATAGCGCCGCGGTTAGCGTTTTGCGTAGCGGTGTATTTTATGTGAGTGGCAACCGGGAGTTGGAGGCAAGTTTTTATTCGAGTTTGGGCGATGCTTACAATGAGTTGGGCAACTTCGAGGAATCGGATGAGAGTTATGCCAAAACGCTGAAAATTCAGCCTCACAATGCCTTGGTTTTAAATAACTGGAGCTATTATCTCTCGCTGCGTAAAACCAAACTCGATCAAGCAGAGGAGATGATTAAAAAGGCCGTGAAAATCGAGCCTAAAAATCCGTCTTACCTCGACACCTATGCTTGGGTGATGTACCAGCAGGGCAAATTTAAAGAAGCGCTTGAGTGGATGGAATTGGCGTTGGCGACAGCTGGAGAAGATAAGGCCACCTTATACGAGCATTATGGCGATATCCTTTTCCGTTTGGGACAAGAAGTCAAAGCCATTGAATTTTGGCAAAAAGCCAAAGCAGCAGGCATGAAAAGCGATTTTATCGACCGCAAAATTGCCGAAGGTAAACTTTACGAATAAAAGGTAGCCCATCATTTTTTTTAAATATTCAAGCCATAGATGGTTGTTAAGCGTTCTGTTTTTTTTATTTGTTTGGTTGTATTGGCCACGCTTGCAGGCAGCTGTAGAAGCAAAAAAAAGCTGGCTGAAACAGCTCAACCAGTCGATAATCTGGCCTTAGTTGCATGGGAAAATGCCATGGCCAACGATTTGGAAGTGGCGGAGCTCAGCCTCAGTGGCGACCTTGCCGCGAATATTAACGGCAATAATCAGAGCTCAGCCTTCAATATCCGCATACACCGCGGCAAACAAATCTGGCTGGTATTACGCCCCATGCTAGGTATCGAGGCCTTTCGAATACTCATCACCCCCGACAGTTTGCGGATGGTAGACCGCATCAATAAGGAGTATTACGAAAAACCATTCAGCTACCTCAACCAGCTGGCAGGTACCCAGATGGATTATCAAACGCTGGAGAATATCTTGCTCAACAATCTAAGTCACCTCCGTAATGGAGTAATTAAACCCGCAACAACCGAGGGCTACGATTTTCAGGTAAACCAAGGAAATATGCGATTTAGTATTGCTTTACAGGCTGATTTCCCCAAAAGCAAGGTGGTTTTAGCCGAAAGTGGTGACAAAAAAGTGCGTATTGATTATGCGCTTCCAAGTCGTGTGGACGGTTATTGGGCACCCGCCGCTTTAAAAGCCACACTAAATGGCGACGAAAACAAGGGTATAAGCCTGAATTTTACCAAATTTGCGGTAGAAAATGGGCAAACCTATCCTTACAGTATTCCAAAGAACTACAGTCGTGTGGATTAGAGCACTCGTGGTGCTGTTGCTTTTGGTGACGACGGCCCAAGCGCAGACCAAAAAACAACTTGAGGAGCAGCGCAACAAACTCATGGAGCAGATCAGCTTTACCAAAAAGCAGATTGAATCCGTGCAGAAGAAAAAATCAACTAGCCTCAATCAGCTCATTACCCTCAAAAAACAAATTCAGGTCCGCGAACGCCTCATCGAAAACTACGGCAATGAGGTGAGCCTGACGCAACAGCAAATCGACAATCTAAGTATGGTCATCGAATCGCTTGAGCGCGATTTAGCCAAACTCAAAGAAGAATATGCCCGCATGTTGCAGGTGGCCTACCGAAACCGCAGCAATTATAACAGCCTGCTTTTAATTTTGTCGGCCAGCGATTTTAATCAGGCTTATTTGCGCCTGCGGTATCTCCAACAATACAACGACTTCCGTCAGACGCAGGTGAGGCTTATCAACCAAACCCAGGCTTCGTTAAACAAACGAAAAGAGCAGCTAGAGCAGAAAAAGGTCGAAAAGGAAGGCTTGTTGCGCGAGGAGGAAAACCAAAAGACGCTATTGAGTTACGAAAGCGATAAAACGAATCAGCTGGTCAGCACGCTTGCGCAGAATGAAAAGCAGCTACGCAAGGAATTACAGGACAAAGAATCGGCTCGCCAGCGCTTGAACAAAGCCATCGAAGACATCATCAAACGGGAAATTGAAGCTGCCCGCAAAAAAGAAGAAGAGCGCCTTCGTGCACTTGGTCAGAAACAGCCCACCACCACTACCCGTCCGCGCGATGGGGAGTTTGAACTCACTCCCGAAGCGAAAGCGCTTGGCATCGACTTCGCTGCCAACCAAGGTAAACTTCCTTGGCCGGTTGAGAAGGGCTTCATCAGTGCTACATTTGGTGAGCACCCACATCCGGTACTTAAAAACGTAAAAGAGCGCAACGATGGTGTGAACATACGTACCGCCCAAGGAAGCGCCGTGAAAGCCGTTTTCCGTGGTGAAGTCACGGCTGTGGTAAACATACCAGGCATGCAACGCGCCGTAATTATCCGGCATGGTCAATACCTTACGGTGTATGCGCATCTGGGCTCCGTGAATGTTGCCAAAGGCGATAAAGTAACCACCGGTCAACAAATCGGTACGGTTTATTTCGACGACGAAGAAAACAAAGCCGAAATACACCTCCAGGTTTGGAAAGGCATCACCAAAGTGGACCCACAAAGTTGGATTGCGCGCAAATAGCGGTTATTATCTAGTATTTAGTCGCGCATACTACTTGTTTGAGAAAGTAAAGAACAAAAAAAGGCCCCGCGTAGCGAGGCCTGAAATAGCTTTATACGGTGTACTTAAGAACGACTACTCGTAAGAATTCAACATAACGGGCATGATGAGCATGAGGGTATCCTCGTTTTCTTCTTGCTCTGTAGGGTGCATTACACCTGGACGGCTCGGCAGGCTCAGTTCAAAACGAACGGTGGCACTGCTGAGGTTGCTGAGCATCTCCACCAAAAAACGGGCATTGAAGCCAATTTCGATGTCGGTGCCGCTGTATTCGGCAGCAAGGGTTTCGTCGGCCTGGTTGGAGAAGTCGAGGTCTTCGGCAGAAATTTGCAGCTCACTGCCTTTCAACTTGAGGCGTACCTGATAGGTAGTTTTGTTCGAATAGATAGAAATACGTTTCAGCGAATTCAACAACTCCGTGCGGGAGATGGTGAGCTGGTTGGTATTGTCTTTCGGGATAACGGCGGTGTAATCAGGAAATTTTTGGTCAATCAGGCGACAGACCAAGTGGATGTCTTTGAAAGAGAAAAACACGTTGGTGGTATTGTACTCCACTTTTACGAGGGTATCATCGCCAGGCAATGCGGCTTTGAGGAGGTTCAAGGCTTTGCGGGGAACGATGAAAGATCCAGTTTCGGGTATGGCGATTTTTTTTACCGAATGAAGCACGAGTTTGTGGGCATCGGTAGCCACAAAATTCATTTGATTGGCCTCAAGCTCAAATTTCACACCTGTCATAGCTTGGCGGAGCTCATCGGTACCTACAGCGAAAAGTGTGGTGCTCACCGCATTCAATAGCGCGCTCGACGGCATACTAAAAGCATTGGCCTTGCTCACTTCAGGAATGGCTGGAAAATCTTCGCCGTTTTCACCGCTGAGCTTGTATTTACCTTTGTCGGTATTTATTTCGATGGCGAATGTCTGCTCATTAAACGAAAAGGTGATGGGCATATCGGGCAACGACTTCAACGTCTCGAGCAGGATTTTACTTGGAACTGCGATACGTGCTTTTCCCTTCCCCTCAATAGCGAGGGTGGTTTTCATGGTGGTATTGAGGTCGGTGGTGCACACCAGCAGCTCTTTGTCGTTGATGTCGAAGAGGAAATTTTCGAGTATAGGCAGCACCGAGCTGCTGTTAATCACGCCCTGAACTGCTTGGAGGTGCTTGAGCAGGGTGCTGGTGGAGACGATAAATTTCATAGAGATGCTTTTGCTGTAAAGATAGTTTTTTGGGTCAAATGAGAAACGGCTTTTATCGATTAGCCCGTTCGATGATTTGGGCCTTGCTCATAAAAAACCAAGGGGTCACCAAAGACTGCATCACGCCAAATTCTTTGCCCTCGCGGTAATAGAAATATTGGCGGTCGAGATCCGGAAATCCCTGCATCAATACAACGTCGATGGTGTTCAGCTGGCTTTTGAAAAAAGTAGTGATATAGTGAGTTTTGCCGCTTCGCTCGGTTATGGTGGCATTAAAAATTGGGGGGACCATGGTGATGACAGAGTCTCGGATAGGCACTTCGTTTTCAAAACCTTCTACCCGAAACAGCGCAAAATCTTTCCAAATGGCATTGCCGGTGGCGGTATTAAACGTTTGTCGGCTGTTGTTGGCAGGGTCAATGAGCACATAACTGCTGTCGTTTGTCCGCTCAATGGCAAAATCACGGCCAGGGGTGTCGGGGTATTGAACGGCGAAGCGTACCACTTCCGTGGGGTTGAAACGGAAAAGGACCCGTTCCCGCCACTGCTCTTCGCTGGTGAAAAAACGCGGGGTGAGATAACCTTCCCAGCCGGGCATATATAAAATGAAGGGCAAGTCGGCCTCTGCTTTAATCATATAGGTGCCGCGGGTGTCGACCGTTGAGCTGCCTACATAAAAGACAAGCTCTTGTTTCGATTTCGGCCCACTGTAAATCTCTACCTTAATACCCACGGTAGCGATATTGGTTTTAACGGTGTTGATAATGCCTTTGGGAACCGGGGTTTTTACCTCCATTCGGGTCAAGGTTTCCATCAATACTTTCATCATATCGGGACGGGCGTCGTATTTGTTGTTCACCAACCAGTGGCCATCGGCTTGGCGGGTAAGCAGCACCTTCCCTCCTTTGCGGTCGGCCATAAAAATACGGTTCACGGCAGCCGAATCGGCCACGCGGAAGCTGACGTCTTTAGGGTCGAGAGAAATGCTGCGGTCGCGGGTTACCAAATAAGCGGCCATGGCCAGCAACAACACAAAAAGGATGAGGTATATCAGGTTTTTTTTCATGTACTACGTTTTGCGTATTTACGCTGCCGCCAGTAACCTCCAAGGAGGCCAAAAGCCAACAACAACAGTATAGGTACGGCGGTATTTAACAGCTGCCAGCGCAGTTTTTCTGCTTTGATTTTTTTCTGGTCCAACATGCGCAGCGTGATTTGTTTCGAACGCACATTGATTAGGCCGGTTTCGTCGAGTAGATAGTCTACTGCATTCAACAAAAACGTCTTGTTGCCATACATTTGGTTGGTAAAACGGTCGAATCCGAGCGGGTAAACTTCGCCAGTGCTTTGACGTACGTTGTTGCGGATCACATCGCCGTCGGCAACCACAATCATCCTGCTGGTTTTGGGTTGGTCGGACAGGTTCATCTGCAAGGAATCTACGGCGCGCTGGGCGAATTCGTTGAAGTACCGGCTTTTGTAAAGGTTGGGAAATGCACCTTCGAGCAAAACGGCCAGCGGCTGCCCGCCTTTATTGTACATGTCTTCTTTACTCGGCTCGGTGGCCAGCGTTAAGTTGACCCGGAAGGGTGCATATACCACGCGCGACAAAGCCGAACTGTGTAATAAAACCGATGAGCGAACACCCGTAGCACGCACTAAATCGATACTGTTGGCAAATCGGAATTGTATGGGGTCGAGTTTACGGACGATGGGGTGGTCGGAATCGGCTTGCACCAACGGGAAGTAAAACCACGGGTACAAACGCTGCTGCGGCTGACCCCCTGAGCTACCATAAACGATGGGGATTTGGGTGGCGCGCGTATCCTGTACCAAAAACGGGTTTACGCGCACGCCATATTTAAACAACAAGTCCTCTATCTCGAGTGACCTACTTTCGGCCATGAAAAAGTTGTCGGGTCCCATGCTGTCCATTTCGGCCGAAACCGCATCGAGCAACCACAAAATACGGCCACCACGGTTCACGAAATGATCGATTTTGTATTTGTCCCAATCGCTGAATTTTTCAGTGGGCTTGGCGATGATAAGTAAGTTGATGTCGGCCGGGACGGCTTCGATGGTGCCCAGGTCGTAACGCACGAGGCTGTAGAACTCACTCAAAGAACGGGCGATATCGCTGGTAGCTACTTTGTCGAGCTCGCCATTGCCTTCGGTGAATGCCAGCCGCGGTTTGATGAGGGTCGTTGCCTTTTTGATGCTATTGGCGATGGTGTACTCAAGTGCTTCTTCGGAGGCGTTGATGATTTCGAGTGGAGAATTGCCAGCGCCGGCGCCGAGGAGGAAGTTCATGGCTACCTCTTTGTTGCGGTAGTAAATCATAGCACCCGGCCAGATGATTTTGCGCTGAACGCCATCGTCGTTACGCGATTGAAGGTCGGTAGGCTGCAAACCTGCTGTATATAACTGCTGGTAGAGTTCGTTGGTGGTGCGCTCGTCGCCCGCGTCGGCAGGGTTGATGAACTCAAACTCCAAATTACCGCCGGCATAGCGTCGCATCTCGGTGAGCTGATCGCGCAAACCTTGTTGTAATTTTTGAAAACCCGGTGGGAAATCGCCTTCGAGATACACCTTCACATAAATCACGTCCTCGAGGGAGGAAAGGAGGGTTTTGGTGCTTTTCGATAGGGTAAAACGACCTTCACGGGTGAGGTCGAAGCGGGTATAGGCAAGGTTACCGATGATGTTGAGCAAAATCAAAATGCCCAACAAAAGACCGAGGCGGATGAACGACTGACGTTTTTTGGCGGAGGTGGGTGTTTTTACCATTTGCGGGCCTCCAATACCGTTTTGGTGAGCATCAGGAAAAGGGCGATTAAACTACCGAAATACAACATATCGCGGGTATCCAGCACCCCTTTGCTTAACGAATCAAAATGGGCACTCATGCCAAGCTGCTCCAAAAGCAACAGTGTTTTATTCGGTAGGTTCAGCAATCGCAAAGAATCAAAAGCCGTATAAAAGAAAAAGCAGAGGAAGAGACCTAAGATGAAGGCTACAATCTGGTTTTCGGTCAACGAAGAGGCAAATAAACCAATGGCTACGAAGGTGGCACCTAAGAGTAAAAGACCGATATAAGAACCTATAATGCCGCCTGTATCGACATTTCCTACCGGATCGGCCAACAGATACACCGATAAAAAGTAAAGCAAGGTGGGCAAAATACTAAACAACACCAAGGCGAAACCCGCCAAGTATTTACCACCAATGATTTGCAAATCGGTTACGGGTTTGGTGAACAACAACTCGATGGTACCCGCCCGTTTTTCTTCACTGAAAAAACGCATGGTGATCGCGGGAATCAGAAACATAAATATCCAAGGCCCGATGATAAAAAGTTGATCGAGGGTGGCGTAACCGTATTCCAGCAGACTGTAATCGGGGAAAACCCACATAAACAGACCTGTGACCAGTAAAAAAACCACAATGACGATATAGGCGATGAGCGAACTCAAAAAGCTGAAAATCTCCCGGCGAAAAATAGTCAGCATATCATTTCTTTTTGGCGGTAGTGAGCTTGCGGAACACCTCTTCGAGGCTGTTTTCTTTTTTGTTCATATTCAAAACGCTGAGACCTTGCGCCACAGCAAAATCGAAGAGTATTTTGCGGAGATCATCCTTGCCGGTGGCGCGGACTTCATAGCTGTTTTCACCAATTTTGGCTACTAAACTGATGTTGGTCATTTTGCGCAAGGCAGCCTCATTAATCACATTATTGAACTCCACCTCTACCACGCTCTCGCCCTGAACACGTTGCTGCAGCTTTTTCACCGCATCGTCGGCGACCAGCTCACCGCGATTGATGATGATCACCCGCTGGCACATGGCCTCTACCTCTTGCATAATGTGGGTGCTAAGGATGATGGTTTTTGATTTCCCGATTTCTTGGATGAGGCTACGGATATCGACCAATTGGTTGGGGTCGAGACCGGAAGTGGGCTCGTCGAGAATGAGCACTTTTGGGTCGTGAATCATCGCTTGGGCCAAGCCCACACGCTGGCGGTACCCTTTGGAGAGCTGACCGATTTTTTTGTGCTGCTCCAGGCCCAAGCCCGTGATTTCGATCATACGGGCAATCTGTTTGTCGACAGCTGCTAGCTGATAAAAACCGGCTACATAACCCAGGTATTCTTTTACATACATGTCGAGATACAAAGGATTACTCTCGGGCAGATAGCCGATAATACGCCGAATGGCGAGGGAATCGGTTTCTGTGTCCAAACCGTGCACCCAGGCTTTGCCGCTGCTTTGGGGCAGAAAACAGGTCAGAATTTTCATGGTGGTGCTCTTCCCGGCACCATTTGGACCGAGCAAACCTACTATCTGCCCTTCTTCGATGGAGAAGTTAAGCTGATTGATGGCTTTTTGTTCACCATACACCTTGGTAAGCGCTTGTACTTTAACCGACATAGTTCATGTAAATGCCCCATAAAGGGGCTTTTTGCAAGGGTCTAAAAATAGTGAAAAAAGCACTTCGTTGTGGCCGCTAGCTGAGATTCAATTGTCGTTTTCGGGTAAATTTTCACAGATTGGGAAAACGGAGCTACTTAAGGACCCGCGTTGGTCCACCACTGCGCTGTCCACTACTTGCGCTTGCGTGCAAAGGTTCACACGGCCAGCAGGCGCTGGCCCGAAGGCGCTGGCCATAAAACTAAATATTTATCCGTGTCAGTCGTGAACAGCCCCGCGAAGCCGCGGCATGGCGTTAGTCCCGTTTGCGGGACGGGTGGACAGCGCAGCGATCGGCCAGCCAATGCATATAATTAGGGAATTTACACCTAAAAAAATGTCTTGAGCAGTTAGCTCCTACATCGCCGCTACCAACGCCGCTCTGCGTGCCAAACCACAGCTTTCCTTGGCGGTCTTCGGTAATTGCCCGCACGATTTTGTTGGGGAGTCCCTCTTTTTCGGTGAAATGCGTGAAGCGGCTAGGGTCATAACATGCTACCCCCCCCGTCCGACGTTGCCAACCATATTTTACCGCTGGAACTGGCTTCCACATCATGTAAATAGGTGATGGGCATTTCTTCGGGCAAGCTTAGCACCGAATGTTGGAGGCGGGTGGGGCCAGCTTCTTCCTCCAAAATAAGCAAACCGCTGCTGACTGTTGCGCGTAATAAACGACCTGAGGCATCGGCAGAGAGTTTTTGAATACTCTCCTCTTCTTCGCCCAAAAGTGCGCAATAGTCGTGGAGAATACTGCCACTAGGACTGATTTGTAAACACAAAAGCAGGTTATTGTCGCCCCACAGCCAAAGGCGGCCATAGCTATCGGTGAACAGTGCCCGGATGTTGTTTTTCAGTGGCGCTGTCGTAGGTAAAAAAGAAACAAAACGACGTGCACCGGCGGCCACATCCAACATGGCAACGCTTCCTCCTAAGGTTGCTGCCCAAATTCTGCCTAAACGGTCTTCTGCTAGGGCAAACACGTCACCTTCGCGCATGCCTTCGAGGCGGCTGAAGTGAATAATACTGCC
>JBDNIH010000153.1:0-36768 GCA_041688385.1 Bacteroidia bacterium
GGCCGGCTTTCCAACACTTCGGCACAAAGGCTTTGCTTCGCTCGTTCGTCCGGTTCGTTTTGTAAACGGAACGACTGTCCTTTACAGAGCAAATATTTTAAGTCGCAACAACAGCAATTTCCAAATCAGCTTGTACCAAGGGCATCGCGACATTATGGGCATGCGCACCAATAGCACCAATGGCAGCAAGTTTGTGTTGAGCACGCTCGAATTACACCGCCTCAACAACAACAACAATATCGACCAACTGCTGCAGCGGATTCTCATCACCGAATTTGGTTTGTGATGAAAAAAATTGCTGTTTTTGCGAGCGGTTCTGGCTCTAATGCAGAACGACTGGTGGACTTTTTCAAAACCCGCACCGACGCCAAGGTTACGATGATCGTGTGCAACAAACCCGAGGCGGGTGTAGTAAGTCGTGCCCATAGACTACGCATACCACTTGTTTTGATCAGTAAACGGTCTTTTTACGAAAGCGACAGCTTATTATATACTTTAAAGCAAGAGGGTGTAGATGCCATCCTATTGGCTGGTTTTTTATGGTTGATCCCCGACTATCTCATTGCTGCCTATCCCGACCGCATGCTCAACCTCCATCCTGCCCTGCTCCCAGCTTATGGTGGCAAAGGCATGTATGGCCACAAGGTGCACCAAGCCGTTATTGCTAATAGTGAGAAAAAAAGTGGAATAAGCATCCATTTGGTCAATGCCGAATATGATAAAGGCCGACTTTTAGCCCAATTCGAAACGCCTATCGAAATCGGTGAAACGGTTGAAAGTCTGTCCGAAAAAATTCATCAACTTGAGTACACGCATCTCCCCGAAGTAGTTGCTGAGTGGGTGCGCACTTTGTAAGGGTATACTGCGCTAAGGCTCGAAAGTTGACTTTTTGTCTCTTCCTAAAAGTGGTTGACTGTTGAATTGATTAAAACTGTCGATTTAAACCTGAATAGCGCTTCAACAGAACAGCTGCTTCAAACGAATAGCCTTACCACTGCCACACCAATAGGTCTTTATCGTGGTTCAGACGGGTGCTTTTGCGTTTTTCGCCAATATTGACGTGAACAATATGCTGTTGTTCTGGTATTATATCAAACAAGGCCCGGTTCTGAAAACGAATTTCTGTCGCGTTACCGCTGTAACTGGCCTCAAAATAACACCAAGAGGCATCTGCTTCAATTTCATAACCGATGTACTTTAAAGCAACTGGCGCTTTGTCGATTTGAATATTTAGTTTTTTTAGGAGGTAGTTTTCAATTCTATCGTTTACGACTTTTTCTTTCACGCCTTTTAACAAATCAGAAGAAACGCCATATGTTTTGGTTAAGGCCAACTCAAGGTCGTCAGTAAACAACCTGATGCTGAGATCTATACGTTTATCGGAAGGAAAAAGATGAAGCTCCGACACGCCGATGTAATACGGATGCTGCTGACTTTTTAACGGCAAAAGCAGCAAAAAGCAACAGGACAATATGCTGACGATTGAAAAAAAACGGATATTCGGCTTGCTCATTTTTCAAAAATAAGGGATTTGGAAGACTTTGGTTTGTGGTTTAGTACAGGTTTAGCGCATATAGCCGATTGGCAGGCTTACGACCACATCCTGTTTTTACTGGCGCTGTGTGGCATGTACGGCCTCAAAGACTGGAAAGCCTTGCTCCTGCTTATTACTGCTTTTACAGTCGGACATTCGCTCACCTTAGCATTGGCGGTGTTGGATGTCGTTCAAATCGGTGTTCGTTGGATAGAGTTCTTGATTCCCGTAACCATCCTATTCACCTGTTTATTTAATTTAAGTCGCCCGGAAAACAAACCTAGTGCCCAACCGCTAGTTCATTACACCATGGCGCTGTTTTTTGGGCTCATTCACGGCTTGGGCTTCTCCTTTTTGCTTAAGTCTATGTTGGGTAAGGAAACATCACTTGTTCAACCCCTGCTTGGTTTTAATCTTGGTATTGAAGCCGGTCAGTTACTTATCGTACTTATAACACTCATTTTAGGCACATTTATGACCCGAATACTTGGAATAATCGATTTTAAATGGCGCTTTTTTTTATCCTCTGCAATTTTTGGCATCGCCTTACTGATGGCGCTTGAAAGACTTCCGATCTGAACCTATGAAAAACTATTACACCCTGCTTTTATGTTTGTTGGCCACGTCATCACTGGCGCAAAACATCCAAAACAACCCACGCGCGGACCATGGCAACAAATTCGAGCAATTGGGCAGTATTTTAGCTGACCCCAATAGCTTCCGTTCGGCTTCGGGTGCTCCCGGTCATTTGTACTGGCAGCAACGGGCCGATTATGAAATTGACGCCGTATTAAACGAGGCCGAACTCAAACTTGAGGGCAAGGAGCGGGTAACCTACTACAACAACAGTCCTGATATAATCAGTTATTTGTGGTTGCAGCTCGACGAAAACCAGCACGACCCCAATAATGAAGCGAATAACTTCAACGAAAGCACTATTCGGTCGCCTTTGACAACCCGTGAACTCGATCAACTCGACTTCAGAACAGCCATGGCTGGTCACGGCGTTAACATACTCACGGTCACGGATGATGCCGGTCAACCGCTGCGGTATACCATCAACCACAGCATGATGCGTATCGACCTACCCAAAATGCTTTTGCCTGGCAAAAAAGTGGTTTTTCGCATTAATTGGAACTACCGCATACCCGAGCGCAACAGAATTGGCGGCCGTGGTGGTTACGAGCATTTCAGTGATGGCAATGCCGTTTTCACCATGTCGCAGTGGTATCCACGTATGTGTGTGTACAGCGATTATCAAGGCTGGAACAATAAACAGTTCACAGGAAGAGGTGAGTTTGCCCTGGCTTTCGGTAATTTTTCGGTGAAAATGAAGGTACCCGCCGACCACGTGATTGCCGCTACCGGTGTTGCACAGAATTTACCCGACGTGCTTTCTAAAGCCCAGCTCGACCGCTGGAAAGCCGCTATTACCAGCAAAGAGCCGGTAGAAGTGGTTACTTTGGCCGAAGCCGAAGCACGGGAGGTGCAACCTATACGGGACCAGTTCAAAACTTGGCACTACAAAGCCGAAAATGTACGTGATTTTGCTTGGGGCAGCAGTCGTAAATTTATTTGGGACGCCATGGGCACCCAAATTGACGGACGTAATGTGCCCGTTATGTCCATGAGTTATTACCCCAAAGAGGCCTATGGCCTTTACCGGAAATACAGCACCAAAGTAGTAGCCCATACCCTCAAAGTTTATTCAAAATTCACCATTCCTTACCCTTATCCAGTGGCCATAAGCGTAGAAGCGAACAGCGGCATGGAGTATCCGATGATTTGTTTCAATTTTGGCCGTACCGATTTGGATGGCAGCTACTCGGAACAAACCAAATATGGAATGATAGGCGTAATCATCCATGAGGTCGGCCACAACTTCTTCCCGATGATTATCAATAGCGACGAACGCAACTGGAGCTGGATGGATGAAGGGCTCAATACTTTTGTACAGTTTCTCGCCGAGCAGGAATTCGATAACAACTACCCTTCGCGCCGAGGACCAGCCCACAAGATTGTGGACTATATGAAGCTCCCCGCCAATGAGCTGGAGCCCATTATGACCAATAGCGAAAACATCAATAATTTTGGCGCCAATGCCTATGCTAAACCCGCTACTGCACTCAACATACTGCGTGAAACCATCATGGGGCGTGAATTATTCGATTATGCATTTAAAGAGTATGCCCGACGTTGGGCGTTTAAACACCCTGCCCCTGCCGATTTTTTCCGTTCTATGGAAGACGCCTCTGCCGTTGACCTCGATTGGTTTTGGCGTGCGTGGTTTTACGACATCACACCTGTAGATATCACACTCGACAGCGTAAAATATTACGTGCTTAATCAGGCTGATACTTTGCCGAAACCCAGTGGTAGCCGGGCTGGCCGCCCAGATCGTCGGGATGATTTCGTACCTATAAGTCGGGCCAGAAACAAAGCCGAAGGCCTCCCATTTTTAGTAGATACCGACACCACACTCCGCGACTTTTACTACTACTACAATGCCGACGCAGATAGCTTTAAAGCGCCAGCGGCTAACCCCTACAGAAACTGGGCTGTTACTGATGACAGTACATTTAATTCTTATTCAGCCAAGAGCTGCTATGAACTCCATTTCAGCAATAAGGGAGGTACGGTAATGCCCATTATTTTGCGTTGGACTTATGCCGATGGCACTTACGAGGACGAATATATCAGCGCATACATTTGGCGGAAAGACGAAAACAAAGTGGTTAAAACCTTTGTCAAATCGAAAGACGTGGTTCGCATCCAGCTCGATCCTTGGCGCGAAACCGCCGACATCGATGAAAAAAATCACATTTGGCCGAAAGATGAAATGCCTGAACCTAGTCGTTTGCAACTCTACAAAACCAAACAAGCAGGTGCACGGGAGCGCGACGAAAGTAATAATCCCATGCAACGCTTAAAGGCGAAATAAGGGCGCTTATGCTTGATACAACTCGATGGGCAAGCCATCGGGGTCGACAAAAAAGGCAAATAACTTAGCCGTGTAGGGATCTATTCGCAGGAGTTCAACGGTCAAGCTTGCTTTTTCGAGTCGGTTTTTTTCGATCAGACTATCGGCTACACTACATGCGAGGTGGCGTAAACCTAAGGCTTCGGGTCTACTTGGTCGAGCTGGTGAATGAGGAAATGAAAAGAGCGCTAAAACCTATTGTCCATGCAAAACCGTATCGGCCTTCCAAGCGTCACGGTCGGTACGGTAATGCACTGAGTGTAACTCAAAGTCCAAAAGCTCGAGGTAGAAACGTTTCGACTATTGACAATCCGAAACCATAATGGCAATAGGATGGCGTCCGATTAACAGGCTACTCAAACTTCAACATCTTCTATTTTATCGCTCAACCTAAGGGTTATGGGTTTAAAAATTTATACACAAAAAGACCGAAAAGCCTGATCTACCTCCTTTTTTCAGTTGGCACGGTGTATTTTTAAACATGCAAAAACAGCTGCAGCAATACACTGTAAAACAGCTCAATCAGGTCATCAAAAGTCTGTTGGAGTCGGCACCTTTTCTGCGTCAAATCGCCGTTAAAGGCGAAATCAGCAATCTAACCCGACACAGCTCCGGTCATTACTACTTTTCGCTCAAAGATGCCGATGCGCAGATAGGCTGTGTGATGTTTCGCGCCCAAGCAGCAGGCCTCACTTTTGAACCCGAAGCAGGCGACCAGGTAACGGCAACCGCAGATATCAGTGTTTATCTGCCCCGCGGCAATTATCAGCTTTTGGTTACCGAACTTCAAAAAGAAGGCCAAGGAGATTTGTACGCGCGTTTTTTGCAGCTCAAGGCCCGTCTTGAGGCAGAAGGTTTATTCGACCCGGCCCGCAAAAAGGCCATCCCACGGTTCCCACAAAAAATTGGTGTGGTTAGCTCCCCCACTGGCGCCGTCATTCGCGACATTCAAAATACCCTCAGTCGGCGGTATCCTGCTATTCAGCTCCTCTTGGCTCCTTCTAGGGTACAGGGTACCGAAGCAGTTCCCGAGCTCATCGCAGCACTAAAAATGCTCGACGCACGACCAGACGTCGACCTCATTATATTGGCACGTGGCGGCGGAAGCATTGAAGATTTATGGTGTTTTAACGACGAACAGTTGGCAAGAACGCTATCAAAGCTTAAAAAACCAGTCATTTCAGCCGTTGGACACGAGACTGATTTTACCATTGCTGATTTTGTCGCCGATTTACGTGCTCCTACGCCTACGGCAGCCGCCGAGCTATCGGTACCTGATCGGACAGAACTACTTGCCCAGCTGGATGATTTGGGCCAACGTATGGCCAAAAGTCTGCGTTCGGTTGTCTGGAGTTACGTGCAATATGTAGATGAATTACAGGATAAAGCAGCGGTGGGCCTCCGCCAGCAATTGCGTCTCCGCCGACAGCAGCTCGAAAGTCAGGAACAGCGTCTCAAGGCGCTGGATTATCGCTCGGTGCTCCGCCGTGGCTTCTCCATAACCACAATTGCCGGTCAGCGGCTTACCACTGTAAAACAAGTCAAAGCTGGTGCGCCATTAACCACTTGGCTTGCCGACGGCGCTATTGAATCGGAAGTTAAAAAGCCCTAATCGCTGTCCATTCAATTAAATAAGTTAAATTCATCATCAAGCTACCTCCATGCCTAAAAAGAAAGTCGACACCGGTTTTGAAGAAAAACTCGCCCGCATCAAACAGCTGGCCGACAAACTGCAACACGACGAACTCGGTCTCGACGAAAGTATGACGCTCTTCACCGAAGCCGACGCTTTGCTACAAGAGTGCCGTGTGTTTCTGGAAGCAGCCGAGCTAAAAATAGAACAGCTCATCGACCCCGACGCCAAAACCCGCTGATGGATCTCACCAACATCGATGTGCTTGAAGCTTTTACCAAACAAGAAGGTATTGGCAGGGAAACCATCGTGCAAATCAAAAAAGACTTTCTCCGCAATGGCCTGGAAGTGCAACTCAACGAAGCCGAAGATCCAGCCTTTGACACCATCTGCAGTGAAGTAGCTGACTTGGTAGATTGGCTACTGACCAATGACCGCAGTCGTTTTATGAATCTGCTCTACCGCATTGATATTGCCGAAAAGCTCATTCACCAGGCCTTGGAAGAACATGGAGAAAAAACAGTTCCGGAAAAACTAGCAAGTATGATTGTCAAACGCGAAGCACAAAAAGTGCTGGTAAGGCGGTATTTCAGTGGGAAATAACCCGCTTTTACTAATTTACTGCTTGAGAAGCCCCTCCGATGTGCTCATGTGGCGCTGCGCTTTGATGCGCTTTGATCTGCTGATGCGCTGATGACCGACTGCTAAATAGTGGGCATAGTATTTTTTAAAGAATTCTGGCCTTAGAGCCAAACGGCCAGTTGGGTTGGGTAGATCATCTAAGTTCTCTCGATAGCAATGGCCTTTCAATTATTGACAAACCCAACTGGCTATTTGCAAAACTCCATGCGCCCATGCGCACATTCCCCAAGTTGAGCGCAGCTAAACGCCACACCAGCACATTATGTCCTGCCTCCGCGAAACTCCTGCCACTCCGTGAAATCTGCATTAAAAAAAAGGACCTAATTCAGCAAAAACGCCTTTTCAAGTATAAAAATATCGTATAATATTTTTAAACCAAAGACAAGCAAAACGGCTCCTGAAATGCGGTTAAGCCATAAAATAATTGTCCGGGTTACAAAGCGACGCAATTTTTTCGCGCCGTAGGATTTAAGTAGATCGGTAACCAACACAGTACCCAGCGTGCCGGCAAAAAACAAACCTTTATCTACCCTGCCAAAATCAGGTATGGCCGAAACTAAAGAAGAAACGCCAAGCCAATAAACGATCACGAAAGGATTCAGAATATTAAGCGCATATCCCTTAAAAAAGCTCCCGCTTTTTAGGCGTAGATTTTTTTCGATGGGGTTATCGGCAGAATACACACCCACTCTTCGGTTCAAAACCAAAAAAGCACCATAGCCGACCATAAAAATACCACCGAAGATGCCAATGATTCGTAGTGTTCCAGGTTGCTGAATAAATTGTAGTAGGCCAAAATAGCTGATGAGCACACAAGTTGCGTCGCTCAATACGATACCTACAGCCATATAGGCACCTGCGGTAAATCCTTTGGTCATGCTGGTTTGGATGAGCGCAAAAAATACCGGGCCAAGTAAAACGGCCAGCACGAGGCCAAAACCGATTCCTTGTACAATGGGTAATTCGAGCACTAAATATGGGGTTGAAGTATAAAATTGCGCCAGAGCTCGGCTTGTTCGCCTTTTAATACGCGCGGAAACTTGTGTTGCCCGCCCAATTTACCCTTTGCCGCAAGCCAGTTGGTAAAAAGGTGTGCTGGAAGCTGTTCCACAACGATTTCCTTTAGCGCATGCCTGCGTTCAACGGCATAATCATCATTAATAGCACAAAGGGTTTCATCTAAGCACTTTTTCACAGCAACGATATCTACCACCGAATCGGAACCGATATACCAGTGGTGGGCAAAAAGCGATTCGTAAGACTCCCCAATAAGCGTGAACTCTTTGATTTCCATATTGAGGGTTTCGGCAACATGGGCTATTGCTTGATTCATGTTTTCGACCGACAAGTGCTCACCACACAGGCTTATAAAATGTTTGGTACGACCTGTGATTTTAATTTCCATGTGCTCCAGACTGGTGAAACGTATCGTATCACCAATAAGGTAACGCCAAGCACCAGAAACAGTCGACAGTAAAAGCGCATAGTCCACACCCTCTTTGACCTGCCCAACATTGTAAGTAGCTGCATGCGGCTTTAAACCTCCCTCTTCATCAAAATTATCGGGTGTAAAAGGTACAAATTCGTAATAAATACCATTGTTAAGTATCAATCGCATACCCTTCCTCACATCTTGTGGTCGGGCATCGTAGGCGATAAATCCTTCTGAAGCGAGATAGGTCTCAAAATAGATGAGTGGATGCGCCAACAAGGTCTCGAAACTCTTTTTGTAGGGTTCAAAAGCTACGCCACCTGTCGCATACACCTTGAGGTTCGGCCAGATATCGTGTATATTATCGAGCTTATACTGTTCAATGATCCGCTCCATCATTATCTGCAGCCAGGCTGGTACGCCGGCAATCACCCAAATATCCCATTCAGGTGCGTTTTTAACGATGTCGTTGATTTTAGCATCCCAATCCTTGAGTTTAGAGATGGCTTTGCCAGGCTTGTAAAAGCGTTCGAACCAGAAAGGGATTTTCCCCGTGTTGATGCCACTCAAATCTCCATAATAATACCGACCGCTGTAGTTGAGGTGGGTACTTCCACCCAACATGAGCATCCCCTTTTCGTAAAGATCGCTGGAGAAATTATACTGTGCCAGCGTAAAAATCTGCTTTACACTTGCAGAGCGCATGGCTTTGATCATTTCGGTGGTAACAGGAATAAATTTAGAAGCGGCCTCCGACGTACCCGAACTCAATGCGAAATACATGATTTTACCTGGCCAAGCCACATTGGGATAGCCTTCCCTACTCCGACTCCACCAACGTTCGTAGATGCTGTTGTAGTCGTATAAATCTACCCTGCGGGAATACTCTTTAAAAATATCTGGATTTTTGAGCATCGAGGCAAAGCCGTAATAGCGACCAATCTCTGTGTCTTTGGCTTTATTAAGGAGCTTACGTAATACAATCTCCTGCTGCTTTACAGGTGCAAAAGCTTTCATCGACAGTTTAATGCGTAACTGCAGTCCACGTTTAAATAAAGCACCTAGTACTACCATCTCGAATTTTCGAATGCCAAAATAACCATTATGTGCCTTATGTGGAACAAAGCAGTTATTTTCGCAAACGAATTGTCGTTTTTTGCTCATCAAAACCAAACAAGCTCAAATGAAAGGCATCCTACTCGCTGGAGGTTCCGGCACCCGACTTCACCCGCTTACCTTGGCCATGAGTAAGCAGTTGATGCCGGTTTATGACAAACCCATGATTTATTATCCGCTGTCGGTGTTGTTAATGGCGGGTATGCGTGATATCCTTCTTATTTCTACCCCACACGACCTGCCCAACTTTCGGAAATTGTTTGGTGATGGCAGTCAGCTTGGATGCAATTTCAGTTATCAAGTGCAAGAAGTCCCTAATGGGCTAGCTCAGGCTTTTGTTTTAGGTGAAAACTTCATCGGTAACGACAAAGCAGCGCTCGTACTCGGCGACAATATATTTTACGGTTCACGTATGGGCCGATTGCTTCAGGAAAACAACGACCCGGATGGTGCGGTGGTTTTCGCCTATCACGTTTCCGATCCAGAGCGGTATGGCGTAGTTGATTTTGACGAAAATATGCGCGCAATTTCTATCGAAGAAAAGCCCGCACATCCCAAATCCAATTATGCAGTACCGGGCTTGTACTTTTACGATAACGATGTAGTTCAAATCGCGAAAGAATTAAAACCAAGTCCACGCGGCGAATATGAAATCACCGACGTCAACAAACATTATCTCGCTGCCGGCAAATTGAAAGTAGGCGTACTCGACCGGGGCACGGCTTGGTTAGATACCGGCACCTTCGCTTCGTTGATGCAGGCAAGTCAGTTTGTTCAGGTTATTGAAGAGCGTCAAGGCCTAAAAATCGGCTGTATCGAAGAAATTGCTTTTAATATGGGCTTCATCAATGAGGAACAACTCGAAAAAGTTGCACTCCCCTTGGTTAAAAGTGGCTACGGCCAATACCTGTTGAACCTTTTGAAATGAGCAAAATACTGGTCACCGGCGGCTGTGGTTATATCGGGAGTCATACCCTGGTAGAGCTGGTACAAGCCGGTTATGAGGTGATCAGTGTAGATGATAATTCCCGCTCCGGTGCCGACTTTATCGACCGCGTGAGTGCTTTATGTGGCCAAACCATCCCCAATTATGTGGTTAATCTCTGCGATTTGCAGGCATTAACAGCCGTATTCGAAGCCCATCCCGATATCAATGGGGTCGTTCATTTTGCCGCTTACAAATCGGTGGGCGAATCTTCCAAAGAACCGCTGCTGTACTTCGAAAACAATTTGCTTGGTCAGCTTAACCTGCTCAAATGTGTGCAGCAGTTTAAAGTGCCCCATTTTGTGTTCAGCTCGAGTTGTACCGTTTATGGCAACCCGGAAGTATTGCCGGTAACCGAAGAAAGCCCCTTGCAGGAAGCCGAATCGCCTTACGGCCGCACCAAAGTAGTGGGAGAAGCCTTTTTACGGGATTTTGTGAAGGTAAACCCCTGCCAAACCATCGCCTTACGTTATTTTAACCCGGTGGGCGCCCATCCTTCCAACCAAATCGGCGAATTTATCCTTGGGGTGCCGCCTTATCTTATACCCTATATCACCCAAACCGCCATTGGCAAACGGGAGGAGCTGGTCGTATTTGGCAACGACTACCCCACCCGAGACGGCACTTGTATACGCGATTACATTCATGTTTGTGATGTGGCCAGAGCCCATGTAAACGCATTACAATATCTTGAAGCCGGTAAAGCTGAAATAAACTTTGAGGTGTTTAACCTCGGCAGTGGGATAGGCCAGAGTGTGCTGGAAATGATCAGCTCTTTCGAAAAAGTGACCGGATTACAGCTAAAATGGCGTTTTGGTTCGCGCCGCGCCGGCGATGTAGTCGCCGTTTATGCCGACAACACCCAAGCCCGCCAACAACTTGGCTGGGAAATCCGCTTTACGCGCGACGATATGATGCGCACCGCCTGGGCCTGGGAGCAAAAGTTGGCGGAAGAAAATTTATAGTGGATAGTATACTAATTTGACCGGCCGGTCGCGGTAAAACTCGTAGCTACTGGCAATAGAACTACAATTGTTACTGATTTCCCAACTCGTACTCGAAGGAAATGAAACATCAAAAAACGTTGACAACTGCGAAAATTCAGCAGCGAAATTTTTGTTTGAAATGTTTTCATTAATAGTTACTGGCTTACCGCCACGCGTATTACTTCCAATAGAATAACAATTATTTAAGCAGTTAGAAACAGGAGCACGGGCATAGGTCCCAAAGCCAGTTGCCCAAATACAAGTCCATTAGAGCTTGTATTTTTATTCTCGGAAGGGAAATCCACTTTATCTTTGGAACAAGCAATCGTTAAAAGGAGAATTACCCCCCTCAATAGTCTAAAATGTGTTACCAACACAGTGTAGATTTTTTACCAAAGCAAAACACAATCATTCAGTAGATATTAAATACTCATTAACTTTAAAGCTTCTTTTCCAATCTTATAGTAGCATGCGTGATACCCGAATTTTTGAACTCATTGAATTGGAGCGCCAGCGCCAGGAACATGGTCTTGAACTCATCGCCTCCGAAAATTTTGTCAGCCGTCAGGTGATGGAAGCTGCAGGCTCGGTTTTGACCAACAAATACGCCGAAGGGCTGCCCGGCAAACGTTACTATGGCGGTTGTGAGGTGGTAGATCAAGTGGAACAAATTGCCATCGATCGGGCCAAACAGCTTTTTGGTGCTGCCTGGGCCAACGTGCAACCCCATTCGGGTGCACAAGCCAATGCAGCAGTAATGCTGGCCGTGCTACAGCCCGGCGATGATATACTTGGCTTCGACCTCAGTCATGGGGGGCACCTGACCCACGGTTCACCCGTAAATTTCAGTGGCAAACTCTACAAACCGCATTTTTACGGAGTAGAACGGGAAACTGGCCTCATCGATTGGGACAAAGTAGCGGCTAAAGCACATGAAGTGAAGCCAAAACTCTTGATTTGTGGCGCTTCGGCCTATTCGCGTGACTGGGATTACGCCCGTCTCCGCAAAATTGCAGATGCGGTAGGTGCACTTTTGCTTGCCGATATTTCGCATCCCGCTGGCTTAATTGCTACCGGCTATCTCAATAATCCAGTGCCACATTGCCACATCATCACTACCACTACCCACAAAACCTTACGCGGTACAAGGGGTGGTTTAATTATGATGGGCAAAGATTTCCCCAATCCTTGGGGACTAACCACGCCTAAGGGTGAAGTGAAAATGATGTCGGCGCTATTGGATGCTGCTGTTTTCCCCGGTACGCAAGGTGGACCGTTGGAGCATATTATCGCGGGTAAAGCCATTGCCTTTGGAGAAGCGCTTACACCGGAATACAAAGCCTATTGTGGTCAGGTCATTAAAAATGCTCAGGCTATGGCCAATGCATTTGTTCGTCGGGGTTACCATATCATTTCGGGCGGCACAGATAATCATTTGATGTTGATCGACCTCCGCACCAAAAACGTAACCGGCAAACTCGCCGAAAATGTATTGGTGAAAGCCGATATCACCGTCAACAAAAACATGGTTCCCTTTGATGATAAATCTCCTTTTGTGACCAGCGGCATACGTGTAGGCACAGCAGCCATCACCACGCGTGGTTTGAAAGAAAGTGAGATGGACCAAGTAGTTGAGCTGATTGACAGGGTGTTAACGGCACCAGAAAACGAAGCCAATTTGTTGGCCGTACGTCAGGAAGTGAATAGCTTAATGAAACGTTTTCCTTTATACGATTAACAATAGCACCTTAGTGTACTAGCCGGTTCAATTGAATCGGCTTTTTTTATGGGCCAAAACTATTAAGGATGTTTGTGATTTATATTAACCCGTACAAACCAGCATGCTTACAAAACCCATTTGCCTTATTGGTGAATATTTTCCTGAACATTCATTTTCAAGTTGAACAGTGGTCGTTTTTTTATTGCCGCTTTTAAGCTTAAGTTAGTACACCGATGAACAGTACCGAAACACTTCCACTATGTGCAAACTGCCATGCGCAGTTAACCGGAAAATACTGTCACCAATGTGGCGAAAAAGTGCTGGAACCACGTGAAAAGTCGTTTCGTTACTTTTTAGGCCGACTGCTCGACGCCCTTACCTTTGCCGATGTAAAAGGACTTAATAGCTTTTGGATATTAATTCGGCGACCAGGACTTATCAGTCAATCATACAATCAAGGCATACGCAAACGTTTTTATCTGCCGCTCAATTTATTCCTGCTCACCAACCTGCTCTACTTTCTGGTTCCGGTATTCAGCACTTTTAATACCAATTACAAAGCTCAGCTGGGGATGCAGAATTACAGCCGATATACCCGTACTTGGGTGCTCCAAAAACAGCAGGCATCAGGCTTGGATGAAAAAGCCTATGAAGTAGCCTATAATCAAAAATCAAACAGCTTCGCGAAACTACTCATGCTGGCGTTTGTGGGCATATTCGCTTGTTTTTTGGCTATACTTTATTACCGGCGGCAGTACTATTTTACCGATTATCTGTCCTTATCTCTCGAATACAATAGTTTTTTAGTCTTTTATGGCACCGTTGTGCTCGCCTTGCTCAGTTGGCTATTGTACGCCATAACTGGCTATGCTACCAACGACGGTGAACTCACGTTTTTCATCGGCTTGGCTACCACCCTTTGGATGTATGCTGCGGGGCGTCGGCATTTTGGACTAGGCAAAATAAAAGCCATACTTCTCGGTATGGCTTGTATGCTGGCATTAGCCTTTACATTAATGATTTATCGACTGCTACTTTTATATGTTACCGTTTTAAGCCTGTAGGCTTACAACAAGGAAACACCTTCTTCTACATTCAGGGCAAGTTTGAGTATGCCGTCGAGCTGGGAGATTTCGATGAGTTTGCGGATAGAGCTGTTGGCATTGGCAATGACAAAACTCCCTTCGGCCGACTGACACAAACGGTTACCTACCAAAATAGCACTTAAGCCCGATGAATCGGCATATTTTACTGCGGATAGGTCGAAGATGATGTTTTGAACACCTTCAGAATTCAGGAATACCAACTCCGATTTCAATTGAGGTGAGATAACAGAATCTAACTTCTCTTCTTCTAGGCGAACGAGTGTATATTTTTCTTGTTTATCGAGGAGCAATTTCATGGGGTGTGTTATTAATTAGAAACAATAATAGCGTTTTTTCAGCCTCTCAGTCCACCCAATGCCGATGAAACCGCAGTTTCTATCCGGATTTGCATTTGGTCGATCGGAGATTTAACGAAAGTTTGACCGGTGATGTGTTCATATAACTCAATGTACCGAGCGCTGATTTCTTCGCGCCAGTTGGCGTCCATGGCCGGAACTTGTTGGCCTTCCAGTCCTTGAAAACCATTTTTAATCAACCACTGCCGTACAAACTCCTTCGAAAGTTGTTTTTGTTCTTCTCCCCGCTCCTGGCGTTGTGTATACCCTTCGGCATAAAAATAACGAGAAGAATCCGGCGTATGAATTTCGTCGATGAGTATGGGCTGCCCTTCGTATAAGCCGAATTCGTATTTGGTATCGACCAAAATCAAACCTTTAGCGGCAGCCATTTCCGTTCCGCGGGTAAACAGATTATGGGTATAGGCTTCGAGTTGAAGATAATGGGCTTCGCTCACCAATCCCTGACGCAGTATTTCTTCCCGAGAGATGTCCATATCATGACCCTCGTGTGCTTTGGTGGTGGGTGTAATGATGGGTGCTGGAAGCTTATCGTTTTCTTTCAGTCCTTCGGGTAAATTCACACCACAAACTAGCCGTTTTCCAGCACGGTATTCGCGCCAAGCGTGACCAGCAAGGTAGCCACGAATAACCATTTCGACGGGAAAGGCCTGCGCTTTTTTACCAATAGCTACATTAGGATCGGGTGTACTGATGAGCCAGTTGGGCACCAGGTCGGCGGTGGCTTTCAGAAAATAAGCAGCCGTTTGGTTCAGTACCTGGCCTTTGTAAGGAATGGGCTCGGGTAGGATAACATCAAAGGCCGAAATACGATCGCTAGCGACCATGACCAGCAAATGTGCATCTATTTGATAAACATCTCTCACCTTGCCATGATAAACAGCGGTTTGGCCGGGGAATTGGAAGTGGGTGCGGGCAAGTGCCATATTATGCGTTTTCGGGTTTGATTTCGTTGTGTTTGTCGTAAGCTCTAACGATTGACTTCACCAGTTTATGGCGTACCACGTCATCGGCGGTGAGGTAAACAGCGGCAATGCCTTCAATATCTTTCAGATAGCGTAAAGCCTGAGGCAAACCGCTGCGCTGATGGCGTGGCAAATCGATTTGTGTGAGATCACCGGTGATGATAAATTTGGCTGTTGGCCCCATACGGGTAAGAAACATCTTCACCTGCATTTCGGTACAGTTTTGTGCTTCGTCGAGTATCACAAAAGCACGATCGAGGGTGCGACCACGCATAAAGGCGAGCGGTGCAATTTCGATGGTGTTATTTTCGATATAACTCGCCAGTTTTGCGGCTGGCAACATATCCTCTAACGCGTCATACAGCGGTCGCAGATACGGGTCTATTTTTTCTTTCAAATCACCGGGCAAAAAGCCGAGGTTCTCCCCTGCTTCTACCGCCGGTCGGGTGAGTATAATTTTTTTGACTTCTCTATTTTTTAATGCGCGCACGGCCAAAGCCACAGCCGTATACGTTTTACCCGAGCCGGCGGGACCAACAGCAAAAACGATATCGTTTTGAAAAGAGGCCTCTACGAGCATCTTCTGGTTGTGGGTGCGGGCCTTTACAACCAATCCATTAGGTCCAAATACAATTGGTTCGTCTTGTCCCAAATGACCAAAGCGCGGCTGATCGGCGTCCAAAAGCAATAGCGCGAAGTCTTCGTCGCTGATGGTTTTGAAGCGCTCAAAATGGAGGACAATTTTCTGGAATTTATCTTGGAAGGCTTCTATCAGCACGGCTTCCCCCGACACCTGAAAATGATCGCCACGAGAAGTAAAACGTAAATCGGGATAAGCTGTTTTGAGGCTTTTAAACCGACTGTTATTGGGTCCGAAAAAGGCAAGTGGGTCTATGCCTTCCAACTTAAAGCTAAAATCAATCAAACGTTGTGGATTTAACTAAATTTGCGGTGAAACAAATGGCTGCGCGTTGATCGACTACCTTACCCTCACGACCGATTATGGTCTGAACGATCCTTACTTGGCAATGCTGCGTGGCAGTATACTTAGCACGCGTCCGGTGGTAAGGGTAATCGATGTTTCGCACAATATCCACAAATTTAACATCCGAGAAGCGGCTTACGTTTTAAAATCTTGTTATTCCTTTTACCCTGCCGGAACTTTGCATGTAGTTGATGTTTCGAGCGCTCAAATAGTGGGGCGCAACTACTTATTATTTGAATTTAACAAGCATTTTTTCCTGGTGCCCAACAATGGTATCTGCTCACTACTCACCGAAAATGGCTTCATAGAACCCCGTAAAATAGCAGTTCCAACCGACCAGAGGGGAGGTTTCGACTTACTCACAGCCATTTTGCCCCAAATATTGGCAGAAAAAGAACTCGTACTTACCAACTTCGGGGAAGCCGTTGAGGATTACGCCATGTTTACCCCCACCTTCCCCAGTTTGCAAGGCAACCGCATCTTAGGCAAGGTGCAATACATCGACAGCTATAGCAATATAATTAGCAATATCGACCGGGCCTTTTTCGAACAACATGTGAAACGTGACTATATCATCTACCTCAAAAAATCACATCGGGGTGGCGATGAGATTAGTCGTATGCTTACCCACTACAGCGATGATGAACCCGGCGAGATCATCTGTATTTTTGGACAAAACGACTACCTACAAATTGCTATGCACGGCGGTAACGCAGCCGATTTACTTGGTTTGCGCATAGACGATGCTATTATGATTGAAATCCTATGATTACGAGAATTGTAAAAATGAACTTCAGGCCAGAAGCTACGGCCGAATTTGAAGCTATCTTTTTTGCGAGTTGCGACCGCATACGGAATTTCCCTGGCTGTAAACACTTGGAGTTACTGAAGGCGGATAATATATATATGACCTATAGTCGTTGGGAGGCCGCCGCCGATTTGGAAAACTACCGTAAATCGGCCTTATTCGCAGAGGTTTGGCCTAAAACCAAAGCGTTATTTGCACTACCCGCAGAAGCTTGGTCTACTACACAACTTTTTTAGCACGATAGTTGTAAATTGCTGTTGAAATTCCAGCCATGAAAAAGTACTTCCCTCTTATCATATTGTTTATTGGCTTTATAGCCTTGTTCAGCATCAGCGCCTGCAACAGCCAGAAAAAAGCCGCCGAAAAAGAAGCTCAACTTCGCAAAGAAAAACTAGAACAAGGCGATACAGACAAAACCAAGTTTGAAAAAAGTCTTCCTGCTGATGTAGAATAGAAATTTCTCTCCTAAAATGAGTGCCCTTTATTGAAAAGGGCACTTTTTTTTTGGCCTATAGTTGTTGTAAGACTTTATTAGAAATACGTTTGATGACAAACTTATTGCTTAGCTAAAAACCCTAACTATTCTAACCTAGCGGAAAAAAGTCAAACGTGTTTCGCGGAGTGAATTCAATATTTTGATTTGTGGAGGGAATTTAGTCGATAAAATGTTAGCTCGACCTTGCGCACTACGACGTATATAATAACCAACAGTCCTGGTGAGGGCCTAGAACCATGGCTTTCGTGCGGCAGTCGGTTAAACGGGATTTTGGGCTTTTGTGCGGTGTTCGGTGCCGGGTTTCCTGCCAAAGTGCTGCTTCGCAGACCCGCCCGTGCGGGTAGCTTATCCAACCATGGCTTTTGTGTAGTAATTGGGTTAAACGGTGTTTTGGGTTAAACGAAGGTTTTGTGCGGCAGTCGTTAAACGGGCTTACCTGAGCAATCCTGCAACTGTAAGTGTAAAATTGAAATCACCGCTGAATAACCACCTTGTGGTGACTAACCCGGCCTCTATTCATAAGTTTGAGCAGATAAACCCCTTCATTGAGTGAGGTAAAATCAAGGGTGTTTATTTCAGCTAAATTAGGTTGCTGATAGACCATTTGCCCCTGTAAATTCAGCAATTGTACTAAGTCGTACTCGCCCTCAACCCGGATTAAACCCGTGGAGGGGTTGGGGTATATTTTATGTTGTAAAGTTTCATGCTCTGGGCTACTTAAAGCAGAATAACTTCCGAATTTGATGAGGTAGGCATCTCTCCCATTGGCCGTTAACAAATAGGGCGGACCGCCAGGGTTAAAATCGACCGTTGAAGCAAATGATCCTGTAACATAAAACTTCTCCGCATCTACACACAACCCAGCCCCTCTATCAGCGCCACTACCTCCAAAGGTATGCACCCACACGAAATCGCCTGAGGCATTTAGGCGCAATACTGCTGCATCAATGTCGCCATTCGCTGTTTTAGCCACTACCCCAGGTCCTGGGTCAAAATCAACCGTACCCTTTAAATCTGCCAAGAGTAACACATCACCTTGTTCAAAAGAGGTAACCTTATATCCTGAAATAACAGATCCTAGATTACTGGCAAAGTTTTTTGCCCACAAAAAATCGGCATTACTATCTAGTTTGATAATAAAAAGATCGCCGAAAGAAGTAGCCACTACCGGATAACTACCTGCTCCGGGATCTAAATCTACATTGCCATTGATAAACCCTGTGAGTAAAATATTACCATTAATATCAGTGGAAAAGTCTTCACAACGAACATGACCTGAAAATGCGCCCACTTGTGTAGCATTTCCCTGCAAGTCAAGTTGTAACAAGAAAGTTTGATCGGGTTCAGATGAATACACCCAAACCGGCTCGAGTGCACTCCCGAAATTCAAAGAATCTTCTGAATGAACTCCTAAAACCCACAATTTGGAATTCGTAACTGCCAGCTTTTTTACTGTAAGATCATGTATGCCATTCCCATACTTTCTGAGCCACTGCCTTTCACCCTGAACATTCAGCTTCATCACAAAACCGGAGGCAGCACCGAAACTATGTTGTAAATCGGGTGTGCTATCGGTCGAAAAATTGACAGTAGCTGTGAAATTACCACCAATAAAGATGTTGCCGTCCGGATCAACGGCTAATCCATTTATTTCATCATGAGAACTACCGCCAAATCGCCGCGACCACATATAATTTCCACTGGCATCCAGTTTTACCAAAAACATGTCCGTTTCACCACTAGCCACACCGATATCTACGCCGCTGCCCGGATTAAAATCACAAGTATCTGTATAAGTTCCTGCCAAAAGTATATTTCCATCACCATCAATGGCCATACCCCATGATATTTCATGGCCCTTACCCCCGAAAGTTACTACCCATTGGGTAATGCCGTTGGTATCAAGTTTCTGTACAAATACATCGTACCCACCCAGACTAATTCCGGGTGTATTATAGCCCGGATAAAAATTAGTTTGGCCGCGAAAAACACCACTATTCAATACACTACCGTCGGCAAAAATCCCACATCTCATACCAATCTGGGATAAAGGCCCGCCACTGCTAACAACCCAACTTACCTGCTGTGCCTGGATTGGGTGACATAAACACAATAGCATGAAACACAATAGCATGAAAAACAATCCATTAAATGTTTTCATATTTTATTCATTTAGAAAGCATATTTGCTCAAAAATACTTCCCCAAAGTAACAGGAAGTACTCTTGAACAATACGAAGAAGCCATTAAGATACGCAAACCTGTCGGTAACCTTCAACATTTTCAAAGGGTGAAAATATAGGATTTCCATTACACCGCATTGTAACTCTGACCGTATACTTACCACATCCCGGATACGCATACGGGACTACCCCACAAGGTGAAAATGTTGATACTAAGTGCAATGTGGAGTAAAAGTGTTGTACTGTTGTGCCAACCAAAACTTCTACTAAATAGTCAATATCGCCATCACAATGTGCAGCCATACAAGCATTATATCCGATGGTTACCGTTGCCAACGGCCGTGGAGTCAGGTCGCAGTCAATCCCAGCCGGAGTAAGCCAAACATCCATTGGGTTACAGGCTTTACTATCACTGCTTATTAAAAATAGTGCTATCATCAATAAGAAGGATACAAAATTAAGTTTAACAGCTTTTTCATAATTTCCATTTTAAAGTTTAGAGTAGCAATATAATAGGTGAAATGTTCCAAAAAATTTTAGCAAATACTCTTGTACTGCAATATTGGATAAACTCAGAAAGTCTTGCGCCCTTATCCGAAAATTTGAAAATTACTCGTCAAAATTCTTTTTTTGAACTCATTTAGCACTCAAATACTTGTTTTCGATTCAGCTCATCTCGACTCAAATCTACAGCTGTGCTCTGATTTGGCTCGATGCCCGAGTGCTCTGAAGAAACCGGCGGTTTCGACTTTACTAACTAGCGATTTCTCAACAAATTAAACCACAAAAAAGCCGCTGATCTTGCGAACAGCGGCTTTTTGATCATTAAGCTAATTGCTTACATCACCTCGTGATTAGCATACTCTTTGAGATAAGGGTGTTTCATTGGAATAAGATTGGCTTTGGTCATGTTGCGGGCGACCACATAAATAAACAGACCAGCAAATCCGAGGAACATAGTCAGTTCAACAATACCAAAATTAGCATGGGCACCCACTGCACCTGGCATAATACCTTGGTATAAGTCGATGTATTTACCTACTACCAATAGTACAGCTACGATTAGCATCATGTTGTCGTTGCGTTTCGAACCACGTGTCATCAATAAGAGGAAAGGTGCTACAAAATTGACGAGGAGGTTTACAAAAAACAACACTTTATAGTTTTCAAATCGCTCTTGGTAATAAATGGCCTCCTCCGGAATATTAGCGTAAAAAATCAACAAATACTGTGATAACCAAATATAGGTCCAGAATATACTGAAGGCAAACATGAATTTACCTATGTCGTGCATGTGGTTTTCTGTGATTGACTGTAAATAACCATTGCGGCGTAATAGGATAGCAATAATGGCAATGACCGAAATGCCAGTTACCCATGCAGCAGCAAAATGATATATCCAGAAGATGGTGGAATACCAGTGTGTATCAATCGACATCACAAAATCCCAACAAGCCATCGCCCAGGTCACCGCGTAAATCGGTAAAAAAGCTACAGCAAGGGTTTTGTTGCGTTTCATAAACTTTAATCCACCTTGAAGGTCTTCCGCCAAAGAGTTCCTGCGATACGCACGGATGAACAACATCCAAGCGGTAAAGGCAATGACAGTACGCGCAGCCATAAATGGAATATTCAGGTAGGCTACCTTTTCGGCTATGATCTCATCAAATTCTGGATTTAATGCACCGTCGGCAAGGAATTTATCCGCTATGCCCGGGTGTGTCCAGTGGTAAATGTGATTCCAATGCATGGCCATACCTAGTAGTATGATCAAAAAGCCTACAAAAGCAGCGGGCATATAACCCGACATTGCTTCGGCAATACGTTTAAAACCAATAGCCCATCCGGCATTGGTCGCCGACATTACAAATACAAAAAGGGTAGCGGCCATAGCCACGCCCATGAAGTACCAGTTACCAAGCAAAAAATTGGCCCAAAATCCATGCGCATCGGTCATCAAACCGTACGCCATGCCAACAATACCCAAGCCCATAAGACCGAAGGTGATATTGCGTAGTTTGCTGGTAAAGACGAACTTTTCTTCCTTAACAGCGATTTCGTGGTGATGTGATCCCATGTCGTTATTATTCTCCGGTATAACCTCTTAATTGATTCACATACATAACAATCTTCCAACGGTCTTCCGGACGAATCTGGGAGCCATGCGCCCACATACGGCGTCTACCTTTGGTGATTACATGGTAAACATGTCCTGATGGCTTATCAGCAATATAACTCGCTTGATAACTCGGCACGCCACCATACAATAGACCTACCGAACCATCACCTTTGCCTTCTTTACCATGGCAAGACTGACAATTAGCGGTATAGAAGTATTTACCTTCTTTGAGGTTCTTCTCTGTTTTTTCCAACGGATTTTTGAGCACCTGAGCAGCGTATTCAAGGCTGTCTTTTGGGATGGGATAGTTATACATCAACTCCAAACGGGTATTGTCGTAACCAACACCGTTGCGCCCAATGGTACCTTCTGCCGGCTGACGCATATTCATGCCATTCGGGTTGATGCTATTTTCTTTTACCTGCGAATAAGGTTCGTAAGGGGTAGAAACATACATCTGAGGGGCATACTCGTAGCCCGTATCCTTTTCGTCTTTTACAAGAGCGCAGGAATTCAATACGGCTAAAGCGAATAAACCTATACTGATTTGCTTTTTCATAGTTCTACCTCCTCTACTTTCACCTCTTCGGCGCCATGCAGACGTAAAACAGCTTCAACAGCTGCTTGGTCGGCACCTTCGCTATTGATGGCGATACAGAACTTATCGTTGGTAATGCGGATATCAGGTTGTTTTGGTATTGCGCCCGGAAAAAAACCGCAAGCATAGAAATAGGTGGCTACCATGCCCAAAGCGGTTAATAAGACCGTGATTTCAAAACTCACCGGCACAAAATCGGGCCAAGCCAAAGCAGGCTTACCGCCAATGTTCATCGGCCAGTCAATACCAAGCATCCATGCTTGCATCAACACCGACAGCGACAAGCCGGTAACGCCGAACAAAAAGGCTGCTTTAGGTAAACGTGAACGTTTCAGGCCGAGCGCTTCATCGAGACCGTGAATCGGAAACGGACTGTAAACATCGTGGATGCTGCTGCCCGATGCGCGTAAGGCACGCACGGCATCGAGTACAGGCACCTCATCACTAAAAATTCCAAGTATGTATTTCTGGTTCATGATCAAGCGATTTGGGGATGAACTTCTTTCAGATTTATGCCCTCGGCTTCAGCAGTTTTGGCAATCTCCTGCTCTGCAGACGTCTTCACAATCGATTTCACCTCAGCAATAGCAATTACCGGCAAAAATTTAGCGAAGAGGAAGAACAGCGTAAAGAAAAGACCTAAGGAGC
The DNA here is from genome assembly GCA_041688385.1 of Bacteroidia bacterium. Taxonomy (GTDB): domain Bacteria; phylum Bacteroidota; class Bacteroidia; order UBA7662; family UBA7662; genus UBA7662. The sequence continues at coordinate 23,292 of JBDNIH010000153.1, forward strand.
CAATGAACATAGCGATCTCTACCCAAGTAGGTGAGTACATAGCCCAACTCGATGGCAAATAGTCACGGTGTAGCGAGGTTACGATAATTACAAATCGCTCAAACCACATCCCAATATTTACGAAAATAGAGATGATAAATACTGCTGTGATATTGCGACGTATTTTCTGAGACCAGAACAACTGCGGGGTGATAACGTTACAAGTCATCATAGACCAATACGCCCACCAATACGGACCGAACATGCGGTTCATAAAAGCATAACGCTCAAAAGGATTTGCAGAATACCAAGCCATAAAAAACTCGGTGATATAAGCCGAACCTACGATGCTACCCGTTACGAGTATGATTTTATTCATCACGTCGATGTGATAAATCGTGATATAGTCTTCCAAACGCATCACTTTACGCATGATGATGAGGAGGGTTAACACCATCGCAAATCCTGAGAACACCGCACCAGCCACAAAATAAGGTGGGAAGATAGTAGTGTGCCAACCTGGAATTACCGAGGTGGCAAAGTCCATGGATACAATGGTATGTACCGATAGTACGAGTGGCGTAGCCAAACCAGCTAAGATGAGAGAAACTGTCTCGAAACGCTGCCATGCTCTAGCGGAACCGTTCCAGCCGAAACTTAGCGCGTTGTATATCGTTTTGCGTAAACCTTTAGCCCGGTCGCGGATGGTGGCCAAATCTGGAATCAAACCTACGTACCAAAATACGAGTGAAACGGTGAAATAGGTAGAGATCGCAAATACGTCCCACAATAGCGGTGAGTTAAAGTTGGCCCACAAAGAACCGTAGGTGTTTGGCAACGGGAATACCCAATAAATCACCCAAGGACGTCCAGCGTGCAACAGCGGATAGGTACCCGCGCAAATCACCGCGAAGATGGTCATGGCTTCTGCTGAGCGGTTTACCGCCGTCCGCCACTTCTGACGGAACAACAACAATACCGCTGAAATGAGGGTTCCGGCGTGACCAATACCAACCCACCAAACGAAGTTGGTGATATCCCAACCCCAGTCAACAGTTTTGTTCAAGCCCCATACACCTACACCGGTGAAGAGCAGATAACCAACAGCCAAAAGCCAGAGTCCGAGCGCGGCGACCGAAATCGCAAAGCCCAAGTACCACCATTTGGTGGGTGCCGCCTCGATAGGCGTCACAATGTCATCCGTGATTTTGGCGTACGAGGTCTTCCCTGTGATAAGGGGACGCCTGAGTGGAGATTCGTACATAACTTTTTATTCGGATTGAGATTAAGCTACGGTTGATTTTTTATTGCGGACTTTGGTGAGGTAGTTCACCGAAGGCAATACATTCAATTCTTCGATTACGCCATAAGCACGTTCGTTGAGGAACAACTGCGATACAGCACTGTCCGGATCGTTCAAGTCACCGAATATGATGGCATTCGAAGGGCACGACTGCTGACAAGCGGTCTGAACCTCTCCATCCAACGGACGACGGTTGTTGCGTTTAGAGTCGAGTTTAACAGCTTGGATACGTTGTACGCAGAAGGTACATTTCTCCATCACTCCGCGAGCACGAACGGTTACATCAGGATTCAATACCATCTTGCCTAAATCGCTCTGAGCAGGATTGGTAGCAAATTTATCATTATCAACATAAGAGAACCAGTTGAAACGGCGCACTTTGTATGGACAGTTGTTCGCGCAATAACGGGTTCCAACACAACGGTTGTAGGTCATTTGGTTCAAGCCCTCATCACTGTGGGTCGTTGCCAATACTGGGCAAACAGTTTCGCAAGGAGCGTTATCACACTGCTGACACATTACAGGTTGGAAAGCAACTTCTACATTGTCGCCTTCTTCGATGTTCTGATATTCTTCTTCCTTGGTAATTTTGGTATCGCTACCCGCTTTACCGAAAGCATAGTAGCGGTCAATTCGTATCCAATGCATTTCACGGCGACGGATTACCTCATCTTTACCTACGACAGGAACGTTGTTCTCTACCTGACAGCTAACAACACAAGCACCGCAACCAGTACACGCGTTTAGGTCGACTGCCATCGCCCAGTGGTGCCCTTCATAATCGCGACGATCCCAAAGGGTTATAGCATTGCGGCTGATGCCTGGATATACTTTTTTGAAGTTCCCGTCTTCTCCTTTTACGGAGACATAAGGACGAATGTTACCATCGGCAGCATTCTCTTTGTAACGGTCGAGGGTGGTTTCTTTGACGATATTACGCCCTTCGATGGTATGGTGCGTCTGTGTTTGCGCCAATGGCGACTTCAGACCAGTATTGGTTACCGTTACTTTAACAGCAGCACCCTTGCGGAAAGGATAGGCATTGGCCCCTATGTTGGTGCCTGATTTACCCGCAGCTGTACGACCGTAACCAACAGCCAATGCAACTGTACCTGTGAAAGTACCCGGCTGAATCAACACAGGGACCTCAACACTGTAACTATTGGCTTCTACTTTCACTACATCGCCATCAGACAAGTTATTGTCTTTGGCATATTTAAGTGAAACGGCCAAGTAGTTATCCCAACAAGCGCGTGAAATAGGATCTGGCAACTCTTGTAACCAAGGATTGCCCGCATGTGCACCGTTACCGATACCCATTTTTTCGTAAGTAACAAGTTCGAGCTCAGCAGATTCGATTTTGATGGCAGCAGCAGCAGCAGCTACATCGACACTGAAAGTGGGCTGTACACCTGGTGACGCCATTTCGGAAACACCGTTGTGCAAGGCCTTACGCCAGAATGCTGCAAAATCAGCGGCACCACTGTTGTTTTTCCAACTGGCTTTGAGGTAGTCGTAAACGGTAGTAGTGTTGCCCGACCAAACCAAAAGCGTTTCGTCGAAAGAACGGGTGTCGAACAATGGGCTAATAGCCGGTTGTTGTATGCTATAATAACCTTTGGCAGGTTCAGCATCACCCCAACACTCCAAATAATGATTTGTAGCAGCAACATATTTCGATTTGCCAGCAGTTTCGTCGGCAAACAAGGATGCGGTAATGGTTAGTTTGGTTTTCTCCAAACCAGAAATAAATGTTTTGCTATCGGCGTAATCATATACCGGATTTACACCGCTCACAATCAATGCACCTACTTTACCAGCATTCATTTCTTCGACGAGTGCAGCCATATTAGCATCGATACCCTGACGGAGATAAACCGGGATACTCATATCGATGGTGCTGCCGTAACTTCCGAGTAGGTTGTTAATGGCATTTACCAAGGTTTGAACTGCAGCATCGTTACTGCCGCAAACCACAAGCGATTTGCCTTTAGCAGCCCACAATTCTTTTGCAGCCGATTTGATTGTATTACCTGCAACATCATAAGCAGTAGCACTTACAGTGGCCTTACCAGCCATACCAGCAATGGCGTTGTATAAATTAACAACTACCAAGGCTTCTTTCGATGCTTGGTAAGTAGCCCGCTGATCGGCGTTGGAGCCAGTTACAGTCAATATGGTTTCGAGCTGAATGTGCCGCGACATGGTCGGGTTCGTCTTGCTCACCTTGCGGTTTTTGATATAATCTTTGGTGAACTCTACAGGCGAAATCCAATTGCCTAAAAAGTCGGCACCGATGCCTACTATCACTTCAGCTTTGTCGAAGTGGTAGCTTGGCAGCACGGCATTTCCAAATGTGGTTTTGTTAGCTTCGAGCATACCCGACTGCGAAATGGCATCATATACCACATGGGTAGTACCAGGATATTTTACGATGAAGTCGCTGATGATTTTTTTGCTCGTCGGGCTAATCATGCTGCCGGTCAACAAACGAATGGCACCACCTGCAGCGCTAATTTCTGCCAACTGGCTCATCACCTCGCCGTCGAGGATTTCCCAACCGGTAATTTTACCACTTTTGCTCGGGTGTTGCAGGCGGGCTGTGTCGTACAGGCCCAATACCGAAGCATGAACACGCGCGTTAACGCCACCTTGTGAAATACCACTCAAGGTGTTGCCTTCGATTTTAATCGGACGTCCTTCACGGGTTTTTACAATGATGCTGGCGTAATCGTAACCATCGCTATAGGTAGTTGCGTACCAGGTTGGAATGGAAGGCGAGATCTCTTCGGGCTGAAGCACGAAAGGCATGGCGCGTTTTACGGGAGTTTTGGTACAGGCAGCCAGGGTAGCAGCTGTAACGCTGAATCCGAATACCTTGAGGAAGTCGCGACGGTTTGCGTTCAGACTAAGCGCATTTTCGCTGAGGAGCTCGTCAACCGGAATTTCTTCCGCAAACTCTTTGGATGATTCTTCGATGAATTGAGGGCTTGCGTTGAGTTCTTCAACACTTCTCCAATACTTCTTTTGCGTGATGTCCATCAAAAAAGAGAATTATGTGGGCGGATTAATAATGACATTTTGAACACTCGAGACCACCCAAATTAGCAATGGTAAGTCCTTTTTCGGTGAGGGCGTTTTTGAATTTCTCAGAATCGCCATGCACTTGCTGGTAATAACCGTTGTCGAGATTGACATTGGTTTCGCGGTGACAGTTGATACACCAGCCCATAGTCAACTGACTATGTTGGTATACTTCTGGCATTTCCTGAATTGGACCATGGCAAGTTTGACACTCAATACCCGCAATTTTATAGTGCTGGTAATGATTGAAGTAAGCAAAGTCCTGCAAATTGTGAATACGCACCCACTCAATAGGTTGGTTATTTTCCCAAGCTGCAGCGATTTTTTTGATCTCAGGTTTGTCCGTTAAGATCTGGTTGTGACAGTTCATACACACATTCACCGATGGAAGCGTTGCAGATTTACCGCGCTCTACACCAGTGTGACAGTATGAACATTGTATTTCGTGTTTGCCAGCATGCAACTCATGCGAAAATGCTATGGGCTGCGAAGGCTGATAACCTTGTTGTATACCTATGTGCTGTGCTACATCTATTCCCCAACCAATACCGCCGAGGAGGAAAAGCCCCAAACCACCTACCACCAAATAAGCTGGCTTGATTTTAATACGCGGTTTAACTTCTATCAGTTTTTCGGGGTCTAACTGACCCTTTTCAACTTTGTTTTCGTAGCTGTTTTGGAATTGCTTCTGCATGCGCACAAGCAAGAAAATTACTGCGGCAGCCAAAAAGATGATGATGTACAACAATGTCGACATTGGGAAAACATTATCGTCGGCAACCAAAGCTTCGGCTGCTGCCAAAGGATCGCCAGCAGCAGTTCCACCGGCAGCAACTGCCGTAGCATCTCCCTGCTCCTTGACATAGGCCAAAACAGCTTTAATCTCTTCGTCCGACCAATCATAAGCTGGCATGGCTATTTTGTTCCACTTAGCGAACAAATCCACTGCGTACTGATCGCCCGAAGCGATAACAGCTTGTGAATTCCGTATCCATTTTAGCAACCAAGCCTCATCACGACGCTCCGTTATGCCTTTCAAGGCCGGACCTACCAAATCCTGATCGATTTTGTGGCAGGCTACACAATTGTTATTATACAGTTCGGCACCATCTACCTGAGCCTTGGTTTCAACAGCTAAACCGCTGAATAAGACCAAACCCAGTACCAGGACTGCCCAACTGCGAATAGAAAATCTTTGATTTTGAATCATTTGCGCAAGATTTTTTGAAGCATTGACGCTTTTTCAGCATCAGCGCAAAATTAGGTGTAAATGGCATCTAACCGACGCTTGTCACAAAAAAATCAAATGCTTCGCGCTATTTAAAAGCATTCTAAATAATAGCCACAAATATTCTTATATGAACTAAATCTGAAACACGCTGCAAGTCAGCCATACAGGCCGTACTTAGGGCCGAATTCCGCAGACCATGCCGTACTCAAATCCCCACCAAATCTGTCTGTAATAACTTCAGATTGCGGTACAAGCCACCTTCAATTTCCATGAGTTCCGTGTGGGTGCCAAATTCTACCATCCGCCCATGATCGAGCACTAAAATTTTATCGGCATCGCGAATCGTACTCAGTCGGTGTGCGATGATAATGCTGGTCCTTCCAATCATCAATTGATTTAATGCGTCCTGAACCAGTCGTTCCGATTCACTGTCGAGCGAAGAGGTGGCTTCATCAAGTATGAGTATAGCTGGATCGCGTAAAACTGCTCTGGCAATGGCGATCCGCTGCCGCTGTCCACCTGAAAGCTTTACACCTCGCTCTCCCACTACTGTTGCAAAATTTTCGGGGAAAGATTCAATAAAATCAAAAGCATTGGCCTTTCGGGCTGCAGCTTCAATTTCAGCTCTACTGGCACCCGGTTTCCCATAAGCTATATTTTCTTCGATAGTACCCCCGAAGAGTATGACATCTTGAGGAACGACGGCCAAATTCTGGCGGTAATCGGTCAGAGAAAAGGTATTAATATCTTTACCATCTACCTGGATAAGTCCTGCATCTTGCTGATAAAAACGTTGCACAAGGCTCACCAAAGTAGATTTACCTGCACCACTTGGGCCTACCACTGCCAGCTTTTCGCCGGCTTGTATGCTGAAGCTAAGATCGGTGATCACCTGCCGGTCGTTGCGACTGGCATAGCTGAAATTTACGCCTTGAAAAGTCAACTGGCCTTTGAGCTTTAACGTAACGGTATCGCCACTATGTTCTAAATTAATGTCTTCGGTGTGTTCATTCAGGATTTCAAAAACACGCTCAGTTGCTCCCAATGCCTTTTGAACTTGGGCATACAATTCAGCAAAACTACCCATAGCCGCCCCGACGAAGGTCGAATACAGCACAAAGCTCGTTAAACTACCCACGCTCATCTCACCAGCACTGACCAACTTAGTGCCGTACCAAATCACAACAACTATACTCCCCAACAGACAAAAAATGATAAAACTGGCAAAAGCACCCCGGTAGACGGCACCTTTTAACGCAAATCTTACCACTTCCTGAATATTACCGCGGTAACGCCGCAGCTCAAACCATTCGTTGGTATATGCTTTTACACTGGCAATGGCCTGTAGCGTTTCTTCAACTACGGTATTCGAATCGGCAAGTTTGTCTTGCGCCTGCTTGGCAACTTTGCGGATTACACGGCCAAATACAACAGCTACCACCACCAATACCGGAAAAACCGACAACATAAATACCGTGAGTTGACCAGATGTGTAAGCCAATAACGCTATGCCCCCAATCAAAACAACCATTTGTCGAATTAATTCGGCCAAAGTAGTTGTCATGGTGTCTTGAATCTGCGACAAATCAGCCGAAATACGGCTGTTAAGCTCCCCTACCCTGCGTTGTGCGAAAAAATCCATCGGAAGCCGTATGATGCGATGAAAGGTATCCAAGCGTAAATCCGCCAATGAACGCTCACCGACCTGTACAAACAAATAAATGCGGAAAAAGGAGATGATTGCCTGCCCCAGTAAGATGGCCAACAAGGAAATTGCAATGGTATTGATGTCGGTAAACATACCCTCTGCTGCGATGTTCATGGCAGCATCGATGAGTTTGCCCATCAGAAAAGGGAAACCAAGCGACAACAAACTACCGACCACCAACAAAGCCAAACCCGTAATAAACCTGGCCTTATAGGGAGCTAGATATTGTAAAATACGTCTGGCTTTTCGAATGTTTTCTTTGTTGAATTTTGCTTTAGGAAGCTCTTCAGCGGCTTTGTTGCCACTATTAAATCGTTGTCGGGCCATTCAGGGAAGTAGTCGTTTGGTGATTAAACTATCGATGCTGGCAAAAAGTTGCCTTGGATGAAATTTACGCCAGTTAAAGTCATCGAGTTCACCGCCAAAATTGATGTAATAATCGAGATTACCAGCTTTCATCTCCTCGAGCACATGCGCTCTAAAATTCACTGCCACTATCCAACCTTCCTCCAAATCACTGAACCACTCTTCATAGTAGGCATCGTCGGATACATGGAAATTGAGTATGTTTTCGCCTATGAGTATAAAACAGTTCACACCCTCATCTACGAGTATATCAATAATCTCTTGTTTGAGGGTCATGATATCATTGGCAATCGCGTCGTTCCATTCCCCTATAAATTCAATGATGGTATATCCCGCTTCGTAATCGGTGTAAAGAATTTTCAGGAATAACGTCTCTGAACCAAAATTATCCCATTGAGGATGAATATAATGGTTGTAGATGGCTTGGGTGAAGGCAAACTCATTGTAGTTGCGTCCGAAAAATGGTGACTGTTCATCTTCGGCAGCGTTATAGTCGTCTATCCAATTATAAAATGGCTCGATGTGGTGCATTAATCTCGTTTTTTAGCGGCGAGAACTTTGTGTACCTGACGGTATTCGGCCAACCAGGCTGCGGCGGTTTGTTCATCTACACCTAACTCTTGCATAATCATGCGTGTTCCCCTGTCCACCAGCTTGTTGTTGGTGGGTTGCATGTGCACCATTTTATTTCCCTTCACGTATCCCAATCGTATCATGACGGTGGTAGAAAGCATATTTAAGACCAACTTTTGTGCTGTTCCACTTTTCATGCGGGTTGAGCCAGTCACAAATTCCGGCCCTACCACCACTTCCACCGGGAAATCAGCCTCGGCTGCCACGGGTGAGCCTGGATTACACGTGATGCAGCCTGTGCTAATACCTGCCTTCCGACAAGCCTGTAAAGCACCCACCACATAAGGGGTACTTCCTGAAGCGGCTATGCCCACAACCACATCAGCTGGGTCAATGTTCCAGGCTTGCAAATCGAGCCAACCTTGTTTGGTGTCATCTTCAGCAAACTCAACAGCTCTACGAATGGCGGTATCTCCACCGGCGATAATTCCTACCACCCTGTCGAATGGTACACCATAGGTTGGCGGACATTCCGATGCATCAAGAACACCCAAACGGCCGCTGGTGCCAGCACCCATATAAAACAATCGTCCGCCACCTTTCATGGCGTTATAAACGCGCTCGGCCAACGCTTCGATCGCGGGCAGTGCCTGCGCCACGGCGAGGGGAACGGTTTGATCTTCTTGGTTGATTCCCCGCAGCAAAGCAGGTATACTTAACTGCTCGAGGCCCTGGTGATTCGAACCAGCCTCGGTAATACGTTGAAATGAATTATCCAAAATTTGTAAACTCAGGTGTAGACCTACAAAATTACCTGCAAATTTGTCGCAGCTTCGCAATTGCACAAACTTATTTAATGTAGCAGAGTTAACTTACCCTAATTTCTATCCCGCGTGAATAACAAACGAACAATCTGGCTGCCCTTACTACTTAGCATTTTTCTTGCTTTGGGGATGTTTTTTGGATATAAAATGAATAACGCCAACCCACCTACCATGGTTTTCAAAGCACGAGGTGGTTTACTCGAGCAAGTCTCCGCCTTGGTAGAAAAGCGTTATGTAGATACCATCGACTTCGCCGCCATTCAAGGTGCAGGAATAGTGGCCATGCTTCACCAACTTGACCCTTACTCCTCGTACATTCCAGCTGCCGACTTTGAGGAGGTTAATCAGCCATTAGAAGGTAATTTTGAAGGAATTGGTATTGAATTTTACCGACTAGACGACACCATATTGGTAGTTTCCGCTATTTCTGGGGGGCCTTCCGAAGCGGTTGGGTTACGCGCCGGAGACAAAATCGTTAACGTTGATGGCAAAAATGTAACTGGCCCAGATTTTACGAATGAAGACGTAATCAAACGGCTGCGCGGTAACCGAGGTACCAAAGTCAAGGTGGACGTAGTTCGGAAAAATCAATCTCGACTATTGCCTTTCACCATTACGCGTGGCAAAATTCCTATTTATAGTGTGGATGTTGCCTACCGTCCATTGCCGGGGACTGGATACATTAAAATCAATAAATTCAGTGCTACCACCGCACAAGAGTTCAAAACGTCCTATCTCAAGTTGGCGCAATCCGGCCCTATGCAAAATCTGATATTAGATTTAAGAGGAAATCCGGGCGGCTATCTCGATGCTGCCATACAGTTGTGTGATGAGTTTTTACCTAACCGTGAACTCATCACCTATACCGAAGGCCGAACACAGCCGCGCAGAGATTATCAAGCAAGCAGTAACGGTTTGTTCGAAAAAGGAAAAATATATGTCCTCATCGACGAGGGTTCAGCATCGGCCAGTGAAATTGTGGCCGGCGCTTTGCAAGACCAAGACAGAGGCACCATCATTGGACGACGCTCCTTTGGCAAAGGACTGGTACAAGAGCAATTCGGTTTAGCAGATGGCTCAGCGGTACGTTTGACTGTGGCGCGTTACTATACGCCAAGTGGCCGGTCTATTCAAAAGCCTTATGAAAAAGATAAGTCAGAAGATTTATTGGATCGGTATACCCATGGCGAAGTATTTTCGGCAGATAGCATCTTAGTTAACGACAGCTTAGCTTTTAAAACTAAAAATGGCCGTACGGTATATGGAGGAGGAGGAATAATTCCCGACATTTTTGTCCCTGCAGATTCTTCTCAAGCCGGACCATTGCTCAGCCAGCTATTTAACAGCGGCTTGCTTATAGATTATAGCTACACCTTAGCCGACCAAGAAAGAGCCTTGGTTGGTGATTTAGGTAGTGCGCTCAAATATGTTCAGAGCTACCAGCCAAGCGATCAAATAGTAAAAGCATTAATCCAACTGGCGGAAGCGGAAAAAATTACAGTTTCGCCCACCATGTTAAAGGCAGAAATGTCCCAAATCAAATTATACCTAAAGGCTTATATGGGGCGTCAGCTGTTTGGTAACGAGGCATTCTACCCCGTTTTACATCAAGAAGATGCTGCCCTTCGCGAAACGCTCAAGCTGATACGGTAGGTCGATAACTCAAATAAAAAATATAGGGCATAAAAAAACCCCGGCGTTTCCGTCGGGGTTTCTTTTTGTTTGCTAGAATTACATAGCTGGAGTCTCAGCAGCAGTTGTGTCAGCAGGAGCTTCTTCAACAGCAGGAGCTTCTTCCATTGGAGCCTCTTCAATAGGAGCTTCCATGGTGTTTTCTTCAGTAGCTTCTTCAGCGTTTCCACAAGCAACAGCGAACAATGCGCCAGCTACGAGGAGGAGAGCAAATAATTTTTTCATGGTGTCTTTTTTTTAACGCCACAAATCTACGCAGAGAATCAGCACTTGCAAAAATTATTTTATTAACACTTAAATAAGTCAAAGCGCTGAATTATAGCGCGTTGGTGTGGATATCTCGAAATCACTTCAAATCTCTCGTGAAAAAAAAGCCTCGCTTTACTTTTCCCGGAAAAATATATTGATCGGAACACCCGTAAAATCGAAGTTTTCCCGGAGCTTATTTTCCAGATAACGTTTGTAAGATTCACGAATATACTGGGGCAGATTACAGAAAAAAACGAAAGTGGGTGTAGCAATTTTGATTTGCGTACAATACTTAATGCGGATGTATTTGCCCTTCCATGCTGGTGGCGGATAATTCTCAATCACCTGCAGCATTATTTCGTTCAGCTGACTGGTCTTAATCTTTTTACTGCGATTGTCGTAAACCTCCAAAGCAGTCTCCACTGCTTTCATGATACGCTGTTTTTCGGTGGCCGAAGTAAATACTATCGGTACATCAACGAAAGGAGCAATTTTCTCTTTGATCTTATCTTCAAAAACTTTGGTGGTTTTGTGATCTTTTTCAATGGCATCCCATTTATTCACCACAACGACTATCCCCTTCATGTTTTTTTCGGCGAGATGGAAAATGGCCAAGTCCTGGGCTTGAATGCCTTCTTGTGCATCTATCATCAACATAACCACGTCGCACTCTTCGATGGCCCGGATGGTACGCATCACTGAATAAAATTCGATATCCTCATGAACACGTGCTTTTTTACGCATTCCGGCAGTATCGATGAGGTAAAAATGATGCCCGAAAGCATTGTATTCTTCCAAAATCGTATCGCGGGTAGTGCCAGCAATTGGGGTAACAATAGTGCGTTCCTTTCCTAATAGGGCATTGAGCATGGTGCTTTTACCTACATTCGGCCGACCAACAATAGCCACGCGCGCTAAGGCGGTGTCGTCTTCTTCAGGGGCTGGAGGTAGCGCTTTCACTACATCATCCAGTAATTCGCCCGTACCAGATCCTGATTGTGATGAAATGTTATACACTTCGCCCAAACCAAAGGCGTAAAACTCGGCCGAAGCGGCCATACGTTCGTGGTGGTCGACTTTATTCGAGATAACAAAAACAGGCTTTTTGGTCCGGCGCAGTAAATCTGCCATGGACTCATCCAAATCGGTGATGCCGGTTGTTACGTCTACCATAAAGAGAATCACATCCGCCTCCTCCATGGCAATGTGCACCTGGCTGCGGATGGCTGCTTCGAAAATATCGTCAGAACCATGCACAAAGCCGCCGGTATCAATTACCGTAAACTTCTCTCCTATCCACTCCGACTGGCCATAATGCCGGTCGCGGGTTACGCCCGAAAAATCATCTACGATGGCCTTGCGACTTTCGGTAAGGCGGTTAAACAAGGTACTTTTACCCACATTTGGGCGGCCAACAATGGCGACTACACGACTCATACTCAGTGATTATATCCGAAATAGCGAAGCATACGGTCGTCGTTTCGCCAGTTCTCTTTTACTTTGACAAACAAAGTCAGCATGACTTGTTTGCCGAAAAATGCCTCGAGGTCCTTGCGAGCTTCGATGCCAACTTTTTTTAAACCGGCACCCTTAGGGCCGATAACGATGCCTTTTTGTGAGGCCCGTTCTACATATACCACTGCATTAATGCGCAGGAGTTTTTCTTCATCCTTAAAACTATCCACCTCTACCTCACAGGCGTAAGGAATTTCCTGGCGGTAGTTCATGAATATTTTTTCGCGCACGATTTCGGCAGCCAGAAAGCGTTCACTTTTATCGGTGAGCTCGTCGCTGCCATAAAAGGCTGGACCTACGGGCAACATTTGTATTATGTACCCCATCAATCCACCTATATTATGACCTTGTTCTGCGGCGATAGGTAATACCACAGCATGAGGTACTTCTGCCTTCCATTTGGCGATAAGGGGTGCTTCCTCACCGTCGCGGAGCTGGTCTACTTTATTGAGAAGAATAATCAGCTTGGGTGCTTGAAGTATCTGTTCTTTGTACTCCTGCAGTTCGCTTTGATCTGTAACATCAATCACCCACAGTATTATATCGGCATCTTCGATGGCCGATTCTACGAATTTCATCATCGAACGGTGAAGTCCGTACTTAGATTCAAGGTAACCAGGGGTATCAGAGAAGACAATTTGATACGCTTCTTCGCTAACGATTCCAAGTATGCGGTGACGGGTAGTTTGTGCCTTTGGGGTGACTATGGACAGTTTCTCACCTACCAACTGGTTCATGAGGGTCGACTTCCCTGCATTGGGTTTCCCCAGTATATTAACGAAGCCGGCCTTGTGTGACATTATTTTCTCAAAAAGTTTGGGATGCAAAGAACGGAATTATATCTTTGCAATCCAATTCAGAGAGTGCGGGGTAGAGCAGTTGGTAGCTCGTTGGGCTCATAACCCAAAGGTCGCTGGTTCGAGTCCAGCCCCCGCTACAAAAAGTCGTCCATA